>NZ_JAELTU010000086.1 GCF_016429015.1 Rhizobium sp. ASV20
CGCCAGCGGGCAATCTTGCGTCGTTCATCCAGATCGATGTGGGAGTAGGTGCGTTCCATTGCGTCTTCCTTGCGAGTGACAACCCATTGGTATCATTTGCAAGTCGCACTTCATCCTTGAACCCACCGAAGCCGTATGTTAAAAGCAGATAATCTGTATTATGGAACTAAATTGGATGTGCTCGGCAAGCATTGCATTTTCCCATTAAACTGTGGGATCCAGGTGCAATGACGTCAAAGCCAGAAAGCGACGCAATATCGTGCAAGGCGTTGGCGCTTATAACCGACAATCGGCTGGATCATTGGAAGCGACTACCAGCCGATCGCGTCATCTATGAAACCATCAAGAAGCGATGAATTTCACCGTCACACCGCGCTGCCGAAAATATGCCTGCATTAGCTTCCGGCCAGAACGGTTGTTTTGCACGAGCCGAGCCGGATCGAACAGGGCTTCCTTCAAGCCGGCCCGCATCAAAGCTGCCTTGAGGTTCGCGACATGCAAGTCGATGTCAGCATTGTCCGCCTGGAGCGATTCATAAATGCGGTTGATTGCATCTTCTACGGTCAGTTCGCTCATTGATACGCTCCTGTTGTTGTTCTGGTGGCGCTTACCACATTTTTCGGCTTGACCTTATTGTGGTGAAGCGCGTCCACGTCAATGAGCGATGATGACGTGAAACGGTTCATCCGCTGTCGAAGATATGGTGCCGCCAATCTACGGCGGTTCGCGCTGCTTCCAAGACGGGTGCGGGATTCGGCCTATCGACCAATGGACATCACGCCCGCCTCAGAATGGGCCTAGGCCCCTGCCCGCGTTTACGGCCTGCAATTGCACTTCTATACCCAGTGCCGCCAAGGTGGCGCCAGGTCGAATGGTTCCGCGTTCAACTTCGGTGCCAATCAGCGCGCCAAGGGAGAGAAAACTGCTTTGCGCAAATCTCGCTCGCTTTGTCTGATGTGGACACCAAGCGCCCATCACCTGCAAAGCCCGCCAGAATGATCCACTTCGCTATTCCTTCCGAACACGGCATCAAGCACCTCGCGGTCGCGGCTGGCAAGCCAGGACCTGAACGAGAGCAGTTCCGGATTGAGCTCGCGCATCAGATTCAGATCGGCAGGTTCAGCAAGCGGCCCGCTCTCCAGGCTGGACGCCATATGGGCGAGATCGGCATTGGCCGCCAATACCTCATCCGAAAACCGTGCATAGGTAATGGGGTTTCCGGCAACTTCCGAGAAGGCAGTTTGCAAATCGTGCCCGGTAACCCGGTCGCCGGCAATTCTCATTGTAATCCCAGAGAAGCGCGACTTGTCTGCAAACAGTGCGGCGACAATCTTGCCGATGTCGTCGACGGCGATCAATTGCATCGAGTGATCCGGTCGGATCAGAGACGTCAGTCGGCCGTATTCCAGGCCGAAGCCGGGGCGAACGAGCATTTCCATAAAGATTAGCGGCCGCACAATGGTTGCGGCCAACGCCAGCTTGCGAACATGGGCCTCAATGTGGGGCTTGGCGTCGAAGCGCGGAACCCCGGTCAGCTCGTTACCGACGCTGGCGCCGGAGGAATAGATGAAGTGATCGACGTGGCTCTCTGCAGCCAAATCGGCGATGGCAGTTCCATATCGGACCTCGTCCTCGGCCGGCAGGTTGGATGGCAAGACACTGAAGACACCATGAACACCCGTCATGGCGGTAGCCATTGCGTCAACGTCATCCAGGGATCCGCGTATCAGGTCGACACCTTGGCCGCGCAATGCTGTCGATACCGGTTGCGCGGGGTCGCGAACAAGAGCACGAACATTCCAGCGCGCTTTTAGGAGTGCCTTGGCGACCGATCCGCCTTGCCGGCCGGTCGCTCCCAATACCAGGATCGGACGTCTATGATTTATCATGGGATACCCTCGTTCGGAACAAGGGCTATCCATATATACGAATTGAATTGCATCGGAAGACAGCACATTTCGTAGCCTCAGGCACAAGGATGATACGCTTTGGAATCAGTCGTCGTTGCTACATTGGACCAACAGCCTGAAGACGCGCGCGGTTTCAGCCCATTGCCGTCGAATGGTATTTGCGGACGTCTGGGAGACAAATGGACCGTTCAAGTCCTTTGGCGTCTCTCACTTGCGAGCGGAAAAAAGCTTCGCTTCTCCGCGCTCAAGAAAGAAATTGACGGGGTTACACAGCGTATGCTGACCTTGGCGCTGCGAAATCTGGAGCGAGATGGCCTTGTTGCGCGCCATTACTTTCCGGAGGTCCCGCCGCGGGTCGAATACGAACTGACCGAGATGGGATCTGGAATGTTACGCGCCTTGGAGGGCATCAACTCTTGGCTCATGGACAACTTGTCCAGGATAGAAGAAAATCGCCGCGTTTATGATGATGCCGAGCAACGGTAATATGCGTCGAGAGCGTGCGGCGGGGCGGGAAATTTGATCTTAGAACGCGCGAACGAAGCCTTGCCGGCCGCGAGACAAGGGGCGATCAAGCGGCTGCATCATGGCTCACCGAACCCTGGAAGCGACGGTTTCGTCTTATGGCCTGCCCTCGATTTGCCGAGCTGATCGTCGGTCAACTCCCAAAGCATAGCAATCTTCTCCAGATGGGAAGGATTGACCAAGCCGCATCGAAACAGCCAAATCAGTCGCGTAGCCAAGCGGTCGCGACGATGCTCGTCAAAATCGAAGCGAGCTTCTCTCTCCACCTGATCAAATACCCGCTTAAGCGTCTCCAGGTTCTTACGGGGCAAGCTGCCTTTTGCAAGGCGTTGTAGGCGCTGCATAATGCCCTCTCAATCGTGCCTCTCAATGTCTGGTCGGACAGCGACGAACTCGAAGCAAACTCGCCCTTGTCGAAACTTCATATTATTATGAACATTATACGAGGTTTGTTCAAGTGCTAAGCTATAGCGACCGTCTGTTGCGATTGTCCGATCCGTACGCCGCCGAAATCCCACATGTCGGAAGCTTCTCGAGCGGTTCCGAGTTCCTTGTTCAGTTTGTGCCGGTGATAATGAAAACATCGGAATTTTGGCGCGCAATGTCGTGCCGGCGCGCAACGCATTCTGCCAAAGATTCGAACTCTCCAGGCTTTGCAGCTGCCTATTGTCAACATTGATGGGATTAGCGCTCCAAGCTGTTCCAATCTCGGGCCCAGTGTGGCCGATCGTCCAGGCAAACACCCGGGCTGTGCGTCGGATGAAACAGCCAGAAACACTTTTTGGTCGTCGAATTGCTGCTTTGAAACCGTCGCGAGAGCTTGAAAGCATTCCAGGAAGCGGGAGATTTGCCAAAAATGCCCGCCAATTCCGGTTGCGCCGATTGATAGACACCGCGATCGCGCTATAGAAACATCTGTCGAGATAAAACGGCTATGAAAATCTAAAAGGAAAAGTCATGCCTACAGGTACCGTAAAATTTTTCAACGAAGACAAGGGATTTGGCTTCATCACTCCGTCGAATGGCGGACAGGATGTCTTCGTTCACGTGTCGGCCTTGCAGCGCGGCGGCTCGCTCAAGGAGGGTGACCAGGTCAGCTTCGAAGTCGGCCAGGACCGCAAGACCGGCAAGTCGAAAGCCGAAAACGTTAGCGTGCTGTAACAAGGCGCATGCGACAGCCTGGCCAAGATTAGCCAGGCTGTCGTTTTGTCGGCGCACATGCCATTTGCAGTCGCGCAATATGCCAGCCCGGTCGCTGTTCCGAATTGCCCTGAGCAATTCAACATAGCGCAGGAGCTAAGCCGTTCGCGGCTCCAAGCTACAGCATACTGAATATTCGGCAGTACGGCCGGTGCCTGCCATGCCCGCACGGTGGCCATCGACGAGAGCGAGGCTGAACAAGACGTCCACCTCTCGAAACAGGTCGGCTTTGCCCTCGAAGGTGTCTTGAGACTTTGCCACAGGCAAAGCGGGTAGGCTTCGCCCCACATGATCTCTCGGCTTTTCCTTCGCCAATATCGCTTCCATGCTCCATCGGACACCTGAAGCAACGCGCAAGCTGCCATGGGGCAAAATCACTCCCCTTCACGCTGTCTGCAACGAAACTGCTCGTCATATCGCTGCCTTCGAAGAACGTCGTTTGGGGCAACGCATTTCAGGAACGCGCGCGTCTCATTTCACGTTTGCTCGCATTCACTTTGCCACCGATACTTACCGCGATGGCGAGCTCGGCCAGCGCTGCGGCGAGCATGATGAAGAGAAAGATATCCCGGCCCAGATGGACGAGCACCCAGCCGCCCACGGCAGGGAAGCCGAAGATACCCACGAAATAGGACATGGCGAACCAGGTCAGCGCCGCATGGCGGTAGCGAGCTTCGGTGTCGTTGACGGCCCAGGTCTGGATGACCGAATAGACGAGACCGTAGCCGATGCCGGTGAGGATCGCTGAGAGGATCTGAAAGGCTGGATGGATACCGATGCCGAACATGGCGGCGACGCCCAGGCACATCGAGGTCAAGAGAGCGCAGGCAAGCTGCGTCTGCGGCAGCGTTGCCAAGAGGCGCGCTAGCGCCAACCGGGCGGCAACGACGGTGATGGCATAGACAGCGAAGAAGGTTGAGGCCGTGGCGGTCGTGCCTTCGACCAGCGATGACTGAAAGGTCAGAAGGCCAGAGAAGACGCAGGCGCCGAGCGCAACCATCAGGATCGGTCGGATAGAGGCGCTGCGGGCGATCACGCCGATATCGCGCACCCAGGGGCGGAATGTAGCCGTTCGCGCCACGCCCGGCGCCATTGAGCCGAAGATCCAGAGCAGGACGCAAGCGACAAGGCATGCGGCGCCGACCAGCGTGAAGGTGGTCCCGACCGAGAACCCCGCCTGCGTCAATACCAGATTGAGCACGACAGGACCACCACCGATACCCGCCATCTGGAAGGCGCCGAAGCGGGTGAACCAGAAGCCGCGATCGGCGTCGCTGACGCGCTCGGAAAGTGCCATCGGTGCGCCGATGTAGAACATTCCCCAGCCGAGCCCGATCAGGAAGCCGGAGACAAGTGGCAGGCCGAGACTGCGTGCTCCGGCGAAGGCAAGCAGCAGAAACCCGAGCGCCACGGCGGCGCAGGCAATGGCGCTCATGCGCGCCGCATCGATCCGCCCCGAAAGCCAGCCGACGAGCGGCACGCCGGTAAAGGTTCCCGCCATGGCGGCGCCAAGCGTCAACCCGGTATCGACATCGCTACCGCCATGGGCGCGGTAATAGGCCGAGAGCAGGAAGGTCGCACCATAGCCTGCCGCAGCGAGCATGGTGCCGGTGAAGAGGAAGGGTGCAGCAGACTGGCGCATGGCTATTTCCGGGTAAAGGTTGAAAGTGGCTCAGTAAAAATCAATACTGTAGTAATTTCCAGAGCCACTTTGAGTCGACGATGCAAGCCACTTCGCCCCGCCAGACCAGCGCCAGAACCCTTCGCCGTGAAAGCGCGGCAGCCAGTTTTCAGCCTGAGATTGACGCGTCCTCATCCGTTCCCGCCGTGCGCCAGCTCTATTTGCAACTGCGCGACGGCATCGTCGCCGGAACGCTGCAGCCAGACCACCGACTGCCCTCGACACGAACAGCAGCGGGCGAATGGTCCCTGTCGCGCGGGCTGATCGCCGAGGCCTATGAGATGCTGATCGCCGAAGGCTACGCAGAGGGGCGGCATGGTTCCGGCACCTATGTCTCCTCTGGCCTCCCGCCGATGCCAATCGGGAGCGGCGGCACGCGCGAGCCGGCTGACGACAGTGCGCGGCGCGGTATTTCCACAGCGGCGCGGCTGGCAATGCGGACGGATCTTTCGCCACCGGCCCAGGTCGCCTTTGCCACCGGTCGGGTGATCCATGACGAACGCACCGCCGGGCTCCTGAAGCGGCTTGCCCACCGTCATATTAATTATGCCAGAGACCGCTACCGCGATCCGCAGGGCGAGCTTCCATTGCGCCAGGCCGTGTCAGCCCATCTTGCCGCTTCGCGCGGCGTGCGCTGCGATCCCTCACAGATCTTCATCACCTCGGGTACCCAGCAGGCGCTGGATTTCGCCATCCGCGTGCTCGTGTCGCCCGGCGAAAGCGTGATGATCGAGGATCCCTGCTATCCGCCGGCACGGCTCGCTTTCCTCTTGAACGGCGCTGTGATCACCGGCCTGCCTGTCGATCGAGAAGGGCTGATCACCGAGCGACTGTCTCTCCACGACGGCCCGGCGCCGGCGGCGATCTACGTCACGCCTTCCCATCAGTATCCTTCGGGTTCAGCATTGCCGCTGACGCGTCGGCTGGAGCTCCTCGCTTTTGCGCAGGCCCGCGGCAGCTGGATCATTGAGGACGACTACGACAGCGAATTCCGCTATGACGGCCATCCGATCGCGTCGCTGCAGGGTCTCGATACGACACGGCGCGTCATCTATGCCGGCACCTTCAGCAAGGCGCTGCTGCCGGGGTTCCGCGTCGGCTATTTGATCGTTCCCGACGATCTCGTTGCTGCCTTCCGTGCAGTGCGGCCGATCATCGACCGCTTCCCGGCACCACTCCACCAGCTCGTCGTCGCCGATTTTCTCAATGAGGGCTATTTCCCGGCCCATCTGCGCCGCCTGCGCGAAAGCTACCGTGCCTCTCGTGATAATCTCGCCTTCCTCCTGAAAGAGCGGCTCTCGGCTCACCTGATCGCCCAGGTGCCTGAACAGGGCATTCATTTCACCGTCAGAAGCACCGGCACATGGACGGATGACCAGGCACTGGCCGAAGCTGCGCTGAAGGGTGGCGTTGTCGTCATTCCGGTCTCGCCGATGCATGTCTCGGCCTCGCCGGAACCACGGCTGCTGTTGGGTTTCTCCGGGCTGACGGCCGCGGAGGCGGATATCGCGACAAAGCGACTGGCAGACGTTCTGGAGCATGCCCAGTTCACTCGAAGTTACAGCGGTGCGGCGACCTAAGATGCTCGCTTTGTGAACCCCGACAGGCTGTATACGTCCGGCCGCAGCCTTAAACTTGCGCAAATCGAATCAATCTCATCGCCGGCAGGCTCGGCTTTTGCAGCGAACTCGGCGAGGCGGAAGGAAGGCAAATGGAAATATTGTGGCTGTTCATTGCCGCTTTCGGAGCAAGTGCCCTGGGTGGGGTGCTCGGCATGGCCAGCGGCATCTTCATTGTGCCCCTTCTTACATTACTTTTCGGCGTGAATATTCATACCGCTGTCGGAGCGAGCATCGTTTCGGTGATCGCCTGCTCATGTGGCAGCGCAGCTCCTTTCCTGAAGGGCAGGCTGACCAATATCCGGCTCGCCATCGTCCTTGAAACGGCGACAACCCTTGGGGCGGTGACCGGTGTGTTTGTCATCGGGATCGTATCCACATCGTTTCTCTACGGTCTCTTTGCGGCGATCCTGGTGCTCTCCGCAAAACAAATGCTCGCACGGCGGCACGAGACGATGGACGCGGGCACGCCGGATAGGAAAGCCTGGGCGACTGTTCTGCGATTGCATTCGAGTTTCCCGGACAAGACGACAGGAGAGGCAATACCCTATGAGGTTGGCCGCATCCCGCTCGCATTGATGCTGATGTACGGGGCCGGGTTGGTCTCGGCGCTTTTGGGAATAGGCTCCGGCGTCCTGAAGATCCCTGCGATGGATACGGCCCTGCGGCTTCCCATCAAGGTTTCATCTGCCACGTCGAACTTCATGATCGGAGTGACGGCCTCTGCAAGCGCCGCGGCGTATTTCATGCGCGGCGACATCGATATCGGAATTGCCGGACCCATCGCGCTTGGCTCCGTTGTCGGCGCACTCGTTGGCGCACGCATGTTGATGTGGCTTCCGGCCGAGAAGCTGCGCATGTTTTTCGTGGTTATTCTGGTTCTGTTGGCGGTTCAAATGTGCCTGAGCGCCTTCGGGATCCATCTTTTGGGAGCGTCAGCATGATCCCGTCCCCCGATAGTTTTGCCCGTCGAGAGCAGATCGTTGCTGCACTGCTGTGGTATGGTACGTGGTTCGCGTCCGCGCTGGTTGCAGCCGGTATGCTCCTGGGCGTTGTTCCACTACAATTCCCACTCCTGCTGCCGCTTACCGGCCACGACCTCGTGAAACTGGGGGTCGCCGTCTTCATTCTCCTGCCCATTACTCGCGTGGGTCTGATGCTGGCGATTTTCCTGCGTGAGCGTGACTGGATCTACGCGATGATTGCCGCCCTGGTCCTGGCGATCATCGCAATCGGGGTTATCGTTGAGGTCTGACAGACTTTCGATCGATCGCAATCAGACCATCAAGCTAAGCAATTACTAAGGGAAGACATTGCGTGACGTCGCCGGTCTGCGTCAGACCGTGCGGACCTGCGCAAGCCGCCTCACCGCGTAATCGTCCTTCCAGCAGACAGCAGCCTCCCATGCCGCTGAGGCTTGTTCGGCGATATCGTAGGCGACGTCGTCAAGGCCAGCCGCGTTGTTGGGCAAGACCAGGTCAAGGTCGGGGACATCGACATGCGACTCGTCCCAGTCAATCAAGGCCACGCGATCTGCGGTCATGCGGATATTGTGAGAATTGTTGGGGTTTCCGTGGACAACGCATGTCTGACGCCCGACGAGTCGCGCCCATGCGGCGCGGCATCGACGAACACCTTCAGCCGGCATCGCCGCAAGGTTGACCCTCGTTCCACTGTCGGCATGCAGAAGGTCCGTCGACGATCGCCAGCCCGGGCGTTGCGGCCAGCCCAGCGTCAACCGATGCAGTTCACGGAGCGTATCGGCAACGCGACGCCAGTCCGCCGCCGTCTCTGGCGAACCGCCCTCCATGTATTTCATCACCACCAGACCGTCCGCGAAGAGCCTGCCGTCAGTCGTCGGGATCGGCACCGGAACGGTCATACCTTGACGGTCGAGGTATTGGAGCAGCTCCGCCTCCCATGCAAGGTCAGCGTCGCTCCTGGATCCCAGGCGGCCAACGGCGATCTGCCCGCGGACGCGAACGCTCCAAACATCATTGGCAACTCCGCCGGCGAGTGGTTCGATGCGGACCGCACTTTCATCCCATTGCCTCAGTGCTTCCCACCCCATCGGCGATACCCTGCCCCATGTTTGGTCTTGGTCTACATTGTCTGCAGGCGCGGACAACATCAACCGCCTGAATGTCGCAAGCTGCGCGAAGTGCAGTCGAAAAAGTCTGCGCGGTCCAACCGATCATCTTAGAATTCGTAACGATCTGCCCTTGAAGGCAAGCTGAAGTCGCCGGCATCGTCATTTGACGGTTAGCAGGTATGTCCCTATGACGTCATCGGATTATTTCTGCTGTCGTGGGCGCTTCAATCCTGCGAGGCCGCGAGCCGGCTCAAGGCAAACCCGCGCCAGCCGGCAAAGCAATGAACATCGAGCTGCCGGCCGAAAGTCCCGTTAGACTGGATGAAACAAACAAAATGGACCGCTCTCCGATCATGCGCCTTTCCATTCTTGCAATAGCCGTTCTGATTGTCCTCGGCTCCACTTTTGCCGATGCCGCCCCGACCGATCCATCCAAACCAAAATGCACCGTCCTGCTCGACAATTACGGGGTCAAGCTCGGCGACGATGCCCAAATAGATGATCGCCCCAACGGCTGCGTGATGACCGGGGGAGCAATCGAAACCTCAAGCTATCAGACCTGGGTATTCAAGAGGGCAGAGATCGAGGCGGATAATTTCGCCGGGATCAAGAAGGATATGTCCACCGTCCCGACCTGGGGCCGGCTGGCCATCGAAGGCCTTACCTGGCGGTTTCACACCTCAAGCCCGGTTACAAATTACATCACCAAGCTTCAGCAGTGGCCGATGGACGTCACGGCCGCCTATCACTGGTTTCCGGCCGACGGGCGCTTGGAAGTACAGGACCTTCAGGTTACCAGCGTGCGGACCGGGCTCATGTCCGTGTCCGCGGATCTGGTGACAGACAAGAACACGACGCCGCAGGCCCTGCTAACCTCCGGTCACATCGGATTATCGCGCCTCCGGCTGAGACTCGACAATCAAGGTCTGTTCGAAGCTCTGGTCGGTCCGATGGCAAGCGCCTCGTTGCTCTATTTCAGCAAACCGGGCGACGACCAGCCCGAAATAGAGCCTCAGGTGGAAGGCGCCAAGACGCGAGCCATAGCCTCGCTGACGGCTACGCCAGAGACGCAGATTGATGGGGAGTCGCGCCAGGCCCTCATCCGTTTCATCCAAGACATCCCGCACCCGACTGGATTCTTTTCCCTTGAGATCGAATTCGCCAAACCCATCATGCTCTCGGATTTGAGCCTTGCCAGCGACGAGGCGACCATAGTCAAGATGATCGCCGCGGCAAGGATCAAGGCACGCTATACCGCACGTTAAGTCGTAGGCTGCGCGCTTGATCTGATCGGGTGAAGGCCATTTCGACGCTTGCCGACATGCCCGCCACCCAGCTCGAAATCCTCGAAAACCCGTCCGAACGGGCGCCAACTATTGCGCGCGCCTGACGGAAGACCATGGGCCGCTTCCAGGCGACATGCGGGGAAAGCGCGATATCGTGGCGTCAACGCTCCGCCATCATCTGAAGCGTCTTGTTGATACGAGCCTCATGACATAGTTGCGCCTAGCAACGACCACGCAGCCGCGACACAAGCCCTTTCTTGCCCGTGTAATTAGAATTTCCTGGGAATAGCGAAACAATTGCGTTGCTGAAGGTCACATAGCCTCCCGTGGCTGCAACGTGCCGACAACGTCTTCGTTTGACCGGATTGTAGCCTCCACCCTTGCCGTATCGCAAGCATGTACCACATAGGAATTGTCGCCAGGCTGAAGTTCGATTCCTGGCGACAAATACCAGTTCCAATTGAATCCGCCGATGAAGCAATCGATCATCAGGAAAACCAATAAGGCGCTCTACACGCGCATTGCCGCCGGAATTGGCGGCCTTCTGGCGGGTGCCCTGTCGCTGGGACTATCGATCTATGAGACGCGCACGGGAGAAGAGGTGCCGCAGGCAGCGGTTGGCGCCGCCCTCGATAGCGGTCAATGGAAAGTGACACTCAATTCCGCCAGTCTGGCTGCCAGGACAACGGATGGGTTACGCGTCTCTGATGGCAAGAAAGCACTGATAGTCGATCTAACGCTTGAAAACCTGACTGCAGAGAGTTCAAACCTTTATCGCGACGCCATTAAACTCGACAACATTCCGAACGCGCCCATGCCGCAATTCTATCTCGTGCGGGATCGCGAGCTGCTTTGGGATCTCCAGCCGATGATGCCCGAAGCCGTTCAGGCAGTTTGGGAGCTGCCGGCGGCGCAAGCCTTGCCCAAGATCCTGAAAGTGACCGTCGTCGCAACGACATATAAACCCAAGGACAATCTCTATGCCGCGCCCGGGTGGTTCAATCCCACGAACAAAGCGCGTGTCGATCTGCCGATTGCTCCCGCCGTCGAAGGAGCGCCCCCTTGATACGGCTGCTCTTTTCCCTGCTGCTGATCGGCCTCAGTGCGCTGATACTGGCCTTCCTGCAATCGACGACACCAAGCTACGCCATTCTGACGGGACCGATCATCAGGGCGGGCCAGCAGAAGGACACCGTGTCGAGCAGGACGTTCAGCAGCAAGGTCGACAAGATCATACGCGCCAAGATGCTCGCTTTCACGCGCTACGGAAAGCAAATCGAGCGACAGAGCGAGGGGGTCTGGGTAATTGCCAGCGTCGAGCTTCAGACGAAGCGGGAAACGATGACGATCCAGGCTGCGGCGATCCAGGGCGCGTCCGGACGCCTCTATCAACAAAGCCATCGAGCGGATGGCGCGCCCCGTCTCGTATCGACCAAGACACTGCAGCCAGGGTTGTCGAGCACGGGCATCATCATATTCGAAATGCCGGAAGACGATGCGCATGACATGACATTGATCGTTTCCAAACAGCCCTCACCGCAATTGGACGCTGAAATTCACGTCAAACTCGATCAGAGCGTCATTGAAATGCGTGATCGGGCGGAGATTGGTGACAATGGCATCTAGACGGGAGCGACGACTATGGTTGGTATCCTTGGTGAGCCTGCCCTTCCTCTTGGCAGGTGATTACGCGATCGACGCCTGGCGCAATGCCAAGGAATATCTCCGGCGGAACGAGGTATGGGTACATGGCAGCGTCGACGGACAGCTTTATGCCAAAGCCTTGTGGTCCATCAACCAGACAAGAGTGATCGGTGACGGCCGCGACACGAAGATCACCTTCCCGGGGCAAATGCGGCTCTTGATCCTGCAGATGAACGCCCAAGCTAAAGAAGAGATCGGCGGCGCGTGGAGCGAGTGCGAACTGACGCTCACGGATCCAAGCGGACGGCGGTGGCTGCCGCTCAACTTCATTCTGTCCGACAACATCAGCCGCGATCTCGATCCGCACGCAACGCCGATCGACGGATGTGGTGCGGCATCCCGTAAGCCTCCCGCCAAGGGAGCAAGCACTCTGATCGAGGAAAAGTTCGTGGTGCCGGCCGATGTGATCCCATCTTTGTCGATATCGCTCAGTTTCGCGTCGACAAGACCGAATGCGATCTCTTTTCCATTAGCATTGCACTAGCGTCACACAGAAAAGGATGAGCGGATTGCGAACGCCATTCTGCTTTGCCAGGTTGATTCCAGAGCAGATTGAGGGATTAGCTCCATCGGAGCCAACGTCATCCCGCAACTCCAGACGTCAGTTGCCGCTTCGTCTCCATTGCCGTCCTTGCGCAAACCCGATCTCCAGCGCAGCAGCAAGCAGGCAAATCTTGATCGGCATGACGAGAATGCCATCGCCCGGTGAACTCGGGCTACCAAAGCATAGCGAGATGGCCTGCGCAATCATCTGCCACAAAGGCAGCTCGTAGGGACCAATCAATCGGGATAGGCAATACCAGGCCCATGCCGCCCCCCAATCCAAGGCCCGATAAAGCAGAATGACGCTAAGCGTCAGGCCCACGCCGGAATTCAGGGTCAGGCCAACCCCTTCCGCCAAGGCGCGATAGCGTTTTGCCGTTCCCGCGATAAAGTGCGAGATGAAGTCACGTATCGCCTTCGGCAGAGCCTCCCAGCGGGAAACGGCGCGCGCCATGCGGCCCTCCGCCAGCGGGCGTTCGCCATTGATGTCATAGCCGTAGACCAGGGCGGCAAGAGTTAGCCAAACGACAGGATAGAGCGCATACAGGAAAAGCCCACGCATTTGCTTGGAAAAGGACATTGAAGCGGCTTCCGCAGTCGGTGGGAAGACGGTGGCCGCGGCGGCGTCACCAACCGGATTGAGAAAGCCGAGGAAATGTCCGACCGTTTCGGGAAACTTGGCGACCCAGGAGCGAATATCGCCCTCCCAGGTGGATATGACGTAGAGACCGATAAATGCCCAGTTCGCCTCGCAAACCACAATGATGATCGCCCAGATCGGAGCCTTCGATCGCTCATGCATGAATTTTGCGAAACGTCGAACGGCCCAGGCAACAGCGACCGAAATGAGCAGCCATGCGCTGCTGCCGAATTTCAGCGGCGTGTACCCCTCTCCGGCCAACATCAGGTCGAGCGACAGTCGGGAATATTCCCGGACCGTATCGCCCAAAAAACCCCAGGCTGCGTAATAAGCGAAGAACGGCACAAGTGTCAGTGCCAGTATCGACGTAAAGCCAGGCTTCGTGACCTCTTCGCCAGTTCCAGCTTCCGGTCGAGCAGCCGCAACGTGCGATGCAGCATCAAGTGCCGGCAATCCGGGTCGTACAGTTTCGAACAGCCCGACGATGATCACCAATTTGAGCAGAACGACAAGAGCCAGTGTGGACAGACCCGCCAACGCATTGAGCCGGCCGATCATCACGGCAGCTTCATTGAGAAGTGCGTTTCCGATCAGTCCAAGTAACCAGAGCGCCATCAACTGCGGCCAGAAACGCCACAGGAGCTGCAAGGTCAGCAATGGCAGCCGCAACAAGAGCCGGGTCGGTGGGCTGGCGCCCTCAGAAAGAACCGTCATGAAACTGATAGTAGCAATCGAACCGCCGATCGCCAAGTCAATCCGTGATCTGCAAGCCACCTGGCGTGGGCGCACCCGGCAATTCGATCAGCGCAGCGGGTTGCCGATGGCATCTCGGTGCACGATGGCACAACCTGCGCCGATGTGGCCCTGATTTTCGGCAACGGCGATTTCGTGATCACGATGTAGGATCCGTGGCGACTTGCACGTCATCATGTCATCAAGCTGTCGCGGAAACTTTGCGCGGCGGCACGATTCATCCAGCATGAAAGGGATAACACACCATGACCAGCGAAAAGATCAAAGGACCTGCTTCCTATTTCCCATCGATCGAGAAGACATACGGCCGCCCGATCGCCGAATGGCAGGATTTGGTGCGAAAGCATTATCCAGCAAAGCACATGGAACTCGTCAACATGCTGAAGAGCCAGCATGGTATGGGCCATGGCCATGCGAATGCCGTCGTCGCCTACACGCTCGCGGCGGACGAGAAGACGGCACACTGACGGAATACGATGCGAAAGATGGGCCTGACCGAGGTCGACTGGCCCCTCTAGCCGCGTTCGCGAATGTCCGAAACCAGGTGCGAACGGGTCAGAGAAACTGGATGCCCTTGCTTCCAGTTTCTCCGGGACATCAGCGAAGCGAGCATGGCTTTGCAGGCCATTGAGCCGGTCAATTAACGCCGTTGAACACAACCATCTTGTCGTCCGCCATTTCTTCCATCGTCCACGGAATACCACCGACGCCATATCCCGACTGCCTGCGCCCGGCAAAGGGCATCCAGTCGGTTCGGAAAGCTGTGTGGTCGTTCACGAGCACCGCCGATGCGTCCAGATGTTTTGCGGCCTTGAGCGCAATGGCAATGTCAGTGGAAAAAACGCTGGCCTGGAAGGCATATGGCAGTGAGTTGGCGATGCGGATCGCGTCGTCGATGTCGCTGTAGCCAAAGATGCAGGTCAGGGGGCCAAAGACCTCCAACCGCGACACCTTTGCATCGGTCGGCGGATTGAGGAGAACCGAGGGTAGAAGCGTAGTCTCGGACAGCCGCCCGCCTCCGAACTGCCTCGCGCCCGCATCGATCGCTTCCTGAATCCAGCTCGCAACACGCTCCGTCTCGCGCGGCAGGATCAGAGGCCCGACTTCCGTCTCCTTCCGCGTGGGGTCGCCGACACGGAGGCCCGCCACCTTGGCAACCAGTGCATCGGTGAAGGTCGCTAGAATGTCGTCATGCACGAAGAGGCGTTGCGCGGATACGCAGACCTGGCCGGCGTGATAGTATCCGCCCTTGACGATCGTACCGACGATCGCATCGACGCTCGCGCTGCGGTCGACGATGACTGGTGCTGCGCCACCATGCTCCAGCGCACATCTTGTGCCTGGAGGCAGTTTGCTTTTCAAATACCAACCGACTTTCGCCGATCCAATGAAGCTCATGAACGCGATACGCGGATCCGTGGCAAAGCGTTCGGCAAGTGCATTGTCTTCCGTGATCAGCGTTTGACACCAGCGCTCGTCCAGGCCAGCCTCCCAGAACAGCTTGACGATCTCGATGCAGGAAATCGGCGTTGTCGCCGCTGGCTTGACGATAACCGGGCAGCCAACGGCCACCGCCGGCGCTATCTGGTGAATAATGAGGTTAAGGGGATGGTTGAACGCCGATATTGCGGCAACGACACCGATCGGCTCCTTGGTGGTGAAGGCCCATCGGTTCATACTGGCGGCCGTCAGACCCATCGGAATTTCCTTGCCGCCAAAATTGCGAAGCTCGTCCGCTGCATTGACGAGACCATCGATCCCACGCGATACCTCGATGATTGCGTCCGTGAGTGGCTTGCCGCCCTCGCGGGCGATCATGACGGCGAAGCGGTCGCGGTTTTCCGAGAGAAGCTCGGACACCCTTCTCAGGATCGCAATCCTGCGATGGGCCGGTAGCCAGCCGTCACGATCAGCAAAAGTCCTTGCGGCGATAGCGAGCTTGCGCTCGAGGGCCTCGGCATCGTCCGCTGCGATTTCGGCAATCAGCTGCCGGTCGAATGCCTGATAAACGTTCAGATTAGGCGTCATGTCAGTCCTCCAGGATGGCCGGAAGCCGTTCACGCAGCTCCTTGACCAGTACGCGTTCGTTTTCTGAATAGTCGACGGGAACATTGACGAGGTGAACGCCGCCCCCGGAAAAGGCATCTTCGAGAGCTTGTTTGAACTGGCTGATGTCGTCGACCCGTGTGCCCTTCGCGCCGTAGGATTCGGCATATTTGACGAAATCCGGATTGCCGAACGTCATTCCGAAGTCCGGAAAATCGTCAACAGCCTGTTTCCAGCGGATCATGCCATAGGCATTGTCTTCGATGACGAGAATGACGAGGTTCAGTTTCAGCCGAACGGCCGTCTCGATCTCCTGGGAGTTCATCATAAAGCCGCCGTCGCCGCAAATCGCCATGACCCGCCGCTTGGGATAGAGCATCGAGGCGACCATGGCCGAAGGCAGCCCGGCCCCCATTGTCGCAAGCGCATTGTCGAGCAGCAACGTATTTGCCATACGGGTCCGGTAGTTCCGCGCAAACCAGATCTTGTACATGCCGTTGTCGAGCGCAAGGATGCCGTCATGCGGCATGACTTCGCGGATATCATGGACCAGCCGCTGCGGTGTAAAGCGATCTTCCGTCGCGCGAACCGCGATGCGTTCGAGAATGCGCTCGCGCAGATGAAGGAGGGCCTGAGCGTTCGGCAGCTTGCCTTCGAGGCGGTCCGCCAGCGCCTTCAGCGAAGCGCCGATGTCGCCGATGACCTCGGATTGCGGAAAGTAGACCTGCTCGACCGTCGCCGGCTGGTAGCCCACATGAACGACCTTTGGACCACCCTTGCCCATGATGAAGGGCGGCTTCTCGATCGTATCATGGCCGATGGTGATGATGAGGTCCGCCTGTTCGATCGCCTCGTGGACATAGTCCTTTTCCGACAGCGCGGCGGTGCCCATGTAGAGCTCCGTCCCACCCGGAACCGTCCCCTTCCCCATTTGGGTCGTGAAGAAAGGGATGCCGGTGCGAATGACGAATTGTGCGATGTCCGACGTCGAGCGCGGGCGCGACGCTGCCGCGCCGAGCATGAGCAGCGGGCGCTTTGCCGCAATGATGAGTGCCGCGGCACGCTCCAGCGCCGCGTCACTTGCGATTGGCAGCTCCATCTGATGCGGGGCGATCAATGCAACCGGTTCGCATTCCTCGGCCGCGATATCCTCTGGAAGTTCGAGGTGAACCGGCCCCGGCCGCTCCTCCTCTGCGATCCGGAATGCCTCCCGGACCATCGTTGGGATCATCTGCGGCGAGACAATCTGCCTGGAAAGCTTGGTGAGCGGCTTCATCGATGCCACGACGTCGACCACCTGGAACCGGGCCTGCCGGGAGGAAAGTATCCCCTTTTGTCCGGTGATCATCACCATTGGCATGGCTCCAAGCAGGGCATATGCCGCACCGGTCGAGAGGTTCAGGGCTCCGGGTCCAAGCGTCGTCAGACAGACCCCCGGCTTGCCGGTCAGCCGACCATAGGTGGCGGCCATGAAGGCTGCCGCCTGCTCGTGTCGCGTGAGCACCAGTTGGATCGAGGATTTGCGGATCGACTCGACAACGTCGAGATTCTCTTCTCCCGGGATGCCGAAGATGCGGTCGACACCCTCGTTCTCAAGCGCGGCGACGAGCAGATCAGAGCCTTTGGTCATGACGGATGCCTCTGTTGGTTGTCATATCGATCGATGGAACGATCGGGATCGGGCGAGTGCATAGTCAAACATAGGCCCCTTCCCGATCTGATCCAATCGTACTTCGGTGCATATATTGCAGGTGAGCTATGCTTGATCGATGGGCGCTTTCCTTGCCAAAGTGGTGGCTACGACTGGCATGTGATCGTTCAGAATGGCATGGATTGGAGCAAAGACGGTCTAATGAGCAAACGACAAAACATCTTTTCGAGGATACTGGCGGTAGCGATCTCGACGATCGGACTTTCCGGTCCAGCCGCAGCCGAAGATGCACAGATAGTCCTTGGGCGTCTGAAGGAAATCCATCGGATGGTCATGGACCCGAGCCAGACCTTTAGCATCAGTGCAACCCTGGCGGAACTCGACAATCTTGCCTCCAGGATACCGCGGGGCGCGACCGAATCCGTTGGGGAATTGAATTATATCCGCGGATTCATCCTCTATCGGGCTGGGAGGGCCAGTGAATCGGTGCCTGCAAGTATCGAGGCCTTGCGCATCGACGCGGGCACGCCCTTTCTGACGAAGGCCGAGCGCTCTCGTTTCACATACAACCTGGCCAGTCAGGCGGAGGACATCGGTGATTGGGACATCGCCATCGATAACTACAGGAAAGCAATCGATCTGTTTGAGAACAATCCGGATTTTTCCGACGACCAAAGGCTTGGAACGAAAGAACGCCTCGCTTTTTGCCTACATGAGACCGGCAAGTACGCGGAAGCCATGGCCATCAACGAGAAGGTGCTTCAGGCGGGCGAGACACTGTTCGGGCAGGACAGCGAAAAGCTGCTGGTCGTGATCACCGACCTCGCGCAGAATGCCTACAAGCTAAACCAGCCGGCGGCAGCCAGACGTTTCCTCGAGAGGCGATACAGCATCGCAACAAAACACGGAAATCAGAGCCATATCGACGCAAGTCTCTTCCAACTCGGCGTGCTTGCCTTTGAGCAGGGCAACAAAAGCGAGGCCAAGAACTTCATGGATCAAAGGCTTAAGCTCGCCAAAGAGAGTGGAGACCTCAACCGGGTTCACGATGCTGAGGAAGATCTGCAGACATTGCGCGAGAAGATGGGGGACTGATGATCCGAGCAGCCAAATGGAGGCAGGCCTGCCAATGGCACGCCCGCACGCTACGCATGGCCTAAGAGGATTCCAATCCGCTCGAGGGGCGTGGCTGAACTGCACGCTTAGCCAGGACTTCATCCAGCCACTTGGACCGCATTTCGGGAACTGACGATAGCAGCAGCTCCGTGTAGGGGTGGTAGGGCGGCGAAAAGACCTCGGCCGTTCCTCCATAGGCAACGACCTGTCCCTTGCGCATGATCGCCACCTTGTTGGCAATGCGCCGCACCGTGCCGAGATCATGAGTAATGAAGAGATAGGCAAGGCCGAATTTCTCCTGCAAGCGGCGCAGCAGATTGAGAATATCCTCGGCGACAAGTGGATCGAGCGCCGATGTGACTTCGTCACAGATAATGACATCGGGCTGCGCTGCCAGCGCGCGAGCGATGCAAACGCGCTGTTTCTGTCCTCCGGACAGTTCGGGCGGCCGGCGCGTGATGAAGCTTTCGGGGAGTTCGATTTGACGGAGAAGTTCCAGAACCCGCTCCCGAACGTCCTTTTTCGACTTGCCAAGGTAAAATTCGATCGGACGACCGATGATTTCCAATAGGGTCTGCTTGGGATTCAGCGCGATATCCGGAATCTGATAGATCATCTGGATACGCCGCAGCTCATCGCGTGAGCGTTGAGCGAGCGCTGCTGACAATTCCTTCCCCTGAAAGAAGAGCTCGCCGCTTTCGCGCGGAAGCAGGCCGACGATAACACGTGCAAGCGTGCTCTTGCCCGAACCGGACTCTCCGACCACGGCCAGCGTATCACCGCGTTTCAATTCCATGCCGACATTGTCGATCACACGCGGCAGACCGCTATAGCTTGCGACGATCTTGTCCATGCGCAGCACCGCGGCTTGGTCGCTGTGGCTCGCCTCGACAAATCGATCGGCCGTGGCCGCGTTGCGTTCCGCCACCAGCCGCTTGGTATAGTCCTGCTGCGGGTTATGCAGGATGGCTTCCGCCGCACCCGTTTCCACCATTTTCCCGTGACGCAGCACCATGATGCGATCGGCGATCTGGGCAACGACGGCAAGATCATGCGTAATGTAGAGCGCCGCCGTGTTGCGCTCGCGCACAAGCGCCCGGAAGGCAGCCAGAACCTCGACCTGGGTGGTCACGTCGAGTGCGGTGGTCGGTTCGTCGAAGACGAGAAGATCGGGCTCGGCGATCATGGCCATGGCTGCCATGGCACGCTGAAGCTGGCCGCCCGATACCTGGTGAGGGTAGCGCCTGCCGAATGTTTCGGGATCGGGCAAATCCAGCGCGCGAAACAGGTCGATCGCCCGCGCTTTCGCAGCCCCCTTGTTCATCAGCTTGTGCCGGATGACGACTTCGCAAACCTGCCGACCAATGGTGAGTGCGGGGTTGAATGAAGCGGCGGCACTTTGCGCGATATAGGCGATCTTGACACCGCGCAGCGAGCGCTCCTCTGCCTTTGAGATCTCCCGGATATCGCGGCCATTGAAGATGATCCGGCCACCGGTGATCGCGCAACCCGCCCGCGTATAATGCATGCTCGAGAGGCCGATCGTGGATTTGCCGGCGCCGGATTCTCCGATCAGCCCCAGCACCTCGCCGCGCTTCAGCGTGAAGCTGACATCATCGACGAGAACCGTCGTGGCATCCGTTTGCGATGTGGCTTCGATGCGCAGCCCTTCGACTTCAAGCAGAGTATTGTCCATCTGTGTATCCATCATGGCGCGCTCAGTGTTTGGCGGCGCTGGTCGAGACAAGCCAGTCGACCAGCAGGTTGATACCAATTGTCAGAGTGGCAATCGCGCCGGCGGGGTAGAACACAGTGGGCACGCCCAGCATGATCATGGCCGAATAATCCTTCACCATGCTTCCCCAATCCGCATTTGGCGGCTGAATGCCAAGCCCAAGAAAGCTGAGCGCCGAAATGAACAGGAAGGTGAAGCAAAAGCGCAAGCCAAACTCCGCGACGAGCGGCGCCATGGCGTTGGGCAGGATTTCCCGGCGCAATATCCACCACAGGCCTTCACCGCGCAGTTTGGCCGCTTCGACGAAATCCAGCGTCGCGATATTCATGGCCAGCGACCGGCTGACGCGGAAAATGCGCGTGGCGTCGAGTATGGCGATGGTAATGACAAGGACGGCAAGATCCGTCCCCAGAACCGAGAGCACGACCATGGCGAAGATCAGCGCCGGCATCGACAGCAGGAGATCGACGACGCGCGACAGGATCATGTCGATCGTCTTGCCAAGTACGGCCGCAGAAAAGCCGGTAAAAACACCGAGCGTGAAGGAAAGCATAGTGATGAGCAGCGACAGCCCGATGGATAGTCGCGCTCCATAAAGTAGGCGCGAGAGCACGTCGCGGCCGAGATTGTCGAGGCCTAGCCAGTGTTGAGCACTCGGCGCGGCCCAGGCCCGGCCAAGAACGTCCGCTTCCGGATAGGGTGCGAGAATTGAAGCAAGCAACGCCGCCAACGCGCTTATGCTGACGATGAGCAGGCCGATTTGTGCCTTTAACGGCATTTTGTGTCCAAAGAGCCGCATCATTCACCTCGGATGCCTGAGGCGCGGATTGCTGACGAGCGCCAGAATATCCGCGACCATGTTGAGCGTGATGAAGACGGTGGCAAAGATCAGGCCGCACGCTTGCACCACCGGCACGTCGCGCTTGGCAACGGCATCCACCATGGATTGACCGAGGCCGGGATAGACGAACACCACCTCGATCACCACGACGCCGACAATCAGATAGGCCAGATTGAGTGCGACAACGTTGATGATCGGCGCCAGCGCATTGGGAAGCGCATGCTCGACCACCACACGCCATTTCGGCAGGCCTTTCAGCAAGGCCATCTCGATATAGGGGCTGGACATGACCGCAATGACCGAGGCCCGGGTCATGCGCATCATATGGGCCACGATGACCAGAACCAGCGTCAGCATCGGCAGAAACGTCATGTAAAGCCGACCCGAAAACGATGTTTCGGGGGTGACGCTCGCCAAAACCGGAAACAGGCCCCAGTAGACCGCCACCCATTTGATCAGCAGATAGCCGAGGAAATATTCCGGCAACGAGATCGCAAGCAGCGTCACGGCATTGGCGAGGGCGTCGAATAGGCTTCCCTGCCAGGCTGCCGTTAGGATGCCGAGCCCTACCGATAGGGGCACCGCGATCGCGGCAGCGTATAAAGCCAGGAAAAGCGTGTTGTAGAGGCGCGGCGCGAGATCAGCCGAAACGGCACGCTTGTTGATGAGGGAGGTTCCGAAATCGCCCTGTATCGCCTTGCCGAGCCAATCGGCATAGCGCTCCACCGCCGGCCGGTCTAGTCCCAGATCATGTCGCAACGCGGCGACGTTTTCTTTCGTGGCATTGTTCTGCAGCACGGCTTGCGCGAGATCGCCGGGCAGGATCTGGGTGCCGGCGAAGATGAGCACGGAGGCGGCCCATAGGGTCATCAATCCGAGTGCCGCTCGCTTGATCACGAGTGTGAGCACGTTTCCCTCTTTTATCTTTATCGTTTCTCTTCGTACACGGAAAAGAGGGCCGAATGCTTGCGCCACGGCCTTCCTCCCGCCTTCCGATATCAGGCCTCGAGCCAGACCTTCTCGCACAGACGGCCATTGGCCAGGTCGAACTGGGTATGGGGAGTGTGCCCCTTGACGTGCGTACGATGGGCATCCAGCCAGTCGGAAAACACCGGGATGAGAGCGCCACCCTGATCGGACAGCATCGCCTGCATGTCCCAAATCAGGCTCTTGCGCTTGGCTTCGTCCACCTCGGCCTTTGCAGCGTCGAGAAGCTTGTCGAAAGTGTCGCTCTTCCAGTGCGTTTCGTTCCAGTTGGCGCCAGAATAATAGGCCGAAGCGAGCATGTCGGTGGCAGATGCGCGGCCCGCCCAGTAGGAGGTGCAGAACGGCGCCTTGAGCCAGACGTTGCTCCAGAAGCCGTCATGCGGTTCCTTCTTGACCGAGACATCGATGCCCGCCTTGCCGGCGGAAGCCTGGAAGAGCACGCTCATGTCGACAGCCCCCACATAGGCGGCATCCGAGGCCGACAGGATCACCTTCGTATCGGTAATCCCCGACTTCTTCAGGTGGAACTTTGCCTTGTCGAGGTCATAAGGTCGCTGCACAAGATCGGTGTTGTAGAAGGGATCCGAAACCGGGATCGGCTGATCGTTGCCCACTCGACCGAAGCCGTTGAACAGGGCGTTCAAAATCTGGTCGCGATCGCAGGCATATTTCAGCGCCAGGCGAAAATCCGGATTGTTGAACGGCGCAGCATCCGTCTGCATCGCCATGATGGTGTGCCAGCCGCCCGGCGCCTGCACCAGCTCGATACCGGGGGCGGCGCGCAGCAGGTCGACCGCGCGCTTGTCGACGTCATTGATGACATCGACCTGACCGGACACCAGGGCATTCATGCGCTGCACGATATCGTTGACGACGGTTATTTCGATTCGATCGACATTGCCGCGTCCCGTTTTCCAATAGTTTCCGACATTACGCAGCACGCAGCGCACACCCGGATCGAAGCTCTCGACGGTGAACGCTCCCGTTCCGATCGGCTTGGCCCAGTCGTTAAAGCCTTCAGGTACGACCAGGAGGTGATAATCGGCAAGTGTGTAGTGCAGATCGACATCTGACGTTGCAAGCACGACCTTGATCTGATGCGTGCCGAGCTTCTGGATTTCCTTGACATGCTTCAACCCGCCGGCGGCTGCAGACTTGCTGTCCGCACCGGTATGCAGGGAAAGGGAGTAGATCACGTCATCGGCGCTCATGGCCTTGCCGTTGTGGAAGACGATATCCTTGCGAATATTGAAAATCCATTCCTTCGCCTGATCGCCAATTTCCCAGCTTTCGAACAATTCCGGCTGCGGCACGCCCTTCTCGTCGATTTCGATGAGGCCGTTCATGACAGCGTAGCCGACCAGCAATGGCACGGCGTTTGAATAGGAGGTCGGATTGAGCGTGTCGGTCGTGCTGCCCCCGCGCATGCCGATCTTCAATGTGCCGCCCTTCTTCGGCGCCTCCTGCGCAAAGGCAGAACCGATCATGTAGGGGCCGGTTGCGGCCGTCAGGCCGAAGGCAGTCGCCGTCTTCAGAAAGTCCCGGCGGGACTGAGAGCCGATCAATGTCATATTCCGTTCTCCTCCATTGGCAGATTGTTTTTGGTTGTTTTGTGCAGGTGCGGGTAGTGCATCAGTCAAGCGCCGTCCACAGGTCGTCGATCAAGTCCGACACGGCTTCAATGCCGACGGAAAGACGCAAGAGGTTCGGCTCGACATGCGAATTGGGCTCGATGGCTTCGCGCCGCTCGATCAGGCTTTCAACCCCTCCGAGCGAGGTTGCTGGCTTCCAGATGCGGGTGCGGGCCGTCACGCGATCGGCCTCTGACGCGCCTCCCTTGACGAGAATGGACATCATTCCGCCGAAGCCGCTCGTCATCTGCCGCTTGGCCAGATCATGCCCCGGATGCGACGGCAGGCCAGGGTAATAGACCTTTTCGACCTTCGGATGTTCGAGGCAGGCCACGGCCAGCGTCATGGCTGATGCGCAGGCGCGTCCAACGCGCAGATGCAGCGTTCGCATGCCGCGCATGAGCAGTGCAGCCTGGAACTGGCCAAGAACGCCGCCATGATAGTCGCGATTGAAGCAAACCTGTTCCCAGAAGTCGTCCATTCTTGCGGTCATGGCGGCGCCCGCCAGAACATCGCTGTGGCCATTGAGATACTTGGTGGCCGAATGAACGACGATATCGGCACCAAGCGACAACGGCTGGGACAGAACGGGCGTCGCAACCGTATTGTCCACAACGAGCCGCGCCCCGGCTCTGTGAGCGATATCCGCCAACGCGGCGATATCGTAGAGATACCAGTGCGGGTTGGAGGGCGTTTCGGCCCAGACGATACTCGTCTCTCCCGGTATGACCGCTGCCCGTATGCTGTCGAGATCGGTCATATCCGCATGGGCTATTCTGATATTCTGCTGCGCCGAATACCGTTTCAGCCAGGTCCGCATTCCGTGATACATATCAATAGGGAAAACACAGTGTGAACCTGGCCTCAACGCCATGATAACGGCCGTCATCGCCGACATGCCGGAGCTGAAAAGCCGGCTGTCCACTGCCCCCTCGAGTGTCCTCAGCGTTGCCTCCGGCAGTTCCAGTCCCGGATAGCCATAGCGGCTGTAGCTCCAACCGCTTTGCGAATAGCCCTCCGGTGGACGAAGGAAGGTTGTCGCCAGATGAATGGGAGGAACGACAGCCCCTGTTGGATCGTGGTTTTCACAGGCACCCTGAGCAAGGGTTGTGTCCGGCAGATAGCGAGGCATGCGAGAGGGTCACCCATCTTGAGATCGAGCCATCCGTCCAGGAAGGCACTGTCATGTTCGTGACACTATGGCACTCTCGCGCTTTATGGTTTTTTCGTTCTTTCGGTCCTGATCGAGAAATTTATAACCGGAACGGCCTCATCACGCATAAAACTCTCATCGACGAAATATTGGCTGCCTTGTGCATGTCCCTCGTTTCCCCTAGAGCATTCGGTTCAGGGAAGAGGTCATTCAGCTTGGGGCGACATGCTGGAAACCCCACCCTGAAGCGCGTCGCGCGAGGCGATATTGACGCGGCATGCTTGAGGTTGTGCCGATGATCAGGATTTGGAGTATCGGATGTCCTCATCGAAGGTGAGCCTCGATCGCATCGATCGCAAGCTGCTCAATCTGCTGCAGCAATCCAGCATGCTCACCTTTCAGCAACTGGCAGACAAGATCGGCATTTCCCAACCGGCTTGCCATCGCCGCATTCACCGGCTGCGCGACAATGGCGTGATCCTCGGCGACATCTCGATCGTGAACCAGACCTATGCCGAGCGCAAATTGGCGATCTGGATCGAGATATCTTTGTCGTCTCACCAATTGAACACTTTCAATGATCTGCTGGCGATGCTGCGGAGCTCACCCTACGTGTCGTGCTGCGATGTGATCACAGGTGATACCGACATATTGGCCTGCCTCAACGTGCTCGATATGGAAGAGTTTCGCGAAGTCACACGCGAATTTATGCGGAAAAGTCCGATTATTAAGACCTATCGCTCAATCACGGTGGCACAGCGCGTAAAACTTCATCCGAACTATCTTTTTGACGAGAATTGATCGAGCAGATGCCCTGCGATGCGGGCTATGCTGCGGCCTCCACCGAAAGCCGGTAACGGCTGGTGAATATCTGATCGGGATCAAAGGAGAGAGCGGTAGCGACGCCAGCCTGCTCCAATGGATTCGACGCTGAGGAAATCGCCGGCCCGAGATCGAAGGCGGAAGCAATCGGCTCGACCCCAAGCGCCACATGCCGCCCGTCCCATGGATAGGCTTTGCGCCCGCGATTGCTGTACCAAAGCAAGAGGCTCGGAAAGTGTTCCTTCTGCCACTCGAGCCTCGCGCGAAATCCTTCATCCCGGTAGTGGAGCGCAACCTTGCCATTGATGCCGGTCAGTTGCAGCAAGTCCTCGACCTCTGCGACAAGCGGTACCTTGGTTGCGTCGATGGTCGTTCCGTCACGCGTTTCCACCCTGCCGAGCGACGGCCACTGCCGTGCCGCGGTGAACTGGGCCACGCCCGGCTCGAGATCGCCGGGGAAACTCCATACGCGATCGTATTCGCCCGGTTCGATCGTGACTGCACCGGAGCGAAGCGGCAACCGAAAGGTTGGATGCAGACCAATGGGAAGACGGCACATACGGCGTGCCTCGATCTCCAATATGATGTCGATGGCGGCAGCGGTCGGGTCCGGAACGATACGCCGACGAAGCAGCCGGATCGGATGGCCCTCTGGATAACGGCACTCCAAATTGAGCTCACGGTCGTCGCAAACGCTCCAGTCCCAATGCACATTGGAGCCGTGACCATGGGGCACAGTCGCCCCTTTGAAGCTCTCTCCCGCCGCCGTCCAACCGGCTGCGAGCGCGCGATCGGCGTCGCCGCCGAACGGCACGCAGGGCCACTCGCCACGCAATTCCTGTAGGATCTCCGGTAAGGCTCCGCGCTGCGGGTCGTTACCCCAGTGGGCGACATGCAAGGGACTGACCTGTCGCCCGTCCGGCAGCAGAAACAACACCGGGCCGAGCATTCCACCAAGCGATTGCACCGAGAGGCAGCCATGCGCCCAGGCAAGCGCTTTGCGTGTCGTCGTCGCCATCACCGGATCGCAGCTCCATATCGGTTCTCGGGCAGGCCGGCAATCTCGACCTGCATTGCATATAGACTTCCGGCAAGACGCTCGCCAGGCGCTGCAAGCACACTTGCAGTGGTCATGTAGAGCGTTTTCAAATCCGGACCGCCGAAGGTGCAGGTGGTAACGTTGGTCACCGGCATTTCGATTACCTCGGCAAGGCTGCCATCGGGTGCTATGCGGGCAATGCAGCTGCCGCCAAAGCGGCAATTCCAGAGGAATCCTGCGCTGTCGATGGCCGAACCATCGGGTGAACCGCGATGGAAATCAGCGAAAAAACGCCGCTCGCCGGAAATCGATCCCTCCGCCGGATCATAATCGAAAGCGTAGATTTCGTTTGAAAGCGTATCGCCAAAATAAAAGGTCTGGCGATCCGGGCTCCAGCAGAGTGTGTTGGAGATGCCGAGGTCGCGCCGCCACTCGGTGACGGCACCATCGGGTGCGATCCGATAGAGCACACCCTCCCCCGCTCCGACCTCACCAAGCTGCCCGTCTGGCAGAACATTGTTCTTCATCGAGCCCACCCAGAAATTTCCGGCTGGATCGGTCCGACCATCGTTGAGCCTAACGCGCGGCGCGCCTTGCAGGGCAAAGCCATGATCCTCCCGCCGATCCGACCCCGGCCACCACCAGATGAGCTTTGAGGCGAGAGCAACGAGCAGACGGCCGGCTTCCTCCGTCAACGATACGGCAACCACCGGTTCGTCGAACAACCAGCTTCCAACTGCCCGTGTTGCTTCATCGTAACGGTGAACGAGGAAGCGGTTGATGTCCGTCCAGTAAAGTGACGCCTCGTCCGCCGACCAGACGGCGCCTTCACCGCAACGGTCGCCGACCGGTGCGACACAGACAGGTGAGCGTGCCATCTGCGCCTCCTATTCCGCCGCAATACCGGCGGGGATCGATCGCGAGGGACCGAGCGCCTCGGCATTCTGCACAAGGGCACGCATGTAACCGAGCGCGAACGCCTTGCCGGCATGCCAGGAGGCACCGCAGTTCATGGCCGGCGTATGATCCGGGATCAACACGCCCTGATAGTTTTCGTCGCGCAGGATGCGGACGATTTCGGCCATATCGATATCGCCCTCATCGACGAAAGTCTCGATATAGTGCGGCATCTTTCCGCGCACATTGCGGAAATGGATATAGCCGATGCGGCCGGAGCGGGCAAAGCGCCGGACGTGTTCGTAGATGTCGCCACCCGGCATTTCCTGCAGCGAGCCGAGGCAAAGCTCAAGTCCGTTCGACGGCGAGTCGACGATCGCCATCAGCCGATCGTATTTCTCCGGGCGGTTGACCAGTCGTGCCGTACCGCGCAGCTCCTCCGCCGGCGGATCATCAGGATGAGCGCCGAGAACGACGCCGGCCTCCTCAGCCACAGGGACGACTTCCCGCAGGAAACGGGCGAGGCGGTCCCAGAGTTCCGCCGAACTGACGGAGACAGGCGCAGCGCCGGCAATGCCGGGGCGATAACGCATGTTCCAGACCATACCATCGGGGATCGGTGCATCCGGATGCGGCACCCCGCTGTCCTCAACACCGAAGCCTACGGACACGGCACCGCCACGCGCATAAGGACCACGCGTCCAGCCATAGACGCCGGCAAGCGAGAAGTTATAGCCGATGCACGGAATGCCGGCACGGCCAGCATTCCTGATAAGCTGCTTGAGCCCCTCGATCTGCTCTGCACGTTTCGGTCCGTCCAGAAGCACATCGGACCAGAAGCGCGGCGAGAAGTTCTCGATCGCCGCCACGTCCAAACCTGCTGCGCGCACATCCTTGACCAGAGCCGACAGCTCCTCGAAAGACCAGAGCTGATCGCCGGAACAATCGCCCCAACCGCCCTGATCGCCGCTGGCGATCTTCGGATCCTTACCGGTGAAATAGTTGGTCAGATGCGCGACGACGTGGCTGGCGCCTGCCTGCTGCGCAAACTGAAAATTATCTCGGGTGAGTTGCTCCCGGTAGAGCCCAAGGCCAATCTTCATCCTGCTGTCTCCCTTTCGATTACTTGACGCCAATACCGGCCGTGAGCCCACCGTCGATGCGGAAGTCCGATCCCGTGATAAAAGCTCCGCGCTCCGATGCCAGATAGGCGACCAGATCCGCCACCTCCTCCGGTTCGCCGATGCGCCCGATCGGATGCGCAGCACCGAAGCGGGCAAAGACTTCCGCCTCGCTCACGCCTTCGCCGCCATAGGTGCGTGCAGCAAGCGAGAGCAAAGGCGTCCGAACCGAGCCTGGGCTGACGGAGTTCACCCGGATTTTCGCCGCTGCATGATCGAGTGCCATGGCCCGTGTAAGCGCATGGATCGCGCCTTTAGAGGCAACGTAGGCCGCAACATTCTGCTGACAGGCGTGGCCCTGCACCGAGGAAATGTTGACGATCGCGCCACCGCCGCGCTTCGTCATTTCAGGAATTCCGAAGCGACCGGTCAGATAGATCGAACCGACATTGACCGAGAGGCAACGCGCCCAGGTTTCCGCGCTGGTGTCGAGCACTGTGCCAAAGGGATGAACGGCGGCGGCGTTGACGATAACGTCTAGCCCACCATGGAGCAGCACCGCCTCCCGGACGGCGGCGGCCACCTCGTCTTCCACGGATACATCCGCCAGCCGTGAGGACATCGGCAAACCGCGTTCACTGGCGATACGGTCGAAAGTGGCGTTGGCGGCAGCGTCGTTGCCACAGGCAAGCACGGCTGCCCCGGAAGAGGCCAGGCGGATCGCCGAGGCAAGGCCAATCCCGGATGTGCCGGTGACCAGCGCAATTTTTCCTTTGAATTCGGTCATGATTTTTTCCGCGCCTGTCTCAGCGCACCCTTTCCAGAACCTGATTGAGAAGCACGGCGCCCAGAATGATCCCGCCGCGCACGACGTACTGCCAATATTCGCTGACATTCATCAGCGTCATGCCGTTGGAGATGCAACCGAGGAACAATACCCCGATCAGCGTACCCCAGATGCGGCCCTTGCCGCCGAAAAGCGAAGTCCCGCCGATGATGACAGCCGCGATCACGTCGAGTTCCATGCCGGTTGCGGTCGTCCCGGTCCCAGCACCGATCTGCGATGCGATGAGCGTGCCGGAGATCGCGGTAAGCCCACCCGTCAGGCCGAGCGTCAGCGCCTTCACTTTCCAGATGTCGATGCCGGAGAGGCGGGCCGCCTCCATGTTGCCGCCAACGGCATAGATTTCACGGCCGAAGCTCGTGTACTTCATGAGGAAATGCATGCCGGCGAAGGTCAGAGCGAAGATATAGACCGGGAACGGAATTCCGAAGAGATAGCCGCCACCGAGGAAATCGAAGCCCAGCGGAAAGGACGACAGCGGAAAGCCGCCGGTGATGAGGTTGGCGACCCCGCGCAACGCCGCAAAGAGCGCAAGGGTCGTGATGAAGGTCGGCACGTTGAACCATTGCCGAAAGCGGCCTGTCAGATAGCCGAGCGCAAAGCCGAGCAACAAAGCCAAGGCAAAGCCTGCAGCCACCGAGCCCCAATCGCCAAG
>NZ_JAELTU010000815.1 GCF_016429015.1 Rhizobium sp. ASV20
GGCCATGGCAGGCTTGAGTTGAGCTTTTAGATCCTCAGTGGCTGCCAAATAGGTCGGAAACAGCGACGGGGACCGTGAGTGTGCACCACGTGCTCGCGATGCAGCGTTGCCCCATCGCGCCAACACGTCTCTCTTCGAAACCGAATCAGCATGCCGTCGTAGATCTGAGAGGAGGATATTTGAAAATTGTGCTTCGTAAGCCCTGCCGACGCGGAATCGTAGGGTATCAAGATCTGTGTTGATTCCCTGTAGCGCAGACGTCGAACGAAGGTCACGGAGACTAATGCCATCACCTGTTTGGCGCTCTCCAGCAATAAGTTTCTCCAGCGAGTCTATGCTTTCCAGAGCCTTGTCGACTTCGCCTTCGTCCACAAGAGTCTCACATGCAGCT
>NZ_JAELTU010000816.1 GCF_016429015.1 Rhizobium sp. ASV20
GCGGAGAGCGGGACAACTACCGAACCTAAAAGGGTCGTCGCAACATTTCATCATCGAAGCGGCCGCTCGTCACGGACACCCTATGCTGCACAATACCTTTGATACTCTTTTTTTACTTTGCCAGATGACAGTAAACAAGCAATAGGCGCAATGGGGCCGTTTAGCGGCATCTCTCCCGGAGGGAGCATTGCTGTGAGTGACGTTCAGATAGGATCAGATACGACGTCGCCGAGGCTAACATTTCTCGCCCGCCTAGCTGGGAATTCTCGTTGGCATACTGTCTACTAGTGTTCAGAGTTTAGGACTTACGTTGCAAAGAAAATCGCATATCCTCGAAGACGAAAAAGGTCCTCACGACACTCGACGACCGCCTTACCGAAGACGACGATGG
>NZ_JAELTU010000817.1 GCF_016429015.1 Rhizobium sp. ASV20
TTCGTAGAGCCCCTCATAGAGAGCAAACTGCTGCATTGTTTCATTTTTAGAACAACCTGCCGGGATTCCGGTCAGGGAAAGGGGTGCCTTGCTGAATCTCACTTCCTGAATAAGTTCTTATAGCAACCCTTTTACACCCATTCACACCCTCCTCAACAATGATGCTTTGACCTTGCACCTTTCACTTCCAAACCACTTGTCCCTACAATTCATAATCTCTTTGTCCTCGGATATTCATCTTGGATAATACTAATTCTTATATTCCCCTTCTTTCCCTTCTTTTCAATACATTACATTCCATCCTACAACCAAATACTCACCCAATAACCATGAGCCGCCTCGCCAACATCTTTACAACAAAATCACAACCCACCTCCAAACTCTCACCTAC
>NZ_JAELTU010000818.1 GCF_016429015.1 Rhizobium sp. ASV20
GTGCAGCCAGCGGCGACGAAGCTGCCGTCATGGAATCGACTGAGTGAACGGACAAGGTAGTTGAGGGGGAGAAGGGATTGAGGAGGCTGCTGATACGTGGCTGTTGTGCGCCAACTGAGGCTTGTCCGGGTCGGTTGGTACTGCCGATGGAGCTGGCATGGATAAAGTAATAGAGAAATGGTTGATATAGCCAAGTTTGCATCTCGAGGAGACGGTTATCGATGGCCCAGCTTAGTTCGCGAGACACATGGTTCGACGTGCCTTCGGTTTCGAAACTCAAGTGCGGCGCGCGAATAATGGACGTGGTCTCGTAGTGCTGCATTGCTGGTGGCAAATGCGCGGACCAAGACGAGACTTGGGCTTCAAATTCCTGGGCCATTCGCAGCAGGGG
>NZ_JAELTU010000819.1 GCF_016429015.1 Rhizobium sp. ASV20
CTCCTTGACGAGAACCTGCACACCTCTCTTGATGACGCTGAACTTTGTAGCTTGTCCCAGCTGCTCCTGCAAACGGGCTGCGGCAATCCAAATCTCGTGTGATGTCGGTACAGCCTTGCGAGCCTTGTTCAAGACCTTTTGCGCATTCTCCGGCGACTCGATGCGTGCCAGCGCCAGCCAAAGGTCTATCGACAGGGGAATCAACTCTGTTGCTTTGGCCAACAAGAGCTTCGCATCATCGACATTCTCCTCCAGGTTGACAGCCTCCTTCCACAATGCTTCTGATTCGGGTACGTGATCCAGCGCTTGTCGAATGACACGCTTCTTGTTATTTGGGAGGTGCTATTGTCTCATTGCCTCGACCCACAGCCTTTCAGACTTGTTGTTGGCC
>NZ_JAELTU010000820.1 GCF_016429015.1 Rhizobium sp. ASV20
CCCCCCCCCCCCCCCCCCCCCCCCCCCCCCCCCCCCCCCCCCCCCCCCCCCCCCCCCCCGCCCGCGCGTTGTCAAGCTGTTGACGTCAATCCCGATCTTCGCCGATGTCTCGGGGGCTCGGAGTTGTGTCTAAGCGCCAGGATGGCCGTTGTAGGGGGTCGACGTCGTGTTGGACGAGGCGCCGAGCTGGCCGGCCGAAACCTGCGAGTTCTGCGCCTGGATCGCGGCGGTGACGTCGCTCACCATCAACTGGGGGTGTGGTGGGCGACGGACGCTGCCGACGAAATTCTTGGAGGGTAGAGCGCGGTGGTCGCCGTGGCAGGAAGGCAGGGGGGGGGGCGGGGGGGCGGGGGGGGGGGGGGGGGGGGGGGGGGGGGGGGGGGGGGGGGGG
>NZ_JAELTU010000821.1 GCF_016429015.1 Rhizobium sp. ASV20
TTGCCGGGGTGTTGCTGCGAATTTGTATTCACCGGTTGCTGGTGCCAATTCTAGTCCAGCTTGTGGCTGTCAGAACAACTCCATAACTGCCCCAAAACCCTCGTTGCTGCTGCCCACCCGACGACGCTTTGCCGCACTGTTTTCTGATTCTGCTTTGCCTTTATCCAAAAGATAGATTCCGCAAGCTGCCTTGTGTTTTCAGCTTCCTGCAAACCAAGAGTTTGAGCTTTATCCGCTGTAATCGCATCTTGCGCCTCCATACATAGCGGCCAACAAGCGACTTACAAGATACGGCACTTGCGACAACAAAACAACAACACCAACCAGACCGAATACCCAAAACCAAGACCAATATATGCTATAACGCAAACACAACTATCAACCAATAACC
>NZ_JAELTU010000822.1 GCF_016429015.1 Rhizobium sp. ASV20
TGCGGTTGCCGTTGAGGAAGGTGCGGAAATGGATATGCGCATGGATGGCGCGCGCCAGCACCTGGCTTTCCACATCGCGGCCGATCGAGACGTAGTCGTCGGCCGACTGCGCATGCGTGATGCGCGCCGTGTCCTGCTCGATGATCGGACCTTCGTCGAGATCGGCGGTGACGTAATGCGCCGTCGCACCGATCAGCTTCACCCCGCGCTCATAGGCCTGCTTGTAGGGGTTCGCCCCCTTGAAGGACGGCAGGAAGGAATGATGGATGTTGATGATGCGGCCCGACATCTTCCGGCACATCGCATCCGACAAAACCTGCATGTAGCGGGCAAGCACGATCAGCTCCGTGCCGGTCTGCTCGACCAGATCCAGAAGCTGGGCCTCGGCCT
>NZ_JAELTU010000087.1 GCF_016429015.1 Rhizobium sp. ASV20
GCCCTGGGTGGCGCCGGCAGAGAAAGACGTCGCGGGGCTACGCGCCGCTTGACAAAGCCTCCTTGCGGCGGCCCGCCTTCGGGCCGCCGCAAGGAGTGAGGAGCGGTTCAGCAGCTGGGGACGGATGGGATAGACCTACCCGTCTCCGGCAGAAACCGGTGGAGTTGCGAGCACCGAAGAACCATCGCCGAAATCCCCTTATCCGCCACGATCAACCTGACCAAACAAACCAGGCGAGATTTCATGAACATATTTCGCGGCAAGGAAGAAATAAGAAACGTCGTCCGTGAGGCCGACGTCGCGCGGGATTCGAGGTTGTGGCAGAAAGCGGCCGACCTCTATGATGAACATCTGCAGGTCCACCCCGACGACACGGGGATCTGGGTTCAGGCGGGAAACTGCCTCAAGGAAGCGGGTAACCACCGCGAGGCAGCCAAGCGCTACCAGAAGGCTCTCGAGCTTAGCCCAGATGATTCCGACATTCACCTGCAGCGCGGGCACCTGCTGAAGGTCATGGGACGCGCGGGCGAGGCAATCGAAAGCTACAAGCGCTCCGTGGAATGCAATCCCGGCAACCACAATGCCGTCATCGAACTCGTGTCAGCCGGCGCCGCTGGAGATGTCTTCTCCGATTTCAGCGCCGAAGCCGAAAAGGCGGTGAAGACCATTTGGCTCGATGTCACCGACCTTATGGAATATGCTCAACACAATAAGAGCCTGAGCGGAATTCAACGCGTCGTTGCCAACCTGGTCCTCCATATCGAGTCCGGTCTTTTCAAGGATTACCGTGTTATCCCGGTGATACCGGAGTATGATCGGCATCGGATTCTCGCGGCAAGCCCGATAGCACTTGCAACGCTCATTCGCCAGTTCGACGTCCCGATTGTCGATCGCAGCATGGTCGATAAGGCCATTGCCGCCGTGTTTGACGCGCGCTTTGAAGTTTGGCCCACGCAGGACGATATATTCGTCGTTGCCGGCGCGTTCTGGATCTACCCGCATTACGACGTCATTCGTAAACTTCGTGAAAAGGGCATGCGTTTCTGCGTATTCATTCACGATCTCATCCAGATCCGGAATCCCGAATATGTCCAGCAGGCTGCCGTCGACAAGTTCCAAAGACAGCTGATAGACGTATTCTCGGTTTGCGATTTCGTTCTGGCGAATTCGCAATTCGTCGCATCGGAAATCAGAGCCTATTTCAAGGAGCGCCTCAACTTCGAGCTGCCCGTCAAGGCTATTCCGCTTGCCACGGAATTGCGCAAGACACAGAAGAAGGCCAGGATACTCAATACCAACATACTCGGCATGGCAGAGGAGGAATATGTCCTCTGCGTTGCAACGATCGAGGTTCGCAAGAACCACATGTTCCAGATCCGCATCTGGGAACGCCTGATCCGCGAACTGGGCGACAAAGCCCCGAAACTCGTATGGGTGGGTAAATGGGGTTGGCAGATCGACGAACTGCGCCACCACCTGGCCACCCATGGCTATGTCGGGGACTGGCTCTACATCTTCAACGACATCACGGACGACGAGCTGGAATATCTGTACCGGCATTCCCTGTTTACGACCTATACGAGCTTTGCCGAAGGCTTTGGCCTGCCCATCGGTGAGAGTCTGAATTACCGCAAGCCCTGTATCGCCTCCAACGCTACCTCGATGCCCGAGGTAGGGGGGCATTTCGTGCGTTACATCAATCCCTATAACATCGAGGATGGCTACAACGTCTTCAAGCAGGTTATTGTCGATCGCAACGATCTGGCCGGCTGGCAGCGCGATATCGAAGAGAATTTCGTGCCCAAATCGTGGGACGCGTTCTGCTCCGAGCTGTTCTCGACGGCGATCGACATGAGCGTTGGTCTAGGAGACCAGCCTGGGCTTTTGAATTGCCGCCTGCCTCGCAACACGATCATCGAAGGCGGCGATGCGGCACTCTTGCGCATCGCCGCCGAAGGCCGACGGATAGTCACCTTCCGCGCAGCGCGGGACTCCGGCTGGTTCGCCATGGAAGATTGGGGCGTTTGGGCAAGCCAGCGCCGCTCCCGGCTTGTGTTCGACAGCGAACTCGCCGAGGGCGAAAGCGTGCGTATCTACCTCGAGGTGAGATGTCCGGCTCACAGCGAGAACATCGTCGTTACCACCGATGCCGGAGGTGAAGCCAGCTCGTTCCAACTCGTCGACCGGCCGACCTACATTTCGTTCGAGGGCATCGTCGGGTCGCACGGGAAAGTTACGGTCAATCTGCTGACGCGAGGCAGGTTTGGCGATACGGGCGATCGGTCATGCCATCTCGGGCTCTCAGCCGCTGCGTACTGCGACGGGGCGGATCCGCTGGAACGGGTGGGTTTGCTAGAGAAAGTCATGCTCCAATCGCAGCTAAGCCGAAACTGATCGATACTGTCCTGTTAGGCGGCTTGGTTCGCTTCAATTTCGAAATTGGTCAGTATCTCGATCTCTGAGACTGATGCTGTGTATGGAGAGTTGCGTATGGGTGGAGACACAGAAACGTTCTATCAATTCCGGCTTCGGTCTTCTGTGGTTTGTCGACATGAGCACTTCCATGAAGATTGGTTCGAAAGATGGGCGAAGGCGATTGACCCTAACTGGAGTTATGAGCTGAAGCATCACAGAAAGCTCTGGGAATGGTGTGCGATAATACAGGCTCTCCAAGAGAGAAAGAAGCTCACTGAAGGGTCCAGGGGCCTCGGCTTCGCTGTCGGAACCGAACCTCTATCGTCGCTTTTTGCCAGCCGAGGAGCAACTATCGAGGCAACCGATCTTTTTGTCGGAGAGGAGGCTGATCACTGGACCGGAACCAATCAGCATGCGAGCGGTCTCGACGCTCTCTATAAAGATTATTTGCTAAGCAAAGATCTATTCCAACGCAGAGTGTCTTTCCATCCAGCAGATATGCGGGATCTGACGGGGTTCACTCCTGATAGTTACGACTTTATCTGGAGCTCTTGCTCGTTTGAGCATCTGGGGAATTTGGCGCTTGGAATTAACTTCGTAGAAGAATCGTCAAAGTTGCTTCGAAGAGGTGGCGTTGCAGTTCATACAACGGAGTTCAATTGCTTGTCTGACGAGATCACGATCGATAATGCAGTCGACGTGATTTATCGAGGTCAAGATCTGCGGCGTCTGAAGAAGACGCTGGAGGAAAATGGATTTCACGTTGCACCATTGGACTTGAGGCTAGGTGACGACGACGAAGATCGCTTGTTCGATTATCCGCCGTACGGAATGCATAACCGCGATCACATCAAACTCTATATGCAAGGGTTTGTTGCGACGTCCGTTCTTCTTATTATCACAAAAATATAAATCCTACGGAACAGCGGCGGTGTCATCTCTATTGGTCAATGGAATCTATAAAATGCGAAACCGCATCTATAGTTATATCCTATACGCAATTACATTTCTGCTAATTGCCACCGCAGCGCATGCCGACAATGTGCAGACGGCGACGAATACCACCGCTCTGTCGGCAATGAGTGCGTCTGGCGGGTCTTCCGCTGTCATGCGTCTCGGCTATGCAGCGGCCGGTGATGCTCCGTCCCTTCTTTACATAGCATCATCTTCTCCTTGCTCGATGAATTCCGGTTCCGGCGATGGTGGTGCGCAAGTACCGAGTGCCGATGGGAAATGCTGGATCGCTACATTTCCGGCAGAAGGCGCGGATATTCGAGAATGGGGGGCAAAAGCCGACGGATCTACCCTCGCGACATCTGCCTTCAATGTCGCGTTTGCTGCCGGTAATGTCTGCGTTCTCGTCCCGCCATCGACAAACGGATTTTATGTGGATGCTCTGACGATACCTCAGGGCGGATGCTTACGAGGTTCAGCGACGGCGCCCGGAAATTACAACGCCGGATATGCCGGTACGTCATGGATAAAATGCGCAGCTGTTGCTAACTCGACCTGCGTCCTGTCGGCTGCTTCCGATGGCTCTCATAGCCCCGGAATAATTGAGCGGATCACGATCGTCGGCTCGCCATCGGTGCCGAATTCCGGTGCGGTCGGTTATCAGATGACGGACGGCTACAACATCGTCATCAGGGATCTCAGTGTCTTCAACTTTGATACTTGCACGAAATGGGGACCGACCATTGCCGGCATTGCCGCGCATGTCTACAACCTAAATCAAGGCCGATGCCGGACGCATTATTCGGTCGTTGACGGTTTCCCCGAGGTCTATTTTTACGGTGGCCGCTGGGGGATGAACAATTCCGGAGACTTTACGAATTCTCACGATTTTGTTCTGTTCACGCGGACGACGGCTGTCGGTGCCGGCGGCGGCCCAAATACGGTCATTTTGGACGGCATCCAGTTCAATCCTGGCGCGGGCGGCGTCGGCTGCGCCTTCAAATGGGCCGGATATACGGGCTCTGGCGGGGTACAGCAGATCTTCAAGATCCTGAACTCACACGTTGAATATCACACCTACACAGGATCGAATGAAACGGGGTTTTTCTGCTCAGACAGCACGGTTCCCAGCATTCGAGCGCTTTGGGTTGACAACGTTGATGGTGATAATGGCTTGACAGGGGGGCTCTTCAATTTCAACTCGGCGACCGCATTGCAAGAATTCCATATAAAGGACACAACATGGAACTGCAGCGGGACAAGCATCGATTTCTCTGCGTCAACCAGTTATGGTGAGGCCAATTTCTTCACGCATAACACTTGGTGCGGAACGGTCTCGTGGGCCGGAGGATCGAGTACATCGCTTTTCCTCGATCAAAACACGGACATCGGCAAACTCACGCTGAGTGGAGCTTGGGGCAATCTGGTCAACTCCGACAACATGGTAGGCGGACTAGCGGACACTGCGACGGGGAACATCACTGCATCCGGTTTCGGGCAAATTGGCTGGACTCCCGCAGTTAAGTTTGGCGGAAGCGGCGGCAGTAGCACGGGCTGGACCTATACATCCAATGGATTTGCGGCGAGGTTGCCAAACGGCGGCTTCAAGTTGCATGGCGAGATCACCTTCTCAGCAAAAGCAGGAGGCTCGGCGACGGGGAGCTTCAATGTGTCTGGCTCCCCATACCTGTGCAGCACCTCCGGCGCAGGAGATCCAGGTGGCGGCACGCCGATGGTCCTGCTCAACATGTCTGGGCTGGTGAGCAGTGTACAGGCGCAGATGCTCTCGGACTCGACCGTCGTCTTGACCCAGTATGCAAGCGTTGGTCAAGTTGTCCTAACTGATGCCAATTTCACTGCGAGTTCCCAAATTCAGTTCGACGTTGAGTGCAATAAGGCTCAGTAGCCAGTGTGAATGCCGCAGGCTATTGCATTTCTACTGATTGCCACCGGAGCGCAGGCCGACAACGAACAACGGCGGTCGCGGCTTGTGTACCAAGGAATCAACTTAAGGACGAAAGAAATGCCAATTTCTAAGGACGACGTGAGCTACGGCTATCGGTATCTTTTGGGCAGGTTGCCAGAAAACAACAATGTTATAGAGCAGTATAGCCAGATATTCGACGACGTTGAATTATTCCGCCAGCATCTGATGGAATCTCCCGAGTATAAATTTAAGAATCCGGTGGCGGTCACTAAATCTTTTCTGGCCCATACTCCGCCCTCCGATATTGAAACCATCATGGACCATTCCACCCTTAAACAGGTGGTATCCAAGACGGCGTCTTATTGGTCGGAAGTTGGTGTTCAGGCGCCACATTGGTCTGTATTGTCTTTAGATAAATATACGCCGGATCAGTTGGAACAAAATCTGGCTGAATTCTATCAAAGCGGTGTCGGAGATTTGAACTTGGTTCGCGACCTGCTCCGTAGAATGAACCGATCGCCAAATGACTTCAAAACTATCCTTGAATTTGGTTGTGGTGTTGGGCGTGCGACGGCTGCGCTGGCTACGGCCTTCAGGCATGTTATCGCGCTGGACATCTCAGCCCCTCATATTGAATTGGCGAAAAAGCATGTTGCATCTTCAGGCGCCAATAATGTCGAGTTTATCCAGGTCACATCCGGGAACGTCATGCCAGGACGCGGCTACGATCTTTGGTATTCCCGGCTGGTGCTGCAACATAATCCGCCGCCAATTACACTGTCTATCTTAGAGAAGGCGTTTTCCGGATTGCCGCCTCACGGAGTCGCGATCGTACACGTTAGGACACATCAAGATGGCTACCGCTTCAAAGTAGCAGGCTATCTCAAGGGTGGTTCCAAACTCGATATGGAGATGCACTCTACGCCGCAAAACTCCATCTTGGAGTTGGCCGATAGAACTGGCTGCCGGTTATTCGAGTTGCATGAAGAGCCTGGCCATATCGACAATATTACCAGCATCTTTGTTTTCATGAAGAGATAATTTCTGCAGTTTCGGAATCTCCGTCCGGTTTCATTGGAATATGCACTACCCTTCTCCACATCACGACCTTAAGGTGTAAATGTGTGGTCATCGTCAATATTTGTGGGGTACTGACCTGCCATTGAACGTTCACCCAGAGGTGACTACAGCCCCGGTGGTTTTGAACCGCGGCAGGTCAATAGAGATTCACATATTCAGGTTCTAGCATGGCCGCAAGGTCAGCCGCTTTCATGATCCCTGATGGCGGTGACCATGAGCCAGCCCAGCAGATAGCAAAGGCTCAAGGACAGGAAAACGACTGTGATGTTCTTGAGCGCGTAAGGCATTTCTGCCTCGTCGGGCATCTGCGGAGGAACGACGACCTCAAGATAGAGCTGCTGGCGGCGGGCATCGGCTCGGGCCGCATCGAGTGCGTCGAGGGCGACAACGAGCGCTTTGTTGGCAAATTCCCGCATCAGGACGAGACTTTCATAATCCGCAATTCTAGGCGCGACCGACTTGTCTGATCCGACCATTTTGGCTCGTTCGTTCTCTATCTGCTGCTCCAGCGCTGCGATCTGACTCGTCAGAAACGGAATGGAATTGCTGTCCGGCGCAGTCTTGCGGGTTTCCGCAAGGCGTGCCCTCGTGTTGGCGAGGGAGGCGGTTAGATTGCTGATGAGATCGATTATCGACATTGAGCTGGCATTCGGATCGATCATCAGCTCCTTGTTTCTGAAGTTTGTTATGTTTCTCTGTGCGTCGATGACCCTTCGCTGCGCTTCCTGTACCTCACCATCGGCAAAGTGGACTGCATCGCCACGGGCACGGTTGTTGAGCCGGTCGAGAAGATCGCCGCCGAGAGCCAGCAATGAGGTGTTCAGGTCCGCCGCATCCTGCGCGTGAAAGGCCGTCGTCTGCAGCACGGTGATGCCCGTCGTGTCGTTGTGGATGACGGAGACCCGACTTGAATAGTAGTTGTAGAGTTCTTCTTCGCTATTGTTCTCCCAGAAGCGCGGAAAGCGCGTCAACGGGTCCGCCTGCACGCTGCCGAAAATGGTACGCACCGGAAGCCGCTCGCCAAGTTCTTTCAGCGCTTGACGGGAGCGGATGTATTCCTGCACGGAGAAGGTGTCGTCCTGCGATCGGGTTATTCCGCTGTTCTGCAACAGAGAGCCGAAAAGGTTGGAGGATGGTGGGGCGGCCATGCGGACGACGAAGGAAGATTCGGACACGTAGATCGGAGCAGCGATGAACGCATAATAGGCGCTGACTGCCAGGGTAGGGGCAATAACCGTTAGCAGATAAACGCCTAGACGGCCGTAACGCTTGCGACGCTTTCGGGCTTTTGCAGGTCCGGCGATCGAAGTTGCAATCATGTGGCGGAAAGGCTGCAGCCGCTGATCTACATCGACTTTCTTGTTCTGGGTCTTGGAGTTAATCAGAGCCATGGCCATACCCTTTCTGGTGATCGTCTGTCGTTGGCGATCCGCGAGCGGACTTCACGGACGTTAATTGTCCGAGCCCGGCGCAATGGAGATTGAGCGGCCGCCCTCCGCCGATATCGTTGACCGACGTCTGATGGAGACGTGGTGACGACCAGGAGGACTTCGGGTGCATCAGGTATCGGCAAACACTCGCAGGGGGTCGCAGTTCATTACCGGATTGAAGATTCAAGGGCGCGTCCTTGGTGCGCTGATCATGCGCGAAATGCTGATACGCTACGGGCGGGAAAACATCGGCTTTCTGTGGCTTGCGCTGGAGCCGATGATCCTGACTACGGGTGTCATGATCATGTGGACGCTGCTCAATCACGAGGCGCACGGATTGACGGTCGCGGCCTTTGTTCTGAGCGGCTACATGCCGCTGACGCTCTGGCGCCACATAACGGGTCACGCGGTCTCTTGCCTGCGCCATAACTTGCCTTTGATGTACCATCGCCAGATCCGTCTGGCTGACGCGCTTATCGCACGCGCGATTCTGGAGACTGCCGGCTCGACTGCCGCTCTCATCATCGTCTACACGGCTGCGCGTTTGATGGGCATCATCCCGCCGTATCAGGATCTCGGCCTGCTGCTGGCGGGCTGGCTGTTTATGGCCTGGCTCTCTTTCGCGGTGGCGCTCATCTTTGCCGCGGGTTCGGAACGGTTCGAGTTTGTCGAGAAGCTGGTGCCGCCATTTCAATATCTCACCTTGCCGATTTGTGGCATGTTTTTCATGGTGGCTTGGCTGCCGAGCGGTCCTCAGAAGCTGGCGCTCTATGTCCCCCTCGTTCATTGCTTTGAGCTTTTTCGCGCCGGTGTTTTCGGCGATTCGGTGCAAACCTTCTATGACATCGACTATCTCCTGAAGTGCTGCCTGTTCACCACAGCTGTCGGGCTCTTCCTGATCAACAGCATACGCAATGACATCAAATTCGAATGATGCCGCAGCTGTCGCGCTAATGCTGAGTATGGTCTGATGCCTCGGCTGATGCAGGGGGGAAATCGGATAGCCCATCTGCCAGCGACAGAAGTCGATCATGTAGGTATTGCTGCCGACAAGCGTGTCGCGGTAATCGGCTCTGGGTGGCGTATCGAGCAGTATCACTTTTGTATCCGACAGGCTCGCATCCATGAAGTAGCTGAGCGTCTGGAAACCCTCGCCGCCGAAACGAATGATCTTGAGGATACCGAGGGTTTCGCGTCGCAAATCAGATCCGGCTTCCAGCAGATCGCAGGGGACGTTGCGCAAGGTGTTCTCGTCATTCAGGAGCAGAGCGCGCGCTGCCCGACTGAAATCGACCACGGGTGTCGTCGGTGCGGATGTTTTCAATCGATAGCAAAAGCCTTTGCCGGCTTCGAACCGGAGCTTTCTCGGGATCGGTTCGAGCCCCCCCTCAACGGCGGTTGTATCGGCTTGTCCGTCATTAATAAAGCTGGCAATGTCGATGCCATAGCAGAAGAAGACGATCCCACTATCTACAAGTGCATACCGGACGAGCTCCTCGCCAGGGCATGAGCCAAAATAGCCGATGCCACCCATGCAATTTCCCTTTTTGCTCAAGACGGCCACGATTTTCGATCCTTGTTCAGATCGGAAGCGGCAAATCGAACGCGATAGTTAGGCTGCAGTCTCCTTCTGGTGTTGCCTTTTGCGCTTCGTCGCGACCGGCGCCAACTCGAGGTGTTGAAGCCGCCGGTTGACGTCTCCCGCGCGATCTTCGTGAACCGCAAATATGTTGGCCACCATGCCTGCCGTGAAATGCGAGGCGAATTCGTCCGACGTTGCGATTCGCGTCAAGCGGCGCTGGGAACTGGTCCAGATACTGTAACCAAGATCGGCGAGCTGACGGTGGATCTCGCCCGGGCTCGTTTTGGAGACGATGGAAAGCATGTCATGATTGATTTCCATCAATAGCGACGGCCTGCATCTCGTAATGGTTCTTTGCGCGCCCTTCAAAAACAGGCCTTCTGCTCCCTGGATGTCGACTTTGATGACATCGGGCCGTAGATGGCCGATGGTGCGATCGAGTGTCTCGACCTTGGTCACGCGACCGACCTTGGCTTCGCCCGCGTTCGTAACCAGTCGCGTCGCGCCGGCATCGACCGTTTCCGCTGCGTCGGTCAGCGGTAGTTCTCCTGGAGCATCGGCAAGAGCAAGTTGACGAACGCTGATGCGGTCTTCAAGACCGTTCTCCAGGATCGACCTATTGAACAGGTTCCAGAGCTTCGGCAAAGGCTCGAAAGCGAGTACCGTTCCTCTGAACGGGGAATGATGGGCTGCGACGGAGAGGGAATAGTAGCCGACATTGCCGCCGACATCGATGAACTGCCCGTCATCGGGCATGATGGTCTTGACGAGCTCGATGTCGAATCTTTCATATTCGCCGCTCATGATGCCAAAGGATATATGGTACTGGCGAAGATCCAAATACAATTTGAAATTGTAAGCGGTCTCAAACAGAACGATAATCGACTTTGGTACGAAATTGTGAAACAGCAATTCGCTGTGACGCTGGTGAAATTCATTGGAAGTCAGAAAACGTCTGCGGTGGTCGTCCAGCGAAAGATCCGTGATCTGCAGGAGATGGTGGCCGATGACATTGCGCTCATCCTCATTGATCGGACGGCCGAGAATGAATTTGTAGCAATTCTCGATGTCATAAAAGCTTGTCACTTCGCTGCTCCAACGACTTGCTTGCGAACCGGATCTGTTTCGTTGCTGTCTTGTGCCTGCATTGCCGTGCTTCTCCTCCTGCGGGGCGATGTTCACTGCAAAATTGCTAAGGTCGATGGTCTCTCGATACGTCGCGAAGCTCGCTGGGCAGCGTGACGTCGCGCCGAAAGATCGGCTTCGATCAGCGTCTCTAAATCATCGAAATGCATATCCCATCCGCTCGGCCGGTTCGGTTTCATGCGGCGTTGTGGCGAGGTGGCGATCGTGTCGAGGGCGGCTTTCCAGTTCAGCCCATCCAGCGGGTCGATAAAGATGGCCGGCTGTCCGGCCGCGGCTTCGCGATGCGCGCTGATGTTGGAGGCGATGACGGGTGTGCCGAGCGCGATGGCCTCGGCGACGGGCATGCCATAACCCTCTGTGAAGGATGGGGCTAGAAGGGCAGCTGCGCCGGCGATCAGCCGGGCCAAGGCGGCATCCTCAAGTCCCGGCACTTCGACGACAAGTCCGGGTAGGGCGGGGCACCGCTCCAGCATCGCCAGTATGTGGCTGTTTTCCCATCCTCTCTTGCCGACGATGACCAACCGTGGGGCCATGGGGCCGTCACGTTCGGCAAGATATTGCCACAGCTGCAGCAACAGCATGTGATTTTTGCGTGGCTCGATCGTTCCGAGCGTCACAAAATATGGCATTCGGGTGGGCGCCATGTCTGATGGCGGCGACAGGAAACACTGCTCGACGCCTGGCGGCAGCACGGCGATCGAGGGGGGTGGCCGGTTGCTTTGCTGGGCGAAAGTGCGCAGGGCTCGCGCCGTTACCTGCGAGTTGCAAAGCACCAGCGATGCGTGTTTCAGCACAGTCTCCATCCTGCGGCGGTGCCGCTCCGGCTCCTCCGGTCGGACGAATTCGGGATGCGACAACGGGATGAGATCGTGAACATAAAAGACGCCGGTCCGACCGGTTTTTCCAAGCCAGGAGAAAGCCGATGTCCGCTCCAGTCGACTGTGTGATACGTGGACAAAGGAGGCGCAGTCGGGCAGCGTCATACCATGGGCGAAATGATTGGCGACAGCATGCATGATCTTGCGCAGTTTTTGTGTATGGGCTTCCCCTGCCTTTACTTCCGCCGCCGCTTGCCATCTGACTTTACCGTCGATGGCAGCGAAAATGCGTTCGAGAAGAGCGGTCTGTGCAGGCGATATTTCTGTCGCAGCCCAGCGGCTGTTGAGGATGGAAACCAGCCTGTCGACCCGTTCTGGCGGAATGGCGACGGCACTGCTGTGACTGGTTTCGACAAACCAGGACGATTGCGGAAACGGATCGAAATTGGTCAGGGCTGTTCGTTTCCGGCGCTCGTTCAACCAATTGGCATAATGAAGCTCATAGCGATCGATACCCGTTGGCGTCGGGCAATGTGCCCGTTCCATCAATCGCGATATGTCCATGACGACGGGCTTCACCATGATTTTCGCGCCTCGAGCATATGGATGACCCGCGCCAGCCCGCGCCGCCGCGACGGGTTCGGGGCGGCCCCCTGGCGTGAACGATAGAGTTCGGCGACGACATCCTCCGCTTCGCATGGAAGATTGGTGATATTCGACCAATATCGTGGATAAAGGATGAGCGCGCCGGCAACCAGCGCATCAAGCGTCAGGACGCGCTTCCGCCGCAGCGAGACCACGGCATCGTGCGTCAGGCCCCAGCCGGCGTAGAACGGAAGGCCGTAGCACCATACCGGCCTCTCACGCAGCAGCGCCTCAAATCCAATCTGCGAGGTCGCGACATGAACTTCGTCGACAGTGCCCAGGAGATCGTTCAGATCGACATTGCCAATAACGAGATCGGCGACCTCCGCCGGTGGCGACGGAGGCGCGCCGCGGCCCGCCGCCTTGGCGAGAAGATCTGGATGCTGCTTGTAGATGATGAAGGCCTCAGGTCTTGCTCGCCGGACGGCCTTCAGCAATTCGACGTCGGATGTGTGGGTTGCCATGCCGAAACGCAGCGAGGCGTCGTTTGGAACTTGCCCGGCCACCAGGACGATAGTGCGCCCCTTGGCCAGGGCGCTATAATCCGGTGCAGGCTGCGGCGGCAGATTGTATTTGGTGATACCCATGGAGACGATGGCCTGCCGTAGGCGTTGCGCCCGCTTAAGAAGCGCATCATCAAAATTTGTTTTGTTCAGGATCGTTTCAAGCTGGCTCGGGGCGGAGGCATCGAAATAGATGCCCTGCTCATCGAAGCAGAGCGAGGACGGGGGTACAAGCGCGCTGCCGAGGCCGGAGGAACGTATGAAACCGTCTTCGACCCGCAAGACCGGCAATCTTTTACCCTGATCTCCCAAGATGGCCGCCTCAGGAAGGGCGGCGTTCCCCCAAAGAACGATAGTGTCGGCGCCCTGGATCTCCGAGGCAGTTGGATTGGTGGCAAACTGAACTAGCGACTGGGAACTGTTCAGATAGCGGCGCATGACCGCACGCTTATGAAGGGAAAAGTTGATGCAAAGGTATCGACCGGCGAGCGACCGAGCGCGAGTGCGCCATTCGAGGAGCCGTTCAACGGCTTGTTCGGCTGTGATCGGGACGCGCGAAACCGGATCAACGTAGCGGGAGTACTGCAAGATGGCAGCCGCGGCAAACTCGTCTATGCTAACATGACGGCCTCGGCGAGAGCGCGCTGAAACGGCCACCGCACCTTCGGCATGGTCTGCGGTGAGCCCCCAGCCGGCATAAGCGGGCATGCCGAAGGTGACGACGGGTATTTCCCGTAGAAGGGCCTCCAAACCGATTTGGCTTGATACCGTCCACACTTCATCGACCATATCCAGGAGGGAATGGGTTGAAACCGCGTGGTCCACAAGTTGCACGCTGGCGGTTAGGGCAAGGGGTTGAAGAAACCCTTTGGCACGGCCCGCAAGGACATCGGGATGGCATTTGACGATGATGTCGGCGTTTCCCGCGGCAAGAGCCGCCGCCCACATCCGCCTGAAGGTTGCTGCATCTGCGCCCGCGCTCTCGACAGCCCGGCTCCCCACAACTTCGTCGACAAGAAGGATGCGTCTACGTCGGCTTCGGCGAAGATGAATGGTCTCCTCATGGAGGTTGCTATCTTGGGAAAATCTTTCGCTGATGATCCATCGGCGAAGGTCTCGCGCGCGCTGAATATCAGATTCGGACGACGCATCTTGAAGCAGCGCCTCCAGCCGCGAAGGTTGTCGGGCGGAGAAATGAATGCCCAGGTCATCGGCGACGATGGAGATTGGTGAGGCGGTGTTCGTGCCAACCGATTGGAGAAAGCCGCCTTCGACTGTCCAGAAGGGGAGGCGCAGCACCTGCGCGTAGAAGCGCGCCAGACGGGCAAGCGGTCCGTCTCCCCAGCTGACGACGCCATCAGCGGCGCTCATCGTCAATTCGAGCGGTCTGAGCGATGCTGAAAAGGCTGGGCCGATGAGGGGAAAGCGTTGTCGTGTCGGAAGGAAAGCCAGCAGCCGCGCGTTGTTTGGCGGCAACCACGACGGCCGCTCGTTTGTTTTTGCGACCGAGGATTGCACCTCTTGGGGAAAGAACATCGAATCTATGTGCATATAAATCCCCCGATTTGCCCGCTAGGAGCAATGACCCGTGCATGAACGACGCAGCCTGCGATATCTGATCACAGCTGGCTGCATGAGCTGAATCGCTTTCGGGGCATGGAGAGCGATTGCAGCCGAGTGGTATCCTCAAATATTGCCGTTGCCGGTATGCGTCGCCAGCGCGTGAGAACTGATAGGACGCCTCTGCAAAACGGGCCGAGCAGCAACAAGTGTTCACGAACGTTCAACGCAAGGCTATTACCGATTTGCTTCAAGGTGCCTCCGAGCTTTCCCATTCCGAACTCCTTGAACCAGCAATGAGGGAGAAACGGCTAATCGAATGGAAGTTATTGCCGCCGCAATTTCGCCTCGCCATACGGATCGCGTCGTCAAAGTATTGATTGCGACAGAGGGTATATTATTCTCGATTTTCTATGTAGAAAAATCCAGATTTCGGGAATTATATTTGACTTTCAAAGGATATATGGGAATCTCTTGTGAGGTAAACTGACATCGGAATCGTCGTGCGCGTTATCGTCAACGGCGAAGCGAAACGATGAACGCCGTTAGGTCACGAGAGCCGATCGGCAATGTCGGAGAGGCGTCCGTGGGATGGTCTTGGTCATCCCAAGAGATGATTTGATGGTACCAAATGAGCCGCATCGAGAATAATAAAGAATTTGCCGACTTCATTACGTTGGTGAATGCGCGTACGTCGGGCGTCGTCATAGGTCAGCCGGTTTCCTGGCCCTACTTGGTTGCGCGATGGGTGAGATCGCAGCTGCTGCTGCTGTTGATCGTCGTCGTGCCTGGCCTGTTTGGGGCGGTCTATTATGGTTTCATCTGTGCCGACCAGTATTCCTCTGAAACGCAATTCGTCGTGCGCAGTCCCAACAGGAATGCCGCAGGGCTGCTCAGCGGATTCCTTCAGAGCACCGGGTTCGTCCGTGCGCAGGACGACAGCTATATTGTCACCGAGTTCATCAAGTCGCGCGCCGCCGTCGATGCCTTGGTAAACAGGGATGGTTTGAAACAAATCCTTTCCCGTCCAGAAGCAGACCTCCTCAGCCGGTATCCGCTACCTTGGGCTGAAGCCAACAATGAAGAGTTGTATCGACATTATCTTGGTTTCATCAAAGTGTATACCGACAGCGGCAGTGGTGTTACGACGCTGGACGTACGCGCATTTCGTGCGGAAGATGCTCACCGCCTGGCCAGCGCCCTTGTCCAGCATGCCGAGGAGTTCATCAATCGGCTTAATGATCGTGCCCGCGAGGATGCCATCCACTATGCGCAGATCGAGGTAAACGACAGCCAGGTAAGACTGTCCAATATGCAGAAAAGCCTGACCGATTTCCGCAATCGCGAGGCACTTGTCGATCCGAACAAACAATCGTCCGCCGCCCTGGACATGATCGCCAGGCTCTCGGACAAACTGGCCGATAGCAAGGCGCGGCTCTCTGCGTTGGAGGAACAGGCACCGCAAAGCCCGCAGGGCGAAGCGCTCAGGGCGCGCGTGGCGGCAATGGAGCGCCAGATCAGCGAAGAACGGTCTAGTATCGTCGGCAGCGACGGCTCCATGGCGCCACGCATGGCACAATATGACCAGCTGCTGCTGGAGAGGGAGATGGCAGCGAAGATGCTGACATCGGCTACTGTGTCTCTGGAAAATGCCCGTATCGACGCGCAACGCCAACAATTGTACCTGGAGCGAATCGCCGATCCGAATTTGCCCGACCATGCTCTGTATCCGAAACGCCTCGGTTCGTTTCTGATGCTGCTTGCTGTTTGCTTTGCAATTTTCTGGATCGTGCGCTTTTTTACGATCCAGGTGTACGAGCATGCGGCCCAGCAATGACGAATCTTCCTTCCAGCCTTACGCGAATCGCGGCATCGGCTGCGCCGGCGCCACAGGAGGAAATTCCTTGGCACGAAGACGGCGTCGTCGGCGTCTTCGATCTCGTCAAGGAGTACGAGGTGCACGGCCGGATGCGCCGCGTGATCGACGGCGTGACATTCAAGATTGGCCGCGGCGAAAAGATCGCCGTCCTCGGGCACAATGGGGCGGGCAAATCGACGCTTGTCCGCATGATCGCAGGGATAGAGGAGCCGACATCAGGCAAGGTCGTGCGCAATATGTCGATGTCGTGGCCAATTGCTTTGAGTGGCGGTTTTGGTCGCTCGATGACCGGCTTCGACTGCATGCGATTCCTGTCGCGCATTTACGACAAGCCGTTTAATGAAATTCGTGATTTGGTCGAGGATTTCAGCGAGTTGGGCCGCTATCTGCGCATGCCTCTCAGAACCTATTCCTCGGGCATGCGGGCCCGGCTAGCTTTCGGCATGTCGCTTGCCATCGATTTCGATTGCTATCTCATCGATGAGGTGCTGGCCGTCGGCGACAAGCGCTTCCAGACACGTTGTTTCGAAGAACTTTTTGTCAAGCGCAAGGACCGTTCCATGATCATCGTGGGACACAATCTCAATGTGATTGGTGATTTGTGCAAGTCGGCACTTGTATTGAAAAACGGTCGAGGCCGGGTGTTTGACGATATCGAAGCGGCATTTCGAATCTACTCCACATTGTAGATTCGGTGGCATTTCATTGTACGAGTCGACGAATGAATTGCACGCTTTAGTTGGAAATTGACACAATATTGGACGGCTGGAGATGGCTCTCTATGTTTCGCGCAGCCGGGCCGGCAGGCCAGACGCAGGCTCGATATCCATGACACGCGCTCCTCGCTAACCCCTATCATATATTAGAGGAATTGCAATAAATGGGGCTTCGAACGATTTCTTCGCCATGCCATCGCTCAGTTCCGTCGACCTTCTATTCCACCAAAGAATTTGGCGCGCGACCCGACATTCTGCAAGTCAACTCCCATCGTCTGGTAACTACTTCTGCAACCGCTGCCAGTAGACACCGATGGAGTATTTATGGATGTCGACGTATTTTGTTCAATGCTGGCGTTTGGGAAAATCACCGCTCAGCAAGGCCCCAAACTGGTAGCATTTTGTATAACATCGTCACTATCTGTACTGTCGCGCTAAAATTCGCCGTGCTAATTTAAAAATCAATAATGTAACGCAAGCTGAACAACCTGCACTCTGCGGTGGTTTCGTGAGCAGGACAGTGGAGTCGTCGTAACGAACGCTAGAAAAAGTGGCCTAGATAGAAATCACGTGTTAGCAATAGCTAATATGCAACTTGGGATTTTGAGTAGGAATAGCGGATGGCGATGCTGGAAAGAGTTGTAGAGCAATGCGTTGGTACCTTCGAGGTTTACTCTCGTGATGCAATCATTCGCAATCTCGACATGCTTGAGCCAAATTGGAAATGGACGGTTCCCTCGGAAACCTCCGGTGACTACTCCTTCAAATTCAGCAAGCAGCCGCTGCAATCCGCGTCGATCATAAGCGCCGAGCATTCTGCCGGCCTTGAAGGGATTGCGAAACAAGACTTGCCGCGGGTCAGCATCATATTCGTTCTCGCGGGTGAAATAGAGATCAATAATCGGCGAATGCAAAAATCCTTGCGCATTCCCGCCAACAATGTCGCGAGCATTAGCGACCGGGCTGGCAGGCGCCTTGAAATCAAGCCACGTAGCTCTTGGCTATTGTTTCAGATCCCTGAATCCTTAATCCGCCAGCGCTTTGAGGAGCTGACCGGTAGGCCGTACGTGCAGGAATTCGCGCTGGCACCGGTAAGCTTCCGTCAAGGCGGCGCGCAAGGACTCTACCAAACGTTGCGCCAGGCCGAGAAGGATTTGATGACGGCGCGTCAAACCGAACGGATGATGCTTGCCAAGGCTTATGGCGAGCTCCTGCTGGTCAAGCTGTTTGCCAAGCTGCCGCACAATCTGTCCGATGCCTTCAACCGTGGGACGCTGGAAAGCGCGCCGTGGCAGCTCCTGAGGGCCGAGGCATTCATGCGCGACAATCTGCACAACGCCATTATGCTGGAGGATCTCGCGAACGCCGCTAGCTGCAGCGCGCGGGCCCTGCAACGCATGTTCAAGACCTATCGGGGCGATACCCCCATGGGAATACTTTGCAACTACCGGCTCGCTGCGGCACATGGCGCCATCAAAGGCGGCCACGCCGAAAGCATTACCGACCTCGCCATGAGCCTGCAATTCTCCAATCCCGGGCGGTTCTCGGTTCTCTACAAACATGCCTATGGGTCCAGTCCTTCGTCGATCCTTCGTTTTACCCGGGAGCATAACGACGATGCTGGAGCGGCCTAACCTGCCTGGCACGATGGTGCCTCCTCAAAACTGTCTCCATGCATTCAGGATCGTCAATGCCGTTGAAATTCGGATTACTGTGCGTTCTCGCCTGCGTTCTTACGGGCTGTGCATTACCGGAGGCCGGACCAAAGACCTCCCGCATATTGGAGGAGGCGGCGGCACGCACCATGCCGCCATTCGCGCTGGTAGATGTAACGTCGACAGCGATGGTCAGAAGCGTCACGCGGCCCGAGGCCAGCTTTGCCGCCTATTTCGGTGAAGGCGCACGTGATCCAGGCATTAGGATCGCGGTTGGCGATGTCGTTTCCGTCAGCCTTTGGGAAGCACCACCGGGAAGTCTGTTCGGCACGGCCTCCAGCACTTCCGGCCAGCAGCAGGCGACCGGGAGCTCGGTTACAATCCCGCCGCAAACCATCAACAGCGACGGAACGATCAGTATCCCTTATGTAGGGCGAATTAATGCCGTCGGTCGAACGCCCGCCACTGTCGAACGGGCTGTCGTCTCCGGGCTTGTGGGCAAGGCAGTGCAGCCGCAGGCGCTGGTCACGGTGCAGCAGAGTGTCTCGAATACCGTCACCGTCACCGGGGAGGTGGCAGGCGGTGCGCGCGTTGCGCTGTCGCCGGCCGGTGATCGCGTGCTTGATGCCATAGCAGCGGCCGGAGGGTTGCGCGCAGGCGTCAATGATAGCGTCGTCTATCTGACGCGTGGGCGCCGCACGATGCATATGCCTTTTACCGCGATTGTGCAAAATCCGCGTGAAAACGTAAGATTGCGGCCCGAAGACGTGGTTACGGTCGTGCGTGAGCCGGTTACATATACGATCCTCGGCGCATCAGGCCAGAGCGGCGAGGTGCCCTTCAGCATGCAACATTTGACCATGGCGAACGCCGTTGCGCGTGCGGGAGGATTGCAGGATGCCCGGGCGGATGTCGCAGGCGTTTTCCTTTTCCGCTATGAGCCTCTTGACGTTGCGCGCCGCATCGTCGCTCCGGGCAATCCGCTGCTGCGCAGAGGCGGCCCTGTTCCGATCGTCTATCGGTTCAACCTGAAAAATGGCGCTACGCTGCTTGCAATGCAGACCTTCGAAGTCCAATCGCGAGATATCATCTATATCTCGAATGCGTCGTCGGTCGATATTCAGAAGTTCATGGGACTGTTCCAAGGCCTTACCGGGACGGCCCTGTCAGCTGCTTCGGTCGGCATCGCCGCGTCCACGGCAAACTGAGGGCAAAGAACGGAGCAACGGGCAGGCTGGGAGCGAACGACCTCGCTGTGATCGGGGAATTGTATGATGTTGCCGGGCCTGCAGAAGACGTTGAAGACATTCTGGATCGAGAGAGGTACGATGAGTTCTTCAGCACTGTTACATCTTCATGAATTGATCGCCTTCGATCGGCATCAGGCCGAGGCTGCCATCTTGCAGCGCGTCAGCAGCGCCTATCTTGGAAACCACACGGCTCTGGTCCGCGTGCTTGGTCGCTACAAGCTCTATGTGGACACTCGTGACAGAGGTTTCGGATCTCACGTTCTCCTTGATGGCTTTTGGGAAATCTGGCTGACCTTGTTCTCTGCGCGCAACGTCAGACGCGGCATGACCGCAATCGATGTCGGCGCGAATTTCGGATACTACTCGCTGTTGCTTGCCGAGCTTGTAGGCGCCAAGGGCGAATTGATCGCCGTAGAGCCCAACCCCCATGCTGCTGATTTCCTGCGTCGCAGCATCGAGCTTAACGGGCTGCTCGGTCGGACGCGGATCGAAACCTTGGGGCTTGGCGCGACGGTATCGGGGGAGGCCTGCCTCTATGTTCCCCACAGTGAGCCGAAGAATGCTCTGATCGTTTCGGAAATGTTCCAGCCTCGTGCGGAAGATGGTGTCGTCATCAAAGTTCCCATGATGACCCTCGACCGGTTGAGCGCCTCCTGCTCGCGCGTCGACTTCATAAAAATCGACGCCGAGGGAGCGGAGGAGGTCATTCTTGAAGGAATGGCCGAGACCATTGCGCGCCATAGGCCGATGATCGTCGTCGAATTCAATCCTGCCCGCTATGCCGACTCACGTGGTTTCCTCGAACGACTTGGCGGCATCTATGGGACGTTGCGGCGCCTGGATTTCAGCGGCGAGGCCGTTCCTATCACCAGCGACGACCTGCTTTCGAAATACGGCGCCGATGACTCACTGCTAGTTTTGTCGCAGGACAAGCCGGCTTGATCGATAGCGGTGAGGGACTTCATATCCTGGCGGAGCGATCAGAGTGAGTAAGACGATCCTTTACGATGGTCTCAATCTTTCCCTGAAGAAAGGCACTGGTGTTGCAACCTACACCCGCGGCCTGATGTCGACGGCCCAGTCCATCGGCTATCAGACTGGGGTGGTCCACGGACTTCCCGGGAAAGTCCCAAGAGACCCCGTCTTGCGGGAAGTCCTTCTCTTCGATGATGCCAGCGCTCGCACGCTCGGCGCGATTTCGAGTGCAAGGCGATGGCTACGGCGGCGCATCGCCGCTCCGTTCGGCATCGCGCCGATTTCGATTCCCTTGAGCGGCACCGTCATTCTGAAATCGCTTCAATCGCAATTTGGCAGCTCGGACGCCGTTTATGCCGCCAACGATCTGTTTCAGCTCGCGCGCCATCACTTCAAGCGCTACGGCAACAATCTCACTATGAAGTTCGAGACACCACCCGATCTCCTCCATTGTACTTATCCAATGCCGATCGAGGCCAGAAGGGCGCTGAATATCTACACGATCCACGACCTGGTTCCGTTGCGGCTGCCTTATCTAACCGAGGACGACAAGCGCTATCACTACAAGATGCTTCGCTCTCTGGTCCGGCGGGCGGATCATATCGTGACGGTGTCCGAAACGTCGCGGGCTGATATTATCAAGGTTCTCGGTGTCGATGAAGCACGCATCAGCAATACCTATCAAGCCGTTCATGTGCCGGAGCGGCTTCGCGAGAAGTCGGCCGATGTGGTTGCTGATGAGGTCGCCGGCATCTTCCACCTCGATTGGAAGGGCTATTTCCTTTTCTTTGGTGCTTTCGAGCCGAAAAAGAACATCTCGCGGCTGATCGAAGCCTATCTTGCCGCAAGGACAGCCAGGCCGCTCATCATTGTCGGCGCTCCGGGATGGAAGGGCGCCGAAACGCAGCAGCTCATCGATGACGATCGTTTTCGCTTCTATCTTCAAGCGGAAGACCGCATTCTGCCGCAGCGTCAGATTCAGCGTTTCGATTTCGTGTCCTATCCTTTGCTGATTAGCCTGATCAGAGGTGCTCGCGCGGTACTGTTTCCTTCCCTCTACGAAGGCTTTGGCCTGCCCGTGCTTGAATCCATGCAGCTTGGAACGCCGGTCCTGAGCTCCACGGAAGGGTCGATCCCTGAAATAGCCGGGAATGCTGCGCTGCTGGTCGATCCCTACGACACGGAAGAGATGCGCAAGGCGATCGTCAGTCTGGATCAGGATGATGAGCTCTGCGCCTCGTTTGCAGGGTCCGGCCCCAGGCAAGCCGCGCGTTTTTCAACGGAACGATATCATCAGAAGGTAAGTGCACTTTATGATAAGTTGTTCAATGGATAGAAATGGGAGGGGGTGGCCATGACCATTCTCTTTGCCTTCGGAATGCCAGGTATCATGTCCTCCTGGGGGGTCGCTGCCGTCCATGCGCTGGCGCGAGAGGCATTCGGCGACTATGCCATTATTGCAACGGATACTGTTGACGATCTCAAGCAGCATGTCCAGAGCCATTCGGGCGGCCATGCCGTGCTCGTCTCGCAGTTTCCCGAGCCGCGCCTGGCGGAACTCGTCGTCAAGGTCAATGTGCCGTTTCTGGTCTGCCTTGAGGATCCCGTGGACGCGGTTTCCTATCTGGCGCGTGCCACGGAGCAGCGGGATTTCGGCCTGATCAGAGCCGTTTCCGCCAGCCTCGCCTGCCTTGAGCCGCTAGCAAGGGCACCGGCCGCGCTTGTCCTACGTCGCAACGATGTCGGGCAGGGAAGCGGCATCGATCTGCTGATGAAAAGGATCGACCGGCATTTCAGCACCGATCTCTCGTTGGAGCAGATCGCAAGCGCACTGAGAAACGTCGGCATGCAGCCACCGGAAGGATCGGCTCGTGCTGAGGCGCCGCGACTGGAAGAGGCCGCTGCCACAGTGATCGCCGGCTATCTGACACCGAAGGAAGAAGTTCCCGAACTCAGCGAGTTGCTGCGCGAGACGGCAAGGAAGGTGTTGCGGCCGCTTGAATTCGGCTACGCGGATCATTCAGCAGCGATTACGCTCTGGCCACGGGAAGCATTCCTCTCCGGTGAGAGATTGGGGGAGGGATTGGACAGCTCGCTCGACCTCACCGGGGGAGCACGCTGTCTCATCTATGGCCCATATCTGCACCTGCCGACGGGACGCTGGAATGCCAGATTCCTCTTCGACGTCGATGAGGATTGTTATGGCCAGATCTTCACCCTGGAGATCCATGCTGCCGACCTCCTGGGCAAATTGCGCGTCTGCCCGCAAGGGACAGGTTCGTTCGAGGCAGCGGTGCCGGTGGAGGTGGTTGATCCGCGTGCCCCCATCGAGGTTCGCGTCATGATGGACAGCGGCGCCATCGAAGGGCGTCTTTCCGCCTGGAGTGTCGAATGGTTGCGGGCTGCGTGATATGATGGCTCGTTCGCCCGCCAGAGACCGTTAACTGGCATTCTTTTGTTGCTCAACATTTCCAGCCCCAGGAATTTTGTAAATTAAGGTTTCCTATGCAGGGGGTTCCGTATTGGTGCCGCAAAACCGTTCTTTTCAGGGGATGGATAATTTGTATAACGGTTTGGAAACGGGATGAAACCTATGACTGCGAGTGCTGCGCCGGATATTCTGATAGTCGATGACGACCACGAGATCCGCTCGCTCCTCAGCCGATATCTCGAGGAACAAGGTTTCCGTGTGTCGACGGCAAGCGATCTTCGCGGCTGCAACGATGCTCTCAATCGCCGGCACCCCGATCTCCTGGTTCTCGATGTGATGCTTCCGGATGGGTCTGGGCTCGATCTCTGCCGCGACCTGCGCAATCGCCGGCCGCGAGTGCCGGTCATTCTGCTGACCGCGCTCAAGGAGGACATCGATCGAATCCTAGGGCTCGAGATTGGGGCTGACGATTATCTCGGCAAGCCATTCAACCCGCGTGAATTGGCCGCGCGCATTCGAGCTGTCCTGCGTCGTACGACCGAGGACCTCTCGTCCGAGCCGGAACAAAGGCGGTATCAGTTCGGGGACATGATGCTCGATCCGCAGCTCCGTCGTGTCACAAGGGACAATGGCGAAGTCGTATCGTTGACCGGCGCCGAATTCGATCTGCTCAAGGCATTTCTGGAGCGGGCAGGGCGATTGCTGTCGCGCGATCAGCTGCTCGACCTGACACAGGGTCGCGACCGCGATCCGGCAGACCGCTCGATCGATGTGTTGATGAGCAGACTGCGTCGCAAGCTTTCGGAGACGGCCGAGGAGCCGATCTTCAGAACGATTCGCAATGGTGGCTACCAGCTCGTCGTACCGGTAACCGCGATGAAAGGCGATTCATGAGATCGCTGGGTGCGCGTCTTGCGCTGCTCCTGCTCACGGCCATCGTTCTCGTGGTCATCTCCTCGTCTTTTGTTGCAAGCTTCGTCATGCGCGGGCCACGGCCGAATATGATGATCCAGCCGATGGCGCGCCAGCTTTCCATTCTGGCAACATTCGCCGAGAAGGATAGAGCGTCCGCAACCGCGGCCGGACTCGTCGTCTCGCCGTTACCCGCCGACGGCCCACGGGATGAAGAACTGTCGCGCTTCTTGATGGAGGCGCTTCTTCGAATCTCCGGCATGCGAGAGGCGATCATATCGCGTCAATCGACCGGTGCGTTGATAGCGTCTTTGAAGCTTGCCGATGGCGCGTGGCTGATCATGCCGATGCCGCAACACGGACCACCGCCGGGAGGATGGAAGGTTCTTGCCGAATGGCTCGGCCTGATCATCATTGGCAGCGTGCTAGTGTCCATCTTCGCCGCATCCAAGATCATGAAACCGCTGCGCTTGCTGGAGGAGGCGGTTGCAGCCGTCAACCCCGACGGCACGCTGCCGCACATACCAGAGACAGGCCCCGGCGAAATACGTGTCACCGCACAAGCGCTCAACGGGCTTTCGGCCAGGGTAAAGGCCGCTACTGAAAGCCGCATGCGGCTCGTCGCTGCCGCTGGGCATGATCTGAGAACCCCGATGACGCGGATGCGTCTGCGCGCGGAATTCATCCAGAACGACGAAGAGCGGCACAAATGGCTCGCCGACCTGGAAGAGCTTGACAGGATAGCCGATAGCGCAATCAGACTGGTGCGCGAGGAGATTTCCAGCGACAGCCTCGAACAGGTCAGGCTGGATGCGATCGTCGGAGATATCGTCGCCGAACTGAAGGCGATCGACATGAATGTCGAAAGTGGCGAACTGGAGCCTGCGACGATCAGTGCGGGACCGCTGGCCGTTACCAGAGCTTTACGCAACCTTCTCATCAATGCCGCCACGCATGGCCAGTCGGCGCGGGTCACAGTCACCCATCTCGGTAGCAGGGCCGTGGTTCGGATTATCGACACAGGCCCCGGCATCCCCGAGGAGCGGCTCAATCAAGTCTTCGAACCCTTCTTCCGTATCGACATTGCAAGGCAGAAATCCTTCCCCGGCGCTGGTCTCGGCATGGCTATCGCGCGCGAGATCGTCACGCGCTTCGGCGGAGAGATCACCGTGCGCAACCGCCAGCCAACAGGGCTGGAGCAGGTCGTGTCGTTCAAGAGCGCTGACAGCAAATTCGCCAGTTGAGCCAGAACCTCAAGGGATCATGACAGGCCGAGCTGCATGAAAGATCGGTCGCGGCGCGATGTCGCGCCGGCGGCTGCAGCGTCTCAAAGCATGGCCATCATTGCATGTCCGTCGCGCTTGTTCTCCCGTCAGAACAGCCCTGATGCGCGAAGGATAAGTTCGTGAAAATTCATGTTTTACTTTCTCATATTTTTCACGCTTCAAAGGTTGGTAATATGAAATTAAGTTCTTCGAACTTATTAAAATAATAATACTCAGAATAGAAAAGCCGGGACATCAAATTTCGTCATAATGCCCAATTTAAGAAACATTCGGAAATGTTCAGCCCATCGAATCCTGTAAAGTTACAGTCGATCAACATGCTTGGCTTGATCAGGCTTTGATCGCCCCGCCTACCCGGCTTCGCCATGACGCCCCCAACACGAATGGCGAAGCCGGATTACCTCCGGAAGGTGGGGGGAAGAACCTCCAAACAACTCAGGCTTAGGCAAACGCTCGACAGATCGCTGTCTTAGTCAGCCGATTTTGATTCAACTATCTAAGAATTGCATTATTTCTGCGAGATCCAGCCTCGCTATATCCGTGCCTGGAAATCGAAACCAGCACGACTGGCGGATAGCCCGTATTGCACGCACGTTATTGGCCCGGAAACGCCGGGCGGGGCGTTTCCGGGCCATTCGGCTCTTTCAGAGCCGCTCTCTCCAACCGATGGGGGCGTCCGGGGGGACTTGGCCGGTTGGAGGCAGAGAGGAAATGGTCTGCTGTATTAAGCTCAGAGGCTGTCTGAGAGATCCCTTTAGCGCCGATCGCCAAATGGGCGCGGACCGGGAACGAGTGATCGTTCGGCGTTTTCCAGCTTTGCAAGTTGTTCGGCGGTGAGCACGCTACGCAATGCGGCCGCTTTGTCCTTGAGCACGGTCGCCTTGGCGGCACGATCCAGCACGAAGTCGGCCATGTGCTCACCAAACAGTTCATTCTGCTTGTCGGGCTGGTTGTCGGCATCATGCTCTGATGGTGGTGCCGCATCGTCGCTTGGCATCGGTGGGCCAGGCCGCCTATGCCTCGGAAACGCAAGGAAATCGGTGAGTGCGCTGGTGTAGTCTCTCCAGGCATCAAGCTGATTGCTGCGAATGCCGATCAACGTTTCCAAGGCCGATAGTTTGCCGGCAATCTCGAGGGCAGGGTTCGGTCCGCGGGGGAATCCACCGGGAGGTCCGAACGGCCGCATCGGCCGGCCATCGTCAAAACCCATCATCGGGCCGCCTGGATGTTGACCGGGCCTAGACCAGCCAGGCGGCGGCGCCTGGCCGGGAGCAGGTTGCTGGTCAGATTCGGCGCCGGCGGTCGGTTGTGTCTGTGGCGCGGCCGGTGGTTCGGCGGCAAATGCCGAGACACTTGCTCCGACAATGGCTGTCATCAACAAAGTTGCGACGATGTGTGGTTGCCTCATGTTCAATGCCTTCGTTACTACGTAATGACACTGACGTTATGCAGGCTGGGTGAACACAATAGGTCTCAATATTTCCCAATATTTCACGCTGGCGGGATGTTGCGAACCAAGTTTGCTCAACAAGCTGCGGCAATACTTCGTTACAACTTTCAAGCAGAAGACACTGCGCTTCTGGGGAGGATTTTCCCTTGAGGCTGCAGCCAACCATGCGCGAGAATCGAGCGAATGAGGGCTACAAAGCTTTGAGGTTTGGACAGAGCCGCTCGATCGTTGCGCCGGTCGCCAATATCCGTCATCAAAGGATCCGATAATCGAGGCGCACCTCCAATTCCTTGTCGACATTTTGCCTACAAGATCATTAGTGTCGACGCCGTCGCGCCGCATTTGGCGCAAAACGCATTCGACTGAGAATATTGAGGAGAGTTGAAGAATGTCGTGGCAACATCCTGTTCCCCGGATCACCGACGAAGAAAGACAGGCGCGTCTTTCGCGACTTCGCCAAGTGCTTGATGCCGAAGGTCTGGCCGGCATGCTGCTCGGGCCGAGCGAGAGCCTGCGCTATTTTACCGGTCTCGTCTGGCATGCAAGCGAGCGGTTTCTCGGCGCATTGGTGACGCAGACCGGGCTCTACTACATCGTTCCGGGCTTCGAGCGCAGCCGTGTCGAGACGCTGCCGCATCTCCCGGCAGATATTCTCGAATGGCAGGAAGAGGAAAGCAGTGCGGCGCTTGTCGCGCGCCTCCTTGGCGAACGCGGCACTCTCGCGCTTGATGACGATATGCCTCTCTATTTCTACCACGCGCTGGCAGCTAAGCTGGGCGTCGAACGGCTTGTAAATGGTGGCCCACTCATCAACGGCATCCGCCGCATCAAGTCATCGGCCGAAATCGCGCTCATTCACTATGCGATGAACCTGACGCTCGATGTTCACAAGCAGGCTCATGCGCTGCTGAAGCCAGGTATTCGCGCCTCCGAAGTGGCTGAATTCATCAATCGACGGCACCGTGAGGCTGGTGCCTCCAGCTCAACCTTCTGCATCGTCTCCTTTGGCGAAGCGACGTCGCTGCCACATGGCGCCGATGGCGACCAGGTTCTTGGTGAAGATGATGTCATCCTGGTCGATACCGGCGCACGCGTCGATGGCTATCACTCCGATTTGACACGGACATACAAGCTGAAAGCCGGCGATACCGTTTTTGAAGATGCCTGGGCCATCGAGCGAGAAGCGCAGCAGGCTGTCTTTGATGCCGCCAAGCTCGGCGCGGCTTGCTCAAGCCTCGACGATGCGGCGCGTGCCGTGCTTGCCAAGCATTCGCTCGGACCGGATTACAAGCTGCCCGGTCTGCCGCATCGTGCCGGCCATGGCCTGGGCCTTCAGATTCACGAGGAGCCCTATATCGTGCGCGGCAATGCAACCAAGCTTGCGGCCGGCATGTGCTTCTCGAACGAGCCGATGATCGTCTTCCCGCACAAGTTCGGGATCCGTCTGGAAGACCATATCTATATGACGGAAGAAGGCCCCCGTTGGTTTACGCAGCCATCGAAGAGCCCAACCGAGCCTTTTGCATAAGATTGCGAGCCTCAACTCCCGGCGAAAATGGAAGGGCGGCTTAAGCCGCCCTTTTTCCTTCCTCGTCAAAAACATGCAGATGCTGAGCCGGGAATGCGACATTCACCCGGTCGCCGGCACTCAGAGCGCTGCGATCCAGCGTGAAGACCTTGAAGGGCAGACCGTGCAGCGAAAGATGCAGGATGATGCCAAAACCCGTGGGCTCGATGAGTTCGACATTGGCAGCCATGTCACTGGGGTTGGACGACAGCACCACATGTTCCGGGCGAATGCCGAGCGTCACCTTCGTACCCGCTGCCAGCTTCAGAGGCTCCGAAAGCGCAACGATCGTGCCATCCTTGAGCTTGACGCCGTCTCCTTCATAGGTCGCATCGAGGAAGTTCATGCCGGGCGATCCGATGAAGCCCGCCACGAAGAGATTGGCAGGGCGGTCGTAGAGTTCGAGCGGGCTACCCACTTGCTGCACGACACCGCCATGCATGGCAACGATGCGGTCCGCCAGCGTCATCGCCTCGATCTGATCGTGCGTGACATAGATCGATGTCGCTTTAAGATCGCCGTGTAATTTCTTGATTTCGGCGCGCATTTGCTCACGCAAGCGCGCGTCGAGGTTCGAAAGAGGCTCGTCGAAAAGGAATGCCTTCGGCTGGCGTACGATGGCGCGTCCCATGGCGACACGCTGACGCTGTCCACCGGAAAGCGCTTTTGGTCGCCTCTCAAGCAGCGGATCGAGGCCAAGTTTGGCTGCAGCGTTTGCGACAGCCTTCGAAATGCTGTCCTTCGCCATTTTCCGCAGCCGCAGGCTGTAGCTCATATTGCCGGCAACATTCATATGCGGATAGAGCGCATAAGACTGGAAGACCATGGCGATGTCGCGATCCTTCGGATGCAGCTCGTTGACACGGTTTTCGGCAATGCGGATTTCACCGCCGCTGATGTCTTCGAGGCCGGCAATCATTCGGAGCAGGGTGGACTTGCCACACCCCGACGGGCCGACGAGAACGACGAACTCGCCATCCTTGATTCGAAGATCGATGTCGTGCAGCACCTGCACGTGGCCATAGGCTTTCTTGACGTTCTGAATATCGATCGATGCCATTTGACTAACCCTTGACCGCGCCGGCCGTGAGACCCTGCACGAGATAGCGTTGGATGAGCAGGAAGAAGAGGGCGGCCGGAATGAGCGCCATGACGCCCGCTGCCATCATCTGCCCGAAGTCCACGGAGAATTTCGAGACGAAGGTGAGAAGCCCGACCGGGAAGGTCGCGGCCTGATTGCCGTTGATGAGCATCAGCGCGAAGAGTAGCTCGCTCCACGCGGCCGTGAAGACGAAGCCGAGCGTCGCCGCGATGCCGGGCAGGGTCAGCGGCAGGATGATCTGCCGGAAGGCCGTGAACTGCGTCGCGCCGTCGATCATCGCAGCCTCCTCCAGATCCTTCGGAATGCCGTCGAAGAAAGACTGCATCAGGAAGGTGGCGAAGGGCACGTTGAAGGCCGTGTAGACGATGACAAGGCCGGTCAGGCTGTTGGTCAGGTGCAGCGGCGTCAGGATCTTGAAGATCGGCGCGACGAGCATGACCAGCGGAAACATCTGCGTCAGCAGCATCAACGCCACGATCCAGTATTTGGCGCGGAAGTTGAACCGCGAGAGCGCGTAACCTGACAGAGATGAGCATATGGTGACGGCGATCGCAGTCGAACCCGCGACGATCACGCTATTCTTGAAGAATGTCGGGAAGTCGCTGTGCTGCAGCACGAAGGCATAGTGCTCCCATGTGGTGCGCGAGGGCCACATGCGCACGCCTTCCGTATAGAGCAGGTCGTTCGGCGTCACCGAGACCTTCAGCAGCCAGAAGAGCGGGAACAGCGCGAACACGACATAGCAGAGGATTGCCAGGCGATGCGCGATGGTTGGCAGGATGGATCGTTTCATGG
>NZ_JAELTU010000823.1 GCF_016429015.1 Rhizobium sp. ASV20
TACTATGAATGCTCACGATTCTCGCTCAAATAAATACCCGCCTTTCTGCAGCTTGCACCGAACTTAAATCTTGTATTCCGTAGAATTCCTGTACCGCATACCTAGCATTGGAGTGGACAAAGGTCGTAACACAAAACTATTTTTGACATCTGACTTGCTTAGGCATCTTTGCATTTGTGTAATTAGTCCCAGAACAGCGTACAAACGAATGGCCATAGGTCGGGTTATCGGGTCTTCTACTGCGCAGGGTGGCGTTAGCTTGCAATTGGCCGTATTTATGTGCATTTCAATCCAATTTCATTTGCAAATTTTACACCATATTGTAAATTTCTGTACAGTTTAAAGGTTGGCCGAACCGGCATCACACAGATAGTGATGCAAGACCCGGCT
>NZ_JAELTU010000824.1 GCF_016429015.1 Rhizobium sp. ASV20
CGTTTCGGCTCCCGCTCATGTTCCCTCTGACTCACAGATCGCGGCACAGGTAACCCGCCCTCCGTCGTATTCCGTGCTGCAGTAGAGCGATGATACTGCCTATCCACCGTCTCCCTAACCTGGCGCATCTGATCCCTCATCGCAAACACCATCCCAGCCAACATGCGACTCTCATCATGGATCGCTCTGCGCTGATCCTGTGGATAGCACATGTTAATCCACGCATCCACCATCGGCAACAGTGCCGGCACCGAGTCTCTCCGCCTATGAATCTCCCGCGAATACTGATCCCTAGCTAGCAAACTAGCTTTTAAATCCGTGAGAAAGCGCGCTGAGCCGCCAACAACGGCAAGCTGGCATGCCATGCACGGCTTTGTTGCGCTCCAGGGG
>NZ_JAELTU010000825.1 GCF_016429015.1 Rhizobium sp. ASV20
TCTTGACCTTGTTCGAACAGCGTCCCACCTCCAGCGGCGTCATCTTCATCTTCATCTTCCGAGTCCAGTTCTGTAGCAAGAACTTGGGCCTCGTCGTCTTTCTCCTCTTGCTCTTCAGCAGGATCCTCTTCAGGCTCAGCAGACTCCTCTTCAGGCTCAGCGGCGACCTCCTTCTTCGCAGCGGATTCCTTCTTCGTGGCGGCGGCCTTGGGCTTCGATCCCTTGGTGGCAGTTTTCGTAGCGGCAGTGGCCTTGGCTGGCTTTTGCTTCTTCAATGATACGGGAGCGGCATCTCCAGCAGCTAGAAGGCATGAATTGTCAGTATGACGCCTCGATTGGTCAAACACGTACTTGAAAGTTATTACCTTTACGCTTGCCATTGGTGGCAGG
>NZ_JAELTU010000826.1 GCF_016429015.1 Rhizobium sp. ASV20
AGATCTTCGCCGATGTCTCGTGGGCTCGGAGATGTGTATAAGAGACAGGGGTAATCAGCGGTGATGGATTCTTGGGATCGGGCTCGCTTTGCCCCGCGCGGCGGAAGGTTGTGAGGAGTTGGCGCTTTAGAAGAAGAAGAGTTAGCAACGAAGAGAAAATTGTCCAAGGCGCAAGGTTGGACGTTGTAAGAATTTTAGGCGAGAGAGGAAACAAGAGACAGGTCGGCTGGCCAAGCATCTTGTGGTAATTGCGGGGCTCATCGCAAGTCGCGAGAAACGGAACGCGCGTAGCGGAACCACATGGCGTGACGTTGGCAGAGCATCGACCATGTTTAGGTTGACGCCGGCCAGTATCTGTCTCTTATACACATCTCCGAGCCCACGAGACA
>NZ_JAELTU010000827.1 GCF_016429015.1 Rhizobium sp. ASV20
CCCCCCTCTTTACCCGCTCCCCCCCCACCCAACACTTACACTCCAAGAATTTCGTCGGCAGCGTCAGATGTGTATAAGAGACAGAGTTAGACGTCGACAAATTAGCCCAAAGAGACAGGAGATTCGGCATTAACTCTTCTGCTAAGAAGTCTCTGAGAGAAGATATTCCGGAACCCCCCATTCATCCCAGTAGGTTTCAGTATGAGTTACTGAATTATAAGATGCTAACTAGAAAACGCAGATGCCGATCGCGCATGGAAAGACAGAGGCATTAACAATAAAAGGAGCAACTAACGATAATGGTACTCTTCCCTTTGTTTTGTCAACTTTTAAGAGCAATTGCTGTCTCTTATACACATCTGACGCTGCCGACGAAATTCTTGGAGTGT
>NZ_JAELTU010000828.1 GCF_016429015.1 Rhizobium sp. ASV20
GTGCAAGGGTGAGCGAAAGCCGCAACTTCCCGATAAACATACGAGATGCTAGGAAGTGTGGCTGGCTGAAAAATGCACCATGCATGCACTGACTTAGCAGTTTGCAGGACGGCTGCCGGGTATTCTAAGGGCCAACATTGTCACCTTAACTGCAGAAAATAAACCAGCATCTACCTTTCAATTTGCGTAAGATTAGAAGAGACTTAACCTAATGCAGTACGGCTTCTATGCAAGTCCGCGGTTTTGAGAATGCAAATCACTTGGGAGGTGTGTTTCCATCAAGCCAAATCCATTAACTTTCGTCGAGGCTTGAGAGCACGACCCCAGCATTTTTGGACTGCAATACAGTCTCACGGAAGTCAAAAATACCGCTTAGAACGGTACCAAGC
>NZ_JAELTU010000829.1 GCF_016429015.1 Rhizobium sp. ASV20
CCCCCCCCCCCCCCCCCCCCCCCCCCCCCCCCCCCCCCCCCCCCCCCCCCCCCCCCCCCCCCCTTCAACGACCCCCCCACCCCCGACAACTACACTCCAAGAATTTCGTCGGCAGCGTCAGATGTGTATAAGAGACAGCAAATATATACAAGTCGACGTACGGGTCTGTGATACGTTGAAAGCGTTTAATTGGATGCTCTTCAAACACGCCCATGGCGACCTGTGGAATTTACTTGGTTCCATGATTCGACCTGTCTCTTATACACATCTCCGAGCCCACGAGACATCGGCGAAGATCGCGTATGCCGTCTTCAGCTGGCAAAAGGGGGGGGGGGGGGGGGGGGGGGGGGGGGGGGGGGGGGGGGGGGGGGGGGGGGGGGGGGGGGGGG
>NZ_JAELTU010000830.1 GCF_016429015.1 Rhizobium sp. ASV20
GTGCACGCGTCTCGCGGGTGCCAATCTGGTACATGAGAACGGGGAATGTTTTGCCGATGATGACATGGCCGAAATTCTTGGGCTTCAAAGGGCAGTCTATAAGCTCCAGCGCGTAGAATTTACTTTTAACAACGGGCTTTCTGCAAATGATCTGCTTGCGGAACCTTGAGTTGTAGCCGTCGGCGATGATAGTTAGCTGGCCAAAAAAGTAGTCTTTCTTCTTGCCACCAATCTTGTCCGTTGTCACCGTCTCCACGCCAAGGACCTGAGGGCTGTGCTCGCCACGGATCATGTTCGTCACTTCCGTCTCAAAAGTGGTGACGTTCGGGTGCTTGTCGCAGAACCGTCGCAGTTGCATGATAAACCGTCCGTGGTGGAAGCTGTAGCCC
>NZ_JAELTU010000088.1 GCF_016429015.1 Rhizobium sp. ASV20
AGGAGAACAAGCCACAGGCCGAGGCCCAGCTTCTGGATCTGGTCGAGCAGACCGGCACGGAGCTGATCGTGCTTGCCCGCTACATGCAGGTTTTGTCGGATGCGATGTGCCGGAAGATGTCGGGCCGGATCATCAACATCCACCATTCCTTCCTGCCGTCCTTCAAGGGGGCGAACCCTTACAAGCAGGCCTATGAGCGCGGGGTGAAGCTGATCGGGGCGACGGCGCATTACGTCACCGCCGACCTCGACGAAGGTCCGATCATCGAGCAGGACACAGCGCGCATCACGCATGCGCAGTCGGCCGACGACTACGTCTCGATCGGCCGCGATGTGGAAAGCCAGGTGCTGGCGCGCGCCATCCATGCGCATATCCATTTCCGCACCTTCCTCAACGGCAACCGCACCGTCGTCTTCCCGGCGAGCCCCGGCTCCTACGCCTCCGAGCGCATGGGGTAAGTGGTGGTACTTGAAGATCAGGGACATTTGTCAGACACGCGTTCGCGACGGCTACCGTCGTGTTCACGTCCTTCTCAGGCGTGACGGCTGGCCCGTCAACCCAAAGCGAATCTATCGTCTTTACGAGGAGATGGACCTGCAACTGCGGAACAAGGTCCCCAAGCTACGGGGCGATCGCACGGAGGCGACCCATTCCAACCATGTCTGGGCCATGGATTTTGTTCATTATCAGCTGGCCACGGGCCGCAAAATCCGCGTGTTGACGGTTGTCGGCACGTCGGTTATCCCGCCACCATTCGGGCGACAATGGCAACGGGTTTATCTCGCGAGAGCTTGATCTCCGGGCTTATTACAAGGGCGTCTTGTTCGACTTCTCACCGCCAGGCAAGCCGACAGATAATAGCTATATCGAGTCATTTAAAGGCAAGTTTCGGGTCGAGTGCTTGAACGCTCATTGGTTCATGAGCCCATGCCATTGCGACGCAAGGGTGGGTGACGACCCCCGGGGCAAAGATCGAGAATTAGCGTAGAGACTATGACGAGTTCCGGTCACACAGCGCGATCGGCAAAAAGGTGCCGATTTCGCTCATGAACGGCTCATCGGCACTGCCGCCGACTTGCGCGTTAACACCGGAAGATTCCAGCTCCCGCTGGCCGAAAATCGCAGGCGCCTCAGTCTAAGCACGGCAGACGATATGCATCCGGGATCGTATTGGGAATAATTGCGATAAATGCAATAATTTAGAAAGAATTACTGCAATTGTTATCGTCGGTGAGCGGCGGCAATATGACCACATCAGACGAACAGAGCACCGCCTGGGCTACCATGTCGGTAGCAAATGATGCTCCCATCAAACCGAATGAAGGAACCACGGACATGTCTACCATTACCACCAAGGATGGCGCGGAAATCTTTTACAAGGACTGGGGCTCCAAAGATGCGCAGCCGATTGTTTTCCACCATGGCTGGCCGCTGTCGTCCGACGATTGGGACGCTCAGATGATTTTCTTTCTTTCCAAGGGCTATCGCGTGGTCGCCCATGACCGCCGCGGCCATGGACGTTCTTCTCAGGTAGCCGACGGTCACGACATGGACCACTATGCGGCTGATGCCTTCGCGGTTGTGGAGCACCTGGACCTAAAGAACGCGGTTCACATCGGTCATTCGACGGGCGGCGGCGAGGTTGCACGCTATGTCGCCCAGTACGGTCAAAAGGCGGGTCGTGTCGCCAAGGCGGTTCTCGTTTCCGCCGTCCCGCCGCTGATGCTAAAGACTACCGAGAACCCGGAAGGCTTACCCATTGAGGACTTTGATGGATTTCGTTCGGCGCTCGCTGCAAACCGCGCTCAGTTTTTCCGTGATGTTCCAGCCGGGCCCTTCTACGGCTTCAACCGCGCTGGCGCCGAGGTTCAAGAAGGAGTGATTCAGAACTGGTGGCGACAAGGCATGATGGGTGGCGCCAAGGCCCATTACGATGGCATCAAGGCATTTTCAGAAACGGACCAGACCGACGATCTGAAGGCGATCAGCGTCCCAACGCTGGTTCTGCATGGTGAAGACGACCAGATCGTGCCAATTGCCGACGCTGCCCATAAAGCGATCAAGCTTCTGAAAAACGGAACGCTCAAGACCTATCCCGGGCTCTCGCACGGCATGTTGACTGTCAATGCCGACCTGCTCAATGCAGACCTTCTGGCGTTCATTCAGTCCTGACCCGATAGGTGGCCGCGGTGGAAACCTGCCGCGGCCACTGCACGAGAAGCTTGTCGTGAAGCGAAACATGCGATGATGAAACTGACACCAGAACTTGTTGCCTTGACCATCAGGGATGTCCGTGATGACGGCCCGGAGCCGGGGTGGACGCCGCTCTCTCGGATGGAACTTGACGAGCTGGTCCGACGGATCGAAAGCGAGGCAGGCGATGATCCTCTTCTTGTATTTGCCTATGGGTCGCTGATCTGGAACCCTGAATTCGAACCAGCCAGCAGAGAGCGCGCCAGCGTGCATGGATGGCACAGGTCGTTCTCGCTGAAGATCGAGCGCTGGCGGGCAACCAGTGACCAGCCCGGACTGATGATGGTTCTTGAGCGTGGTGGCCAATGCAACGGCATCGTCTTCGAATTGTCCGCCGATCGGCGGCAGGACGATCTGCGTGCGCTTGTGGGGCGCGAGATCAAATATCGCGAAGTCATGGATATGGTCCGATGGCTCCCGGTGCGAACCAAGGCGGGTGTTCGCAAAGCCCTGACATTTTGGGCAAGCACGAAGCGTGTTGGTTTGACAAGGCCTCTCCCGGCAGAACAGGCATCTTTTCAAATCGCCAGAGCCTGTGGGCAAGGCGGCTCTTGTGCCGAGTATCTTCACAACACGATTGTCGATCTTTGCGCTGAAGGCATTCATGACCGCAATCTGTGGCGTATGCAGGCTTTGGTCGCCGAAGAAATAGTTGACCTGCACGGCAAGTGAGAGCCCGCGTTTCGTGTTGCGCGTCGAAGAGAAGCGCTGCTTCTAATCCAACCTCAGCATATGAGCCGCGACCTGCTCTTCGAAGAACTTCGAAAACAAGGCAATGCGGGGTGGCAAAGCCTGATAGGGTGGATAGTAAAGCGTCAGCCAGAGATCGGCCGGCGCCCATCCGCGCAGCACGTGAACCAGACGACCGGTTCTCAGGTGCTCCGAAACATGGAAGCCAGGCAGCATCGCCACGCCCGCTGCATCGGCGGCCATGTCCGCAAGAACCTCGCCATTATTGGCGCTGAACGCCCGCCCTGCAGAGAGTGTCATACTCGACACACCATCCGACAGCACCCAGTTCTCGCCGCGGCTGTCGTCGCTATAGGCAAGGCAATCATCGGACGTCAACTCGCTCGGATGCTGCATTTCGGCATAGCGGCTTCCCGGCGCTGCGACGAGAATACGGGGAACTACACGGATCTTGCGCCAGATCGTGAACTTGTCGGACGGTTGGGACGAGATGCGGATTGCCAGGTCGTAGTCATCGTCCACAATGTTCACGAGCCCGTCGGACAACGAAATCTCAAAGCTGATTTTCGGGTTAAGTCGCCGAAATCCGGAAAGGATCGGTGGCAATACCGCCTTGCCGAACCAGGTCGGCGCGCTGATCCGCAAGCGTCCCTGATCGGCCTTATGAGCATTGCGAACGTCTTTGCGGGCATCGTCGAGCGCCTCGACAGCCGGCTTGATCTGTGCGGCGAACACTGCCCCATCGGTCGTCAGCGATACCTGACGAGTGGTGCGTACAAAAAGCTGCACACCAAGATCGTCTTCAAGCGCTGCGATTGCTCTTGTGACAGCCGCCGGGGTCAGGTCAAGCTCGCGGGCTACCTGCGCAAAATTGCGCTTTTCAGCCGCCAGCAGAAACATTTTCAGGGCCCTGTAGTCATTCATCTCATTATTTCACGAATTGCAATTCATCATCATCGAGTATTGCAAACAAGATTTGTAATCAACGGTGCTCGCGAATGTGTCGATCCGCGGAACGGCAAAGGCCGGCCTGGCAAGAACGGCCATGCCGGCTTCTGCCGATGGTTGGCAGTGAGGGAAGGCCAGTTGCTGAGCGCCGTTGACCTTCCAGATGCTGGCTATGCGAGCGACGCAAATGACTCCCGGAAGGGCAATTGCGAGTATGGAAACCACTTGCAATCAAGACCGATTGGTCTCTTGTGTGCCTTTCCAGCGGGTTCGGGCGATTGATTATTGCGAGGCGAGCGATGCATGGACTTCGGCAATATATCCGCCGGGAAACCGGAGGATCCCAGCCTGCCGCTTGTCCGATTGGTAAGGCTGAACCAGCACGGTCGCGCCAGAGGCGGTTGCTCTCGCGATGGTTGCGCTCAGATCCTTCACCTCGTAGCCGGTTGTCTCATAGCCATAGGGGTAGGGAAGATGCCCATCGGTCACAAGGACCGTCATGTTACCGAAGTCCGATACGACGCGGACGCGGCGGTAGGTATCATTCGGGCGGCCGATCTCTATGCCAGGCGCCTGGCTGCTGTCCGAGACAACCTCTCCATGTGAAAAGGCGAGGAAGTCATGAACGAAGGCATCGACGGAGTCCTGCGAGATATAGACTCTATTTTCCGGAACTGCGTCGAACTTTACATAATGCGGAGCTTCGGTGTGCCAATAAAGCTGCATGTTGATGCCGCCCGGCCATTGGATGATGGCATCGCGGCCGATCGGATCGGGGAAGGTGTCAACAATGACCGAGGCCCCGGCATTCCTTGCTTGGCGGATCGCCTCGTCCATGTCCGTCACGAGATAGCCGGTGCGCTCAAGTCCGAAGGGGTAGGGGATCGGTGTCTTGAATCCAAAAAGTGACACCGCTCCAATGGGAGTTCGGACAAGTTGCGAGGTTGTGCTGCTCTGGGTTGGAGTGACCATGGTGACGACCTGTTTGGTTGACGTGCCGCCGAAGGTGGCGACGAAACTACTCGCAAAGGCATCGACATCAACCACTGGGACATAGACATGGGTAGTGTCGTACTGGGCTCCAACCGCCACGCTACGGTCGGAAGCGTGGACGTGTGCGACAGAGGCAGTCAGCAGCGTTGCAGTGGCGGCAGCGAAAAAGAATTTCGATCCAATTGATGGGGCGGTCATTGATATATCCTGATGGTTTATAAGGGCCGTTTGATAGGGCTCATTTCCGGATGGCGTTTGTGAAATGATAATGATGCCAAGGTCCACCGCCGGCAATTGCAACAATTATCTCGAATGCGTTGTCGAAACTGCAATAGTTGGCGGTTGCCGAGAAGCGCGCCGTCCTTCCAAGATTGGCCCGAGGATGGGAGCGCGCAAGATTGCGTGTTTCCAGGTATATCCACCATACAGAGCAGTCATAGTTCCAAAGCCTGAAAGGATATCGACGGGCAAAAGGACCTGCGCTGCCGCAGACTGCGAATTGGACGGATCTCGGAAGATGGCTGATTTGAGATACCGGTATATTGGAGAGAGGCATGCCTCACTTCTGCGAAGCTGCTTTGGACGCATAATCATCTGATCTAGCGAGCTTCTTGCATTGGAGCTGCGCGTTCATATTCCATCGAGGGCGCAGCCTAGATGTTGCGTGCGTGAGGTTCACCCATGCCACTGATATCGTCTATCGTCACCGTGCCCGGTTATTGACTTCTGGCACGACATCTCAAATACCGGCATACCATTCGTAGCCACGATCCTCCCAGAACCCGCCATTACCACCCCATAGATCATCGAACCGGTCGCGGATTTCGATGCGCATGACGTATTTCGCGTGCTTGTAGCCAAGATGGCGCTCGACGCGCAGGCGCAGGGGCGCGCCGTGTTCGACTTGCAGATCCTTGCCGTTAAGCGAATAGGCGAGGATCGACTGTGGATGAAAGGCGTCGATCAGGTCGATGCTTTCATAGTAGCGGCCGCTGCCGTCGAGCGTCTGCTCCAGCTCGTCCGCACAATAGAAAACCGCGTAGCGGGCACCCGGCTTCAAACCCGCAGTCTGCAGGATCAGTCCAAGAGGAACGCCCTGCCATTTGCCGATGGCGCTCCAGCCTTCGACGCAGTCGTGGCGGGTGATCTGTGTGCGGGAAGGCAGTTTCTTCAGATCAGCCAGCGAAAACTCCATTGGCCGGTTGACCATGCCGTCGATTTTCAGACGCCAGTCGACAAACTTTGTCTCGACCATCTGGACGTATTCGGCGCTGGTGGGCTGGGTTGATCCGTTCGGGTGGAAGCTCGGCGATATGTCGGCCTCGGTATATTCGCGGGCAAGCGTTTGCGGGGAAACGATGAGCCGCTGTGTGCCCATGGTCAGCTTCTCAGCCAGAGCGAGCACCTTCTGCACATGCTGGTTCTGGGAGATGTCATCGCATCCGGTCAGGCCCACGGCGCCCAGACTGGCGGCCGAGCCGATGAGAAAACGGCGGCGGGTGAAAATGGAACTCATCGATCAGCCTCCTCGTTGATGATCGCATAGCGCCCGGTCACCATCGAACGCATGTTGTTCCAAAGACCGGAGAGAACGACCATCGCGACATGGACGACGACGAAGGCCACCAGGCTCCAGGCGGTGATGAAATGAATGGAGCGCGCCGATTGGCGTCCGCCGAAAATATCGAGCAGGAAGGGGTAGCCGGCATCTATCGCGGGCGACATGGTCAGCCCCGAAGCAATCATCAACGGCAGCAGGATGAAGATGACGATGAGATAGGTCAGCTTCTGCAGGGCGTTGTAGCGCCGCGCCTTTTCGCCTTTCGGGAAGCGCAGACGGGCGTGGTCCTTGATCTCGTGCCAGATATTGCCGGGAGCGATCTCCTCGCTCGTCGGCGTGAGATCGCGGCGCAAATGACCGCCGATCAGGCCGTAGGCGACGTAGACGAACCCGTTGATGACGAACAGCCAGGCAAAGAAGAAATGCCAGCGTCGGCCAGCCGCAAGATCCTGGTAGCCGGGCATCGTCGCCCAGGCCGGGAATGCGCGCGGCGTCATTTCGCCGTCGGCCGTGGAAGCACCGAGTATGCCGGTGGTTGTGATCGACAGCCGGCCGATGCGCAACGTCCCGGTGACATTGTCGCCATCCTGATTGCTGGCGATCTCGAACCAGGATGGATCTTCAACGGCGCCGTAATTGCCCCAATGCAATTGCGGATCGGCATTGAAGATCTGCATGCCGCTCATCAGCAGCAATGTCAGACACAGCACGTTGATCCAGTGGGTCATCCGCGTGAGGGCCGAATGCCGGCGGATGAAGATCTTGGCGGGGGGAGATGGCGGCGCGCTGAAGATCTGCTCGATGCTTGCCATGGATGGTTCTCCTGACTGTCGCCGGGAAGCGGCATCTGAAATTACATACTGCGACGAGGTCGCTGTCCATTGAGGTTGCCCGGATGCCATCGGCAACCGGGCAACCCGTGCTGTCGGCATGGACGCGTCACATTGGCGGTATGACGCCGTTTATGCCGACCAGAACACGGTCGGATTCAACTGTGTTGTCTCCGGCGGTCGTGCCATTGATGATAACGCCGGCGCCGGGTTTGATGTCGTCCTTCGTTGCCGTGCCGAAGGTGACGACCGGCGTGCCCGGCGGGATGGAGATCTTCTTCTCGCCGCCCTTGTAGGTGAGCGACAGGGTGGGTCCGTTCACCGAGGTAACGGCGCTGGCAACCGTCGCATTGGTCATCGAGCTCTTCGGCTTCAGATCCCAGCCGTAATCGCCCTCGCCGGTGCCCTTCATGGCGGCCGGGAAGATCAGCACTTCAAGTGCGCCATTGATGCCGCTGTCGGTCGGAACGGAGGCGATGCCGACGAAGTCTCCGGGCTTGATATCTGTTACGGCGGCGTTGACGATGCCGTTGACGGCCCATCCGGACTTCAACTTGATGGTAACGTCCTTGCCTTCGCGTGATTTGACCATCAGGGTATCGCCACTGAGGCTTTCCACGACACCGCGAACGCGCGCCTTGTCGGCGGCATGTGCGGATAGTGCGGTCACAGCGCCGAGCGCCAGCGCCATACCCATGATCTTCAACTTCGTGAGCGACATTCTGCTCTCCATATCTTCGATCTTCTCGACATGATCCCCATCCGGTTTTCTGGAGCGGGTAGGGCGATCGCTTTGGAAACGGGGCAATCCGCAAATGACGTCGTGTCGACGACAGCATGTTGTCCCTCAATTCCGCTCCCTCATTCGGCACCTTCGCGAATGCGTTACAGAGATCACGCCGTTGTGATCGCAAGAAGGGAGACAAAATATTCGCCTGAGGATGTAACAAAGAGCGCCGCTCAACGAATGACTGCCCGTGAATGACTAAATCGGTATCGGAACAGGTCCTGAAAGGTTTGATGCTTCTCTCGCTCGACGGCGATGAAGCTGCATACAGGCGTTTGCTCGTCATTCTGCGGGATCTGCTTTTGGCATTTTATCGCAGGAGGCTTGGGTCCGATGCCGACCGCGACGCTGAGGATCTGGTTCAGGAGGTGCTTTTGGCGGTGCATAGCCGGCGCATTACCTACGATCGGGAACGAGCGTTTACCGCCTGGTTCTTCCAAATCGCGAAATACAAGTTGATCGATCACTTCAGGGCAAATGGCGGCAAAAGAGGCGTCGAAGTTGCCTTGGGAGACGAGATCGCCGCGGAATTTCGGGAGGAAGCGCTGTTTGCCCACCTCGACGTCGACCGTCTTCTCGATCAACTGCCCGCCAAACAGAGGGAGCTTCTGCGGCAGGTAAAGATCGCCGGAAAGACCACTGCTGAAGCCGCGATCGAAACAGGGCAGTCTGAAGCAATGGTTCGCGTCAGCATCCACCGGGGGATGCGCGCGATTGGACGCAAGCTGGGTTTTGCCAATGACGAAAAATGACGAATTGATCGAGGCTCTGGTGAGTGACCTCACCCCGGTTCGCCGTCATGCGCTGCGGATGCGGCTTGCGCTTACGATCATTGTCGGCGTTGTCGGCGCGGCAGCCGCGTTGCTCGTGTCGCTTACCTTTCGCCCGCATCTACACCATGTGACGGTGGCGGCGTTTTGGGTGAAGTTTCTATATACCGCCATACTGATGAGCGCGACGATCGTCGCTCTTGAGCGGGTTGCGCGACCGGAAGGTTCGATCGACCGCATGGTCCAGGTTTTGGCTCTGGCCTTCGGCGTCGTCGTGCTGCTGGCAATCGTCCAGCTCGGGCTGTCGCCGGCTTCATCCTATCCAGGTTTGATCATCGGATTTTCTGCGTCGTTTTGCCCGTTCCTGATCGTGGCTTTCGGCATTCCCTCCTTCTGTGCCAACATGTGGTTTCTCAGGCGCGCAGCCCCAACGCGTCCAGCGCTTGCCGGTTTCGTCGCCGGTGCCTGCGCCGGGGGCGTCGGCGGCTGGGTATATTCCTGGGCCTGCGTCGAAAACGGCATTCCGTTCATCGCGATATGGTACACGCTCGGCATCTTGCTGAGCGGGGTGGTCGGAAGCCTGGTCGGCAAAGTCAGCCTGCGCTGGTAGCTTCGTTTTCGCCTGCCGACTGGCCCACGCACGCGGCCGATCTGAAGCCGTCCCGGTTTTCTGACGGTGATGGTGATTGCAAGTGCAATCGAGGGAGACGATAGGGCTTTTTCGCGTTATGAATGGCAGTTATTGATCCTACCAATCAGACGCCGAGGTCCTACACATGGCTTTGAACGTGCTCTTCATTGGCGGTACCGGCCAAATCTCATATCCCTGCGTCGAGCGTGCTGTTGACGAGGGACATCGCGTCAGCGTCTACAACCGCGGCCTGAGGGGCGACCCCTTGCCGGCTGGCGTGACGTCGATCACCGGTGAGCTCGGATCGGCTGCCTATGCCGATCTCGCCAGGGCCAACTATGACGTCATATGCCAGTTTATCGCCTTCACGCCGGATCAGATTGCGCGCGACATCGAAGTGTTTGCGGGCAATTGCGGCCAGTACATTTTCATCTCTTCGGCTTCGGTCTATGAGAAGCCGGCACGCCACTATGTCATCACCGAGAAGACGCCGGCCATCAATCCCTACTGGCCCTACAGCCAGGCCAAGATCGCCTGCGAGGAGCTGCTCATGGCGTCAAGGGGGCTGGCCTGGACGATCGTCCGCCCCAGTCACACCGTGCGCACCGGCCTGCCGATCATGATGGGTGACAGCGACATAATGGCGAGGCGCATGCTGGATGGCGAGCCCACGATTGTCGCGGGCGATGGCCACACGCCGTGGACTCTGACGCGCTCTGTCGATTTCGCAGTGCCTTTCGTCGGGCTTTTCGGCAAGCAGGCAGCCCTGACTGAAATCTTCCACATCACCTCCGATCGCGCCCATATTTGGGATGATATTCACAAGGCGATCGCCAGATTGCTGGGTGTCGAGGCGAAAATCGTCCACGTGCCGACGGATACGCTGATCAAGTATAATCCGGATTGGGTGGGCCCCTTGGTCGGCGACAAGGCCTGGACCGCGATCTTCGACAATTCGAAGGTCAAGCGCGTTGCCGGTGACTTCAGCTGCGCCGAGAACTTGGAAGAAATCCTTGCCGAACCGATCATGCATATGAAGCATCGCCTCGCCAAAAATCGTCCCCCAAAGGGTGAGCTCGATACTCTGATCGACAGAATTTGCGCGGCGCAAAGCGCTTTAGGATAAGACAGGCATCTCTCGCATGCTGCTTAGGGCTCTCCTGTTGACTACCAGCTGCGCGCTTCCAACTTGTTGAAAGAGTTGGCGTTGCTTGCTTCTGTAGGATCGGATTGAAATCCTCGCATTCTGGCGGCAATTCGACCTCCTTCTGGAACGGCATGCACATGTCGTGACGGAATGGCGCAAAGGACATTCCGGGGCTGGAGCCAACGAACTTGTCGGCATTCTTGCGCGCAATACGGCTCGCTATGTGGTGACTCAGCCGGCGGCCATCAGTCGCATTGCTTCGATGCCTTAAGCGTCTTCACCATCCCGTCGACCAGGGGCCCGAACCGCTTCTGTTGCGCGGCCGGGTATTTGGCTCGCGTTGGTGCGCCGCTCAACGACGGGTCATCATTGGGTCTTTGCTGCGTCACCTCTTTCGTTGCTGCCGTCGTTGCCGGGCAACGAACGGATTTCGGGCGTCCGCAGTCGAGCATTCGATTGAGCATAGTGACCCCGATTGCAGCCTCGGTCTGCTGCGATCGGAATGAACGAGCGCGCAAACGCGGCCCAAGCACCATGCTCAGCATCAGAGTAGTTTCGATAGTCTGATAGAAGCCGCCGTGATCGGCTTCTGCAAGTCAGTCGGTGCCGAAGCGGACCTTGTCGGGTAAATAGGCGGGGGAGGCGGTAAGGATTGCGACGATTGTCAACAGACCGGCAATTACGAGCTTGCTGGGTCGGATACGCACGTTCATTCCAAATTCTCGACGCGATCGGCAGTCTTAATTTCAATCCAGCGCAAGACTTACGCAAGGTTACAATCCTAATGAAAGACTCAATTTGTAAGTGAGTAGCCTTAAGTTATCGAATGTTCTGGTTTCTTAGGGTAACGGTTCCGCTATGATAGCGGACACCCTCCGTGGTTAACCGTTAAAAGTGCCTTGCCATTGCTAGTTTTGTCGCCGGATTAGATTTCAAATCCGGTGAGCGCTAGCTTCTGCTTTGGAAGCTTTTAACATGAGCCTTTACGGAACCATGAGCACTGCCGTCTCCGGCATGAACGCACAAGCAAACCGGCTTTCGACGGTTTCCGACAACATCGCCAACGTCAACACGACGGGCTACAAGCGGGCCTCCACGAGTTTTTCATCTCTGATATTGCCGTCAGGTTCGGGCAACTACAATTCCGGGAGCGTCGATACCTCCGTCCGTCGCGCAATCTCGCAGGAAGGCGACATCAGCTACACCAACTCGGATACTAACCTGTCCATCAGCGGTGCAGGCTTTTTTATCGTCAAGGACGCGTCCGGTGCCTCGCTTCTAACGCGCGACGGCTCGTTCCTGAAGGATCAATCCGGCAATCTCGTCAATTCGGCGGGCTATACGCTGATGGGCTATTCCTACAACAGCGGTGAACCAGCCGTGGTCGTCAACGGCTTTTCCGGCCTCGTGCCGATCAATCTCAGCGGTGGCGGGCTATCCTCAGTCCCATCGACGGGCGGCATATTCGATGTGAACTTGCCTGCGAACGGCAAAGAAGTCACGCCCTACATGTCGCATGCGCCGTCGGACAATAAGGTGCCTGCGTATTATGATCGCAAGTTTACGGTCGCTTCCTCCGATCCCGTCGAGGACTTTTATGCCGACGTTTACATGACCAAGATCGGCAACAATCAATGGGAGGTAACAGCCTTCGGTCGGCATGGCGCGCAATCGTCCGGCTTCCCTTATGATGTATCTGATCCATCTCCAATGGCGACGACGACCCTGACCTTCGATCCGGCAACCGGCGCCATTGTCAGCGGCAATCCGACCTTGACGATTTCATCGCTGAACGATCCCTTCACGATCGATCTCTCCGGCATGACCCAGGCAGTCGGACCAGCCACAAACAATATGGGGGCTCACACAAATTTGCCGTCTGATGTGCCTGAGATTGATACAGCAGCCGGTGAGTTGCCGCCATCGTCCAATGATCCTGCTAGCATCTATTTTGCAAAACAGACCTGGAATGGGCTGAGCGATGCGGGATCGCCTATCAAGATCGACGCTTATTATACAAAAACTGGCCCTGATACCTGGGAAGCCAGCTTTTTCAACGCCGCGACGGCAACGGCGGGTGGCTTTCCCTATAGGCCGCCTCAAGCACTCGCCACCGCGACACTCACCTTCGATGCTGCGACCGGCGCCTTGGTGAGCCCCGCATCGATCACGGTGCCAACCTCCACCACTGGTGGCTTCGATATCGATTTGACGGGCATGACCTCCTTGCCGAGCAATGATCCGAGGGTTGCCGATCAAAGCGGCGGCATGAGCCTGTCATTCAATCTCTCGCCATCAACCGGTGTGTTTGAGCGTTCGCTGATTGGTCAAACCCCGGCTCAGAACCAGGTCAACAGCACCTATACGAACAAGACCTCGCTCGTTGCCTATGACAAATTGGGCAATACGGTCCAGCTAGATATCTATTACTCCAAGGGACCTGACGACTACTGGGAGATGACGGTGTTCAACCACGCCGATGCATCTCTGGGTGGCTTCCCTTATGGCAATGCCGGTTCTCCCCCTTTGGCTACCGAATTGTTGCGGTTTGACTCGGAAGGAAAGCTAGCTGCTGACAGCCCAACATCGATAAGCTTCAATCTCCCCGGTGGCGAGCCGATGACGTTGGACCTTTCCGGGACGTCGCAGCTTGCAGCTGGTTTCACAACCATCGAAGCTCATGTGAATGGTCATGGTGCGAGCGCAGTTACCGGCTACAATATCGCGTCAGACGGAATCGTGTCTTTGAAATATGCCGATGGGAGCTTTGACCCCGTCTATCGCATTCCTTTGGCCAATGTGGCCAGCCCTGACAATTTGACGGCCCTTACCGGTAACGCTTTTGCGGTAAGCAACACGTCCGGCGTGACGATAACCGGTTTTGCAAACACCGGCGGCCTCGGATCGATCAAAGCGAGATCGCTTGAGAACTCCAATGTCGATCTTGCATCCGAACTGACTGAGATGATTCAGGCGCAGAAGAGTTACACGGCCAACTCCAAGGTATTCCAGACCGGTTCGAACCTGCTCGACGTGCTCGTGAACCTACAGCGTTGAGCGACTGCTCTGCGGGCCAAAACACTAGCAATGTCTGGCTCGCAGAGAATTACATCCAGAGATCGGTAGGTCTCCCGCATTATGCCATGACATGAGCATTCACAAAATCCATCAGGAGACGCAACCTTCTGATAAGCTTTGGAGTCAACTATCATAGATTACCACCGGCTCCATAGACGTTGACTTACACTGACGGCGCATGTCGGATCGACAGCTTCACTCAGCGGCACTCAAGGCTGGTGAAGTTTGAGTGGCAGCCCCCGCTAGTCTCACGAGATCAATCGGATGCCTGATCAGGCTTTCGTAGCGGATAGGCAGATGGGCTGGCGACCCCATCCCACGTTCTGGTTTTCCCTTCTGGTGATGGTCCTTCTTCAAATCTCCATTCAGGCACAGGATTTATATTTGGCTTTTTGGTGTTCTCGGTCTTTTCAGCAATTCGAGTTTTGTTGATGTATCCGAATGCAAGAGCAGCAATAAATAAGCAGGTAAGATACACAACGATACCAACCCCCGGGTTCCATAGCAGGTTCCACATGGATACCGGTAAATTGACAACCACCAAAACGTTTAGAACGGCCAGGAACAACTCCCATAAGCCTAGTAGAATATATATCGCGAACCATTGTTTGCGTTCGAATGGAGATCCTCGTTCACGGAATATTTTGCTGGATAACCCGCGAAAGATCGCCAATGCCATGAATATTGTTGCGAGCAACAAAGCTCTTCCTGTCGGCTTAAGAAAGATTTCCAGCACGGATTGATCGAAATCGTAATCCGGCCAGATCCGTTTGGCCATCAAGTTCCAGGGCGGCGTTACACTGATAAACTCAAATAGGATGCCAGCCGCACATATAACGACCCAATATCTCCAGAATATAGACCAGTATATGCGTAGATATCTCTTGACCGAAATAAACATTATAGCCTTGTTGCTTTGATGTGTGAACGATGCGGGATTCGTGTTTTTCTCTTCGGGTCCAATTGAGAAAGGTATCGCATGTCCAAAAGCATCTCAAGGTTGCCGTTCGGCCGTTCGGGGGTGCAATAGGCAGTCGACGATAAGGTCGAAGACTACCTCGCCGCCGTAAAACTCGTCGTCGCAAGCATTTTGGTGTCAAAGCCTATGAGTCGACGCCCTAGCACTACTTTGGCAGATTTACCGGCCATTTACGATGATGGGCCATCTTGTGTGCGTTCACAGGGGTGCGCGAGATGGCGGAGTTGGATGTTGTCCTGGCGGATTGGCTGAAACCATTTGTTGAGAAGCTTGGTCACAAGAAGCGGCGGCAGATGTGCCCGGTGTATATTTCGGGGCTCATCGGGCCGGGCGATCGCAAGAGCATTGAGCCGATGGCGGAACGGCTTGCGCGTGATCACTACGACCGCCTGCATCATTTCATATCGGATGGCATTTGGGACGCTGGTCCGCTCGAGGCGGAATTAGCGGTGCAGGCCGACAAGATTGTTGGAGCCTCGGATGCCTTTCTGGTGATCGATGACACAGGCCTACCCAAGAAGGGTGATCACTCGGTTGGGGTCGCGCCGCAATATGCCTCGATGCTGGGCAAACGCGCCAATTGCCAGACGTTGGTGTCGTTGACGCTGACACGCGACGAGGTTCCCGTCCCGGTGGGCTTGCGGCTGTTTCTGCCCGAAAGCTGGACCAGTGATCAGGATCGGATGGTAAAGGCCGGTGTTCCCGAGCCAATGCGCGTATCCCGCACCAAACCGGAGATTGCGCTCGATGAGATCGATCGGTTGATTGCCGCAGGTGTGCGGTTTGGCACTGTGCTTGCCGACGCCGGTTACGGTCTATCGGCTGCGTTTCGACAGGGATTGAGCGCACGTGGCCTCACCTGGGCTGTCGGCATTCCCAAGCATCAGAAGGTCTATCCCCATGGTGTCGCACTGATCTTTCCTGTCTCCGGCCATGGAAGGCCGCGCAAGCATTCGATCCCCGACACTCTTTCGAGCGCAGCCGAAACGATCCTGGAAGGAACGACCTGGAAGAAGGTCAGTTGGCGGCGTGGCACCAAAGGTCGATTGACAGCACGCTTCTCGGCCCTGCGCATTCGGATTGCTGATGGCACCCCACAACGCATCCTCGACAAGGGACAACAGCACATGCCGGGGGAAGAGGCATGGCTCGTTGGTGAGTGGCGCTCAAACGACGAGCGCAAATACTACATCTCCAATCTTCCAGCCGAGGCGACATTGAAGCAGTTAGCGGCGGCCATCAAAGCGCGATGGGTCTGTGAGCAGGCTCATCAGCAGATGAAGGAAGAGCTTGGTCTCGATCACTTCGAAGGCCGGTCCTGGCAAGGCCTCCACCGACACGCACTGATGACAATGATCGCTTACGCTTTCTTGCAACATCAGCGTCTGCACGAGGTAAAGCGGGAAAAAAAGGAAGAAACACGGGCCGCCTAAGCCGACACTGCCAGCCATCCGACGCGCTGTCATAAAGGCACTATCACCTGCGCCAGCCCCTGAGCGATGTCCGCACTGCCGAATTCGCTTCCGGCTCCCAATGGCTCCAAAATCAATTCTGCCAAAGTAGTGCTAGGCTACCGTAGCATGCCAAGACGCATGGCGATTGCGATCGCATTGGTCGTATTCTTGGCCTCGAGCTTGTCGCGCACGGCACGCAAATGCTTCTCGGCCCCATGATGGGAAATGCCCATCCTGACGGCAATCTCCTGATCTCTGAGACCGTCGGCGGCCAATTGTAGCGCCCGCCGTTCCCGCGCTGACACGCCATGCGTCAACGGAAACTGATCCATCTCCTGGAGCTGTAGCGCCCGCTCGATGGCAAAAGTTGCCATCAATTGAAGGCCGGCGCGCTCCTGCTCCCTGATCTCGATCCGCTCGCCGCCAATGGAAAAGCCGATCAGGGCACCCTGGAGCGTCTGTAAGCCGATCGTGAAGCCTGCTCGCAGCCCAAACTCGCCCGCCTCGCCCATAACATCGCGCGCGCTTAGATTGAAGAGCCTCTGTGCCTCTATGTCCTGCCAGAAAAATGGCGCGTGTTTCTCTTTGATCATTCTGATCGTCGGATCGTGACGAACATAATCTTGGTCGAAGTACCGCATGACCCAATCGGTCGGCCACCCGTTGAGGAGAATATGATCCACTTGTTGCCGCTTCTTCATGCCGGCAAGCGGCATGGAGCCGGCCAGGACGTGCTTGGCGCCGAACCGGCCGACATAGGCGAGAACTTGGCGGAGGACTTCGGCTTCTGTTTGCGCCGCTTCCATAGCGGTGATCAGCACCATCGTCTCTTCGATCGCGTGGGCCGATAGCCGTCCCGTCGGAAAAGATCCGTTATCGTTCCTCATTGCCATCTCACGTTCAAAAAAATCTGCGATACATATTAAATGTTGCTCAAATAAGATCGAACGTCAATTGAAATGGCTCTTGAAACTGGCAAGCCAAAACCTGCGACGAGCAAGTGAATGGCGTAATGAAATGAAGGGTGCGATTTGCGATCCGTCAAACGCGTTTTGCGCGGCAGCGACGTTCAAAAAAGGCAAGGTAACGTCCGGCATCTGATGCGGCGCCTTTGCGACCGCTCGGCACAAGCGCAAAACACTTGATACCGAACGGTCGGGGGCGACGTAGTTCTGCCGACACAGGGCCGGCCAGCCTCACGCAGGTCTGCAATTCACGCCGCGCGCCGGCGCAGATCCGTTTTCAAGGAGCGAAGTTTTGCCAATGTGCGGTCATCGAAGGCTGCCGTTACAGCAACCACGTCTTCGCCGGCAATCTGCTGCGGCAGCCCGAGTGCGCTGATCCGGAAATGCAGCTGCAACAAACGAAGGATCCATAGCGGCTGCATCTCGATAATGACCGTATCGATGCCGTTTTGCAGGCCCCATTCGACAAAACCGGACAAAAGCGCGTTTGAAACCGCACTGAGCGACCGGCCATGTTCTCGATACGAAGGCTCGACGCAGTAGCGGGTCCATTCCCAAATATTCGATCCGATCGGTGGCTTGCTCTCGCATAGCTGCGGCAAAACCTCCGAAAGCAGATGGGGCTTTGTCGATGGCAACATGCGCTGATAGCCAAGGACTTCACCCTGATCGACGAACACCATATGTACGGCGTCGGAAGTATCGAACTGGTCCGTCTCCCGGCCATCGTCGCGCGACAGGTCGCTCCATCCCTTTTCCTCGACAAAGACACGATGTCGCAAACGAAATGCCTGGTCCATTTCCTCTCGAAACGCGTGTATATTCTGGCTGTTGATGATGTGAAGCATCCTGATGATCTCCTGTTGACGGGGAGATCATCTGCCGGTTCTCCGCCGGCCGCAGGTACGCGAAAGCGTAGCCTATGAAATAAAACCATTGCGAAATGCGAGCGCAATCGCATGATTGGTATTGCGGGAGCCCAGCTTTTGCCGGCAGGCGCGCATATGCTTGTCTATGGCATGATCGGTCACTCCGAGACGCACGGCGATCTGCCATTCGGTCCAGCCTTCCGCGGCCAGTTGTAGAACTTCGCGCTCGCGTGCTGTCAACCGCGCAGTGTCGCAATTTTGCATTGTCCGTCGGATCAGCAAGGCGCGATAGATTGCGAAATTCGCGACAAGCGCCAGGTTTCTCTTATCCTGCGGGGACAGTTGAAGACGTTCACCAGCGATGGAGAACCCGACATGGTGGTCGCCGAGACTGGGGAGCGTCATCGTGAAGCCCTGCACCAACCCGAACTCCTTTGCTTCTCCCATGACGGTCGCGCCCAAACGGGGCCTGGCGACTTCTTCGTCATCCCACGTAAAGCTTTCGAGCCCGAGGCGAACGAGAGCAATGGTCGGATCCCTGAACAGGTAGTTCCGCGAAAAGTAACGGGCCGACCAGTCATTTGGCCATGCATTGATCAAGACATGGCCGATCTGCTGGCGTTTCGTCGCGCCGATTTGAGGCATCGTGCCAACAAGAACATTGGTCGCGCCGAACGGTTCGATGTAGCGAAGGACGGCCTGCGCCAACTCATCTTGAGTGGCGCAGGCCTCAAGTTCGCTCAGATAGTATTGCGTTTCTTCGAGTACCCGGAGCGGAAATAGTGGCGTTCCGGGCAGGATCCAGTGTTTCGACATTTACGTCAGTCTTCGCAGTTACCGTCCTAAGGAACAAAATAGTCCAGGACACCGATTTTGCTTCTCCCGGCAAGCAACAGGCCAGCCGACTATTCCATTGCGGGTGGTTGATTCTCCCAAACACCCGTCCGCGGCGAACATGTCGAAGTACAGGCAAGCTTGCTTTCCCGGCAGCGACCGAGCACATCATACACGCCGTCATCACCGTTGACGACGCATACAACCTTGCACGAGCCTGCGGTTCGGTCGTGGACTTCCGCTCTTCACCCGTTTGGAATTTAATCGCGCGCATGAGTTGCTCATTTAGTGAACCTGCATGCGGCTTGCAATCGACCGCCGAACTCGTTTGGTCGCTCACGAACGCCTGACGCGCCTTCTCGGCCAGCAAGGCGGCTTTGGCGAAAAGTAAGCCGGATAAGAAAAATTCAATTCACGCACGCCCCAAGTATTTGTTTGATTGTGACAGCTTTTCCAGAGATTTAATGGCGCGAGCGCAAACTTGGTGGTTCTCGCTTCATGTCGGAAGACGGCCTATTCGGAGCGATCAATTCGACGGTTCTGGATTACTTGGTCGACCCATACAGGGTCGAATCCGAAGCCACCATTCTGTCGCGCAATGGTCCCCATCTCGTCTTCGATCGCACCATTTTCTGTCCATCGACCCTGTCAAAGCATGGCGACTGCGGAGAGATCACTCTCGGGAACGAAAGCCGCGTTCCAGTCGTTGACTGCTGCTGGGATCGCGACTGGCCCGACGTCGTTGTCCATGTTTGCGCCACGAGCGACCATGGTCTTGCTGCCGGCGACACGATAAAGAGCAGAATTGATTGGCCGTTGCGCTTCAAGGCCATGCGTGTTCGAAGCGGTCTGTATCTTCTTTCTGTCACCTTCCCCTACCCAACGCTCCGAACTGTCGTTTGTGACGGATGGGGCAGCATCACCTTCGAGGTCGACGATACCGGAATAGAAGCAGAGGAGCTTTCCCGTCTAACGAACGATCTGGTGGCTGACGACCTCCCTATCGAGGCCAAAGATCGTTCCTTACCCATGAATGGAGACAGGATGATCCCCCAGCTTGCCGAGGCGTTGCCGCCGACAAGGTCCATGCGGTCGATTTCGCTGGATGGGATCAATCTCCAGCCATCTGAGGACCTCTATGTTCATCGAACGGCCGAAATCGGCGCCTTGGAAATTGTCGTGGCCGAGCGTCTGCCGGGAAGGTGGCTTCGCTTCGCTTCGATGTCCGGCTTGTCGAGCCCGAGACATGGTTCGGTCCACAACCAAGATAGGCGGACAAGGTCGCCCGCCGACCGGTCCAAGCAGGCGCCTGCCTTTGGTGCGGCGACAAGCTTTCCGTCGCCCCGAGAGGATCTCGGGGACATCGAAAAACATCAAAGAGAATGCCGTTGGGAGACGACTTGCGCTGAGGCCGCGCCGACCGCTATCGATCGCGCGTTCTTTTGGGGGTCGGCAATTCCTGAAGCCGTACGTGTTCGAGAATACCCCGGCCAAGATCGGGGGTCTCGCTCTTTAAGGTCTTCATGCACGCGCGACGTCGACGCAGCCAATCGGCTGCTGCCGCAATTGACCGATCGCCTATGGGCTCATTCGCCTTCTATCGCAGGTCGTAGATTGATCTCCACGGCGTGCTCGAACTCTGGCATCTCAAGCCACCGGACGACGACATGGTATTCCTGCCATAGTGGGCACGGCCAAGATCAAGACGAGTTGGATCGCGCTCGCTCGTCATAAGCTCGGCACCTCTGCTCTCTCATGGGAACCCAGGCTCCTTCCCCAAAAGGAGGTACCGCAAAGAGTGTTTGCCGATGGCCTTCGGTTGGCAACGCGAAACGGAACCTCAACGTTAAGGAAGACGACAGTGCCGGCACCTGGTCTTTCGATATGCCTGGTCGTTCCGTGCCAGTTGCACTTTCTCTCGTTGACTGAAGGGCGGGACGCCCGCAATCGATGCTCACTCTGGGGGTCGAATTCCAGTCGACAGGTCGGCGAGGTCCTGGCACAGCATCTCGATCAATCTAAGCTCGCGTATGTGTCCTTCTTTCAGGGCAGCCATCGTTCGTGCCTCGTCCTTCGCTTCCAGCGCGGCGATCAAATTCGTTATGCCTTCGATCGCGGCGAGCCTTGTCCCGAGCGATCTGAATTCCGCCTGACGAAACTTACGGCTATGTGCGTTGAACTTCCAGATTTCCCGCAACATCTGCCGGTTTTGGGCAAGCAGCGCGATGCGATCGTAGAGATGCTCCTGGAAAACAGCGACTTCGATGGCGGTTGCTTCACTGAAACTCTCGGCTGGCGCCGTGCCGGAGAAGCACGCCGGCAGTCGCAGACTTGCAAAACTGAACGTCTGTAGGTCTTTTTCGACGGCATAGCACAGTATCGCGAAAGCACATTCGAAACTGTCGCGCAGGCCCGTCAAGGTTTCCGTCCGCGGCCACGTCTTTGGCAACAACGCGACCATCTCTCCAAGCGAAAAGACCTGGGCTGACATCCGGTGCCTCGAACTATGATGTTGAAGGAAAAATGAAGCTACCGCGGCAAAACTCGTCCATTTGCAAAAGCTGTTCTCCGCTGCTGACGCCAAAGTAAAAATCCGGTGTCAGGGTGTTCACGGCTTCGACGCACTAGGACCCCAAATGACCTCGATTGGAACGGTGATTGCCATATCGATGACGGTCTCTTACGAACTTTCTGCGTTCCGAATCCATATGTCAACACATAGTCTTCGACGGCCGTAGCATGGTCCGAAATCGATACAATCGATAAAGGACCGATACCGGATGGTTGCGCTTCAGCCTTCGCTCTTCATTGTAGGGAAACGAGCTTGTTGTGATAGCGACGGTGATCGCATTGTCGAGGCCGCTTCATCAGTGGAGATCTCACGGTCATCAAACGCGCGGTCACGGTAGCGGCCAGCAGTCAGAACCGCATCTATGGCGACGCCAATCCGCCTCCGACCTATGTGATCGGCGGGGCAGGACTTGTCAATGGTGACGGCCTGAGCGGCGGACTGGCAACCGCTGCGGCGCCTGCCTCCGGTGTCGGCACCTGCGGCATTGGCTAGGGCTCGCTTGCCGCCTCGAGCAATTACGACCTCAGCTTCGTGAGCGGCACCCTGTCGGTCACGCCGCGGGCGATCATCGTCAAGGCCAATGGCGCAGTCCGAACCTATGGCGATCAAAATCCGGTGTTCGACTATACCGCCACCGGCCTCGTCAATGGTGACACGCCAACAGGCGCGCTCACCGCATCGGCCAGCCAGTTCTCTAGTATCGGCTCCTACGCTATCGGTCTCGGCACGCTCGGCAATGCCAATCATGCGATCGCCTATACGGCCGCCGGCCTGACGATCACGCCGCGCCTGATCAACGTCATCGCCAACAATGTCAGCCGTGCCGCGACTGCTGCCAATCCGCTCTTCAGCTATACGGTCGCAGGCGGCGGCTTGGTCAACGGCGACCGGCTCTTCGGTCAACTGTCCAGTGCCGCAGATCGCTTCTCCGCTCCCGGCAGCTATGCGATCGAACAGGGAAGCCTTGCAGCCTCGGCCAATTACAGTCTCAGCTTCGTCAGGGGAATTCTGACGGTCACGGCCACTTCTCCTACAGCGAAGAGGGACGCCATCTGTTCTTGACGGATCCTCACTTTGCCGGCATCGTTGTATGTCTCGGAGATGGCACAGATTGCCTGGTGCAGGTCGTGCCGTAATTGCACTGCGGCAATGGAGAGGCAGGCGTTCGCAGGGATGGCCGTCCGCACAAGGGAGACCAATAAGCTTAGCGGCGCACGGCCACATGGAAGCTGCAGCCTGAGTGAATGAAGCAGCCGTAGCGCCGCCCTTTCGGCCGTGCGCGATCCGGCACGCGGGGCCGTTAGGCTGCTGTCGAAAGAGCCCCGGCGGTCAAGTCCCGTCTGTCAACCTGATCGGGCCACTCCTCACCGCTTCGGATGATCCACGACACGAAGTTTGCCAGGTGCGGACGGCTATCTAGCGGCTGGGTGCCGACCCAGTATGCGGCGCCGGGCATCTGATGATCCGCGAAAAGCATGGTCAATGATCCGTCTCTTAGCAATTCGGACACGATCACGTTCGGAGCGACAATCGCACCCTGTCCGGCAAGAGCAGCTTCCAGAGCAATATAAAAATGGGCAAACCGCTTCGCTTCAAATGCTCGCTGAAGGCTACCGGATGTCAGCTCCGGCTCGGCCGATTGTATCCACGACAGGAGTTCTCCCGGCCTTGTGTCGGCCTCGATGAACGTCAGGTCACTCAGCCGCGTTGCGTGCGCCCAGCATGAACCCGGCTTTGCGACCAGCGATAGCCTTTCGTGAAGGAAGGTCGTCACCGATAGGCCCTGAGATGCTGGTTCTCCCCGACGGATGACCGCGTCGAAGGGCAACTCCTCCCACTTTTCCGTAGTGTGGGTCTGTCGAACGCTGATCTTGATGCCGGCATTTGCGGCTTGAAACAGCGGCAGTCTCGGCAATAACCAACGCATTGCAAACGATGCGGGCGCAACGACACGCAGGGACGTCGAGCAGCCTTCGCGCGCCACTTCGTCGACCGCCGCGGCCAATAGACCCCAAGCAATTCCCGCCGCATCGGCAAGCCGCTTTGCCGCCAGAGTCGGCTCCATATGCCGCCGGTTGGCCCCAAAGAGCGGCTGCCCGAACCATTCTTCAAGCTGACCAATCTGTTTGCTGACAGCACTTTGCGTGACGCACAGCTCCGCGGCCGCGGAACTCACACTGCCGGTTCTCACGACGCTTTCAAGTGCGATCATCGCTCTTGGCGGTGGTAGTTTCCAGCGCAACTGAATTCCTTTTTCTCATCGAAGAAAGAAGTAAACTCATTTTACCATTTCTGTAAATCTTTGTATAAATTCCGGTATGCAAGCATTCGCAAGTTGACGGAAAGTATAGATCTCCGAAAGATCGGAGTAATATTTTAGCACGTTTTTGTAACGTTTTTGCAACAAGAGGCATCACTTGATCGCTATGCTCAGCAAATTGGAAACCGCTAATCAGACCATCTCCGTCAACGGGCGCGATTATCGGTGGCCGATGCGCCCGACAATTGTTGTCTGTTTCGACGGTTGCGATCCTGCCTACATCGATGCCGCACTCGCCGCCGGTTGCGCGCCCACGCTCGCAAAGATGATCAGCCAAGGCTTTGCCGTCGAAGCCCTGGCTGCGATGCCGACCTTCACCAATCCCAACAATATTTCCATCGTGTGCGGTGCGCCGCCATCGGTGCATGGCGTGTCAGGCAATTACTATCTCGATCGCCAGACCGGCCAGGAAGTGATGATGCTTGATGCCGCGCCCATGCGCGCAGAAACGATCCTGGCGCGCTTTGCGCAGGCCGGAGCGGATGTGATTGCAATCACGGCCAAAGACAAATTGCGAAAGGCTCTCGCGTTGAATTTGCGTGGAATTGCCTTTTCTGCCGAAGACGCAGCTTCCTGTACTCAAGCCGAACATGGGATCAGCGGCGTCCTGGAACTTCTGGGACGAGAGACGCCCGACCAGTATTCCGCGGATCTGTCATTATTCGTCCTCGACGCCGGCATCCGGCTGATCGAAAGGCGCCAGCCGCAGCTGGTCTACTTGTCGCTGTCCGACTATGTGCAGCACAAGTATGCGCCAACTTCGGCTGCAGCCCTTGAATTCATGAGCGCTGTCGATAGCCGTCTTGCCGCACTGCTTCGATTGAACGCCGTCGTCGGCATCGTGGCGGATCATGGCATGTCCGACATGGCCGACGCCTCGGGCCAGCCCAACGTCATTTATGTCGGAGACAAACTCGATGCTGAATTTGGCACAGGTTCGGCCCGTGTTATTTGTCCAATCACCGATCCATTCGTTCGCCATCATGGCGCGCTCGGCGGATTTGTCCGCGTCCATCTGGGCAAGCACGCGCCTGACCTCGCTGTTATCCTGCGGTTCTTAGCCGGGCTTGAAGGGGTGGAACTGGTTCTTGAGCGTGAAGAGGCGTGCGAACGCTTCCAGCTGCCATTTGACAGCGAGGCCGACATCGTGGTTGTCGGCTCCCGGGGTGTCGCGCTCGGCGCTCGCTCGGTCGACCATGACATTTCCCAGCTTGCCGGTGAACGTCTGAGATCTCATGGAGGCCTCGCGGAGCAATCCGTTCCCTTCATCCTCTCCGAGCCACTCAACGATGATTATGCTGCCTTGGCGGTCGCCAATCGCCTCCACAACTTCGATATTTTTGATTTCGTCCTCAACGGAATAGAAGCATGATCAAGCGTGCGATCGCCATCATCCTCGATGGGCTCAGGCGAGATTTCGTTCAGCCCGCAATCACTCCCACCCTCACGGGGCTCCTCGATACAGGCACTTGGTTCGATGCTCATCGCAGCGCAATACCGTCTGTGACCAGGGTTTGTGCATCGACTTTTGCGACAGGGAATATGCCCGCCCGCCATCGCCTTGAAGGTAATACCGTTGCGCTGCTGGAGAACGGGCGTTTTGCCGTTCACGACGTTGGGGTTCCGGGCTTTTTCGAACACAAGCGTGCGGTGACCGGCAAGACGCTGTCGACGCCGACACTTGCCGAAATCACGCGTGACGCTGGTGGAGTGCAGGTCTTCTCGAACGTCTCGCCTGGTGCAGCCTATGCTCACGATCCAGACGGATTTGGCCACGTTTATCACCGAGCCGGTTGTTTCGGTCCCGGACGGGTTCCGTTACGCGACGAGAATATCTCGTCGATCCTTCCCGATGCTGATGGTGAACGAAGGCTGACCGAAGCATTCGTGCGCACTCTGTCGCGCCCGTGTAGGTCCGCAGTCGCCGTGCTTTGGCTTTCGGAACCGGATTTCAGCCAACACTATGTCCCCCTGGGATCGCCTGCGCATATCAAGGCCGTTCAAGCCGCTGATGCCAATGTGGCGCTTGCCATCGAGGCTGTCCAGCGGCTGCGCGATGAGGGTGAAGACGTTCTACTGTTCGTCGGATCTGATCATGGTCATCAGACGGTGGGTGCCGTCATCGATGTTGAACGGGAAGTGGCCGGCGCCGGCTTCGGCGACGCGCTTGAAGCAGGTACTCTCGTCATCGTTCCGAACGGTACTGCAGTGCTCTTTTACGCGACAGAAAACTTCCACCCACGTGTTGCGGATTTGGTTGGTTTTCTCAGGATCCAGCCGTGGGCCGGCGAGCTATACGCCGAACGCGATCTCCGACATGTCGGTCACACCAATATCGACGGCCTGATCGTGTTCCTGTCATTGGCGTCGGTCGACGATGAGGTGAATGAGTTCGGCGTGCCTGGCAAAAGCTTCGCCGCAAAGCCCCCGGCGGGCAAGGCAGAGCACCTCGGTTTTGGCCAGCATGGCGGCCTCGGGAAATATGAGCAATCGCCATTCCTCATCGCGTCCGGCTCTGCGTTTCGACCTGGAACGATGTGCCGCGAAAACACCGATCTGGCCGACATCGCGCCGTCGATCCTTCATCATTTGGGCCTTCCCATCGGTACGATGACCGGCAGACCCCTGCAACACCTTGTCGAAAACGATCCTTCGGAGAGGAAATAGCATGTCAACGACCTTGATAAGCCGCCGCCGCGCAATTGTTGGCATCGGTGCAGCCTTGGCAGCGCCGGCGATTGCAACGACAGCTCGTGCCCAACAGACCAAGCTTCGAATTGCAATTGCGCCTTACTTGCCGACGCAGATCGACACTGATCGTGCCTGGAGACCAATGTTTGACTATATCTCGAAAGGCTTGGGGCGAACTCTCGAATTTGCAGTAACAGCCGATTTCGCCGCTCCGGCGATTGCACTTGGTTCGGGCCAAGCCGACCTCATCATGACCGGCGCCTGGGGGACCGTGCTCGCAATCGAAAAGGCCAAAGGAACCCCTATTGCCGCCGCCAAAACGCATGGAACCATATATTCGAAGTCGTTGATCATTGGTCGTACCGGCGTGGATTTTCACGAGTTTCCGGCAAGTGCACGCGGCATGCGCATCGCGCTCGGCGGTAGCGGCGGACTATCCACCTGGATGTGGCCGCAGTATTACTTCCGCCAGCGCGACATCGATCCACGCAGCTACTTTCAGTATTCTGAAGGCGTCGGAAATCCGGCAATTGTCGTCTCGGTCATAGAGGGACAAGCGGATCTCGGTTGCACCTGGGATACCCTCCTCGAGCAGATGGAAGCGGCTGGGACCATCAAGAAGGATTCATACCAGGTCGTGGCATCGTCTGAACCGCTGCCGGCCGGCGGCCTGGTCGCCAGTCCGGAATTCGATGCCGCGCTACATCCCAAGATCCGTGAACTTCTCGCGGCCATCACGCCGCAACGTGCCAAGGAGCTCGGCATGCCTGCGCCCTACGATGGATGGCAGGAGTCGAATATGGCCACCTATGATCCGATCAGAGCCATGGGTCGCGGCCTCAAACTGCTTGCCGGTTGACACAAGTGACCCGAAAACGCTGAGCGAGAATGAATATGGCCATCCCCAATACTGATCCGAGCCTGGATGGCCATCCCTGCCGGGATGGCGTTCGAATCGTCGAGCCAAAGTGGAAGCCGGGCCGTAGACACATCGTGCCCTTTTTCGCATCCGTTCTGGCACTCATCTGGCTCGTTGTATCATGTTACTTCGCCCAGGTTGATCTTCTCAGATTGGTCACGGGGCTGCCTCGGCTCGGTGTCTGGATTGCAAAATCATGGCCGCCGAACATCAATGACCTGGGTTGGGTTGCCCACCGTACTATGGAAACCGTGGCAATCGCGACTGTTGCCACCGCAGTCGCTACGGTTCTTTCCTTTCCGCTCAGTATCCTTGCCGCACGCAATATGGTCGAGAACGCGCTGGTGACATTTTCGGTTCGCTTTCTCTTGAACTGCCTGCGTGGGATCGACACGATTATCCTCGCCCTTCTTTTCATCGTTGCCGTTGGGTTGGGGCCGTTTGCGGGTGTACTTGGTATGATCCTGCACACGATCGGCGTCATGGCCAAGCTCAATAGCGAGCAGATAGAGACCCTCCATCGCGGACCGATCGATGCTGCTCGCATTACCGGTGCGAACGGTGTGAAAGTCGTCTCGTTCGCGGTGCTGCCTGCGACGATACCAAACCTTGTCTCGACATCGCTATACCTATGGGAAGGTAATGTACGGGCATCAACCGTTCTCGGTATCGTCGGCGCCGGTGGCATCGGCATGGAAATCAAGAGCGCGCTCGAGCTGCTCGACTTTCAACGCCTGCTCACTTTGACGATTGCAGTTCTGATCATGGTTACGTCTATCGACGCGCTGAGCGCTTGGCTCCGAAAGAGACTTGTCTAATGGAACCGATCCTTCGCATTGACAATCTATGCAAAAGCTTCCGCAATATCGTTGCACTCGATCGTGTCTCTTTCAGCCTTGACCCAGGCGAGCTTACCGTGCTGCTCGGACCCAGCGGGAGCGGGAAAAGCACCTTGTTCCGGAGCATTATGGGCCTGGTGGTGCCAGAGAGCGGGGCGATCGAGGTCGCGGGCCAATCGCTTTCCGGCCTGTCCCGCCATGCCCGCAGGGAGCTCCTCCAGGATGTCGGACTGATTTTTCAGCAATTCAACCTGATCGATCGCTCTTCGGCTCTGCACAACGTGCTGATGGGTCGCCTAGGCCATGCCAGCACGCTTAGGGTTTTGCTTGGCATGTTCTCGCAGGGTGATCGACAACGAAGCCTTGTCGCCCTCGAAGCTGTTGGAATGCTGGAACACGCCTATGCTCGGGCCTCCAATCTCTCGGGCGGCCAGCAACAGCGCGTCGCCATCGCTCGCGTTCTCTCGCAAGGCTCCAAGCTGGTTTTGGCGGATGAGCCCGTTGCCAGTCTCGATCCGAGAACGGCACAGGATGTTCTGAGCACTCTGCGCGAGACAACCCGCAAGAGGAATATGGCGGTCCTTTGCAGCCTGCATCAGCTGAACTACGCAACCCATTTTGCAGATCGTATCATAGCTCTCAGGAAGGGGCGGCTCGTGCTCGACATAAAGCGTGGGTCATTCTCCAATCACGATTTTGACGCCATCTACCGGGACGCCGCATAGGATGCTCCCAGGGTCCAACGATCGCCATGATCTTTACGAGCATCTCAATCCCGAAGTCTGGCGGTATCGAGCATCGGCGGTGCAGCGCGACCTTTCACCCGTCAATCGCCATGCGACAATGCACCGCCTGGTTGGCGATCGCGTCAACGCTATGGAGTCCAGTCTGCGTGCGTTTGTCGCGGTCGACGTGGATTCGGCCTATATAGGCGGCCCCAATGTCGGACCTCTCGCCGACCTGCCGTTTGCAGTCAAAGACAACATCGACACTAGGGATTTTCCCACGGAATTTGGCTCGTCCATCTATTTGGGTTACCGCCCCGCCCGGGATGCATCGATAGTCTCCGCAGCCCAGATGGCTGGGGCGCGATTGATCGGCAAGACCGCGCTTGCCGAGTTTGCGCTGTTCAAGGCGCCTGAGACGAAAAACCCGCATAACCATCTTCACACACCGGGCGGCTCTTCATCAGGATCCGCTGCGGCGGTAGCCGCCGGTATGGCGGCTTTCGCATTGGGGACGCAAACAGCAGGTTCAATCATTCGTCCGGCCGCATTTTGCGGAACAGTTGGCTTCAAGCCAAGCTTCGGACTTCTCCCCACGGACGGTGTGCGGCTCGTTGCGCCTTCGCTTGACACTGTCGGTATCTTTGCCGCTTCAGTCTTTGACGCAGCCTACATCGTGTCGAGCTTGTCCCACACAGAGCTAGAGCTCGCCGCAATGGCAAGAACTCCGCGCATTGCGATCTGTGAGGGGTGGGGCGCGGTTCGTGCTGGAACTCAAGCGCTTGATGCTTTGAGCTCGATTGCAGCTGCCGCACAAAACGCCGGCGCGACGGTTCGACGTCTTGAATTGGCGCCGGGCATCGCTGACGCTCATCATGCCCATCGCGTCATCATGTCCTTCGAGGCCGTCCGCACCCTTTGCGACGAGCTGGTGAACCACAGGCCGAGGCTCAGCGCCCGCATCGTCGAATTCCTGGAGCTAAGCCAAGCAATATCTGTACAACAATACGAGGCTGCTAAGGCTAAGGCCGAGCGCGCGCGACGGATGATTGCGAATATATTCGACGCCTATGATGCCATCCTGACGCCCAGTGCAGATGGGCCAGCCCCCTGCGGCCATGATGACACCGGCTCTTCGAAGTTCAAC
>NZ_JAELTU010000831.1 GCF_016429015.1 Rhizobium sp. ASV20
GTCTGTATTCTCTCTTGTCATTACAGAATATTTGGGTTACTTCGCAGTACATCGATATAGCTTTCAATAAAGGCCGAGTCAAAACGCAGCAAAATGACAGCTGGGGCGAAGACAACACAGACAGCTCTTGTCGGAGATGTCAACGGTGAATTTATCTTGTCCAACTCAGCACCGGTTCCTCGCCTTGAAGACAATGACTTTGTTGCTGTCTCCGTCAAAGCCGTCTCACTGAACCCCATTGACACCAAGATGGTTGGCGACTATCATACTGTCGGCGCTACATCGGGGTGTGACTTTTCTGGCATTGTTACAGCTATTGGCTCCGATGTGGCCCATATAAAAGTTGGGGATCGTATAGCTGGAGCCATCCCTGGCATGAACCCTTTACG
>NZ_JAELTU010000832.1 GCF_016429015.1 Rhizobium sp. ASV20
GCACCACCTTTAGCCATGTCAAGCATGAAAATATCTACCTCGTCGCCATTACGAAGAGCAATGCCAATGCTGCGCTCGTTTTCGAGTTCTTGTACCGCCTTATTCAACTCGGCAAGGGCTACTGTGGAAAGTTTGACGAGGAGGCTGTCAAGAATAACTTTGTCCTCGTATACGAGCTCCTAGATGGTGGGTTACCAGTCCGCGATATCCAGACGTTTAGCAAGACTAATTGACCACGTCAATGCAGAAATCATCGACTTTGGATATCCCCAAAACACAGAAACTGACACTCTAAAAATGTACATTACCACCGAAGGCGTCAAGTCCGAGTCGAGACCCGAAGACACATCTAAAATCACAATGCAGGCCACTGGTGCTCTGTCATGGCG
>NZ_JAELTU010000833.1 GCF_016429015.1 Rhizobium sp. ASV20
GCCTGGGGAAGAGAGAACATGAGGGTCAGGTTGCAGTTGATGCCATGGTCGCGCTGAAGGACCTCGGCAGCCTTGATACCCTCCCAGGTGGAGGCAATCTTGATCAGGATGCGGTCCTTGGAGATGCCCTGCTGCTCGTAGAGCTGTAAAACGGGTCAGTAGCTGAGTTTAGGGCGGCAACAGTAGCGAGAGCGACGTACCTGAATAATCTGGAGGGCCTTGTTGATGGAGGCCTGGGTATCAAAGGAGAAGCGGGCATCGACCTCGGTAGAGACGCGGCCGGGAATGATCTGGAGGATCTCCTTGCCAAACTCGACCAGGAGACGGTCGAGGGTGTTGTCAACCTGCTCATCGATGGAGCCGCCCTTCTCCTTGCCGAAAGCCAGAGC
>NZ_JAELTU010000834.1 GCF_016429015.1 Rhizobium sp. ASV20
CAGTGGCCCCATTCCCACCCCAAGAATAGCTATCTTCGCCATTAACGTCGATATCCATGTCGTAGGATGTAGAATGACCATTGCTACGAGGCGGCTCGTTTTCCATGTTAAGGAGCGCGGCCTTGCGGACCATTTCAATAAATTTGCGACAGCGAAGCTTGAAGTAGACTTGTTCGTTATCTTGCAAGACTCGAGGATAGCACTCTTTTAGGCTGTCAAGGGCAATGTCGACACGGCCCTCTAGAATAGCTCGTCGAATCCCTACTTTCGTTAGTTTAAAAGGATAAAGCCTGTAGAAGCAAACTCACGTTGTCTATTATCGGCGTCCTCGTCGTCCCGAATATTAATAGCGGAAGCTTTGGGCTGCGCGTTAACGGTAAGAGCCTCGT
>NZ_JAELTU010000835.1 GCF_016429015.1 Rhizobium sp. ASV20
TATTCACTTCACTCAGCTTTTCCAACGCAGGCAGGGTTAGGCTGTTTTACTATATGTAGCTAGAATAATGATTGGATTCTGCCAATCAAGACGATTTTTATGAGAAGATTTCGGCACTCCATATTGTCAATTCCAAGTAGGCATGTCGACTTTTAAATACACTGGCATTACTCTCGCGGTTCGGTAAAGCTCACGAGCTTTCTCCTGGATGCAAAGATTGTGAGACTTCATTTTATTCAAGAAACAGTTGGTTTATGCGGACAGCAATACAGCTGTGGTAAGGCCCACGCGCAGCGACAAACGTTGAAGAAGATTGAGTGTGACGCCGTTCCGTTCGGCACGGACTGCCGAGCAGAAAGCACGCGATGGCCCCACCACGGCCCGAGGGG
>NZ_JAELTU010000836.1 GCF_016429015.1 Rhizobium sp. ASV20
TTACAGTACTGATGAACTATTACAAGAGGAAAGTCGGAACGGCTACAAGCATTTTGGAAGAGTTGACAAGAAGGCACTTGATGAGTTTGAAGCGTGGCTGGAGAGCAATACGGCTTCGTATGCCATCATTGAGACTCCTGGTAATCCAACACTCGAGTTTCCGGACTTGAAACGTGTCAAACAACTTGTAAGCCGTAACGCAGAAACACCCGTGACCGCATTTTTCTAACACGAAACTAGGCCGAAAAACACGGGTTTGTTCTAGTTGTAGACGATACGGTTGGCAGCTTTGGAAATATCGACGTATTCGCATACTCCGACTTGCTGCTGACCTCCATCACAAAGAGCTTCAGCGGTAGAGCCGACGTCATGGGCGGCTCAATTGTTC
>NZ_JAELTU010000837.1 GCF_016429015.1 Rhizobium sp. ASV20
GAGTTGGCACCATGAAAGCCGGGAGATCTGCCTGACATTGGCTCTCCATCTTCTCCAGTAAGTCAGTCAATACCTCACTCTGGTTCCATATTATTTCCGCATCGGCCTTGATCTCTGCTTTTAGGAGCTTCTTGGCATTGCGAGCAATAAATCCAAAAAGCTGCTGGTGCTTATTTGCACCATCGTTACCGCTTGTAACGACGGCTACAGCAAAGTCCAGCTCACTGGCATCCGCAACAGTGCCTTTCAAGAATCCTACCACCTCATCGAGCTCGAGCCTTTGACCACGGATCTTTGCCTGCTGATCAGTCCTGCCAAGAAACTCCAGGGAGCCGTCGTGCATCATTCTCATCATATCGCCAGTTTTGTATATTCTTTTCTCCCCATT
>NZ_JAELTU010000838.1 GCF_016429015.1 Rhizobium sp. ASV20
GTTCATCATCTCACCCCAGTCTTCGTTCATATTTCCGAAATAGCAGCCGATCTTTTTGCCCTGTAAATCACTGTTAGGTATTTCACCTGATGCCACAGAAATAGCAGAGGATAAAACGCAAAGCAATACATACTTTGACATTGGCTTCGCCAGCATCTTCAAACGACTCTGTGACAACCTCCAGGAGACGTCGCTGTTGAGGGTCAGCGTATTCGAGCTCAACACGCCCCATGGAGAAGCGAGAAGTATCCATGGCGTTGAGTTTTACACTCTCATCCAGGAAGTATCCATATTCAGATGCAACTGTGGTCGGTCGCTTGGAAGTTTCGTGGTAGGCAGATACGTTGTACCGTGACTCGGGGACTCTTTGTTTCGCATCCCCCTTGTT
>NZ_JAELTU010000839.1 GCF_016429015.1 Rhizobium sp. ASV20
GCACAAGCCCTTGACCAGACGTTTTGATTTACTCGATGGACCCTCTCTCCACCCATTAGATAGATAGTGGTATACCGTATGTTAATGCTGATAGAAGTCTTCTTCATTATTTAAGTGATGGCCACGGTGCATCCATACTCTCTCTCACCTGGCCATCATTTGCCCATTCCTCGAACCACCCGATGGACATTCTTCGTAGGTAATGCACGAATTAGCTGAGATTCGAGCAAGAAAATCAACATTTGCGCCTTACTGGCTTCGTTTGGCGTCGGCGAAATTTGTGTGGTCGCCGAAGAAATGCTGCTTGTACCACGGGTCTGCTTTCAGCGCCTGGTAGTCTCCAATCGCTCAAATACTACCTGACTGAAACAGTCGTAGTCTGCGACAT
>NZ_JAELTU010000089.1 GCF_016429015.1 Rhizobium sp. ASV20
CGCGGCCGTTCTTTTGCAAGCCGATCAGCGTACCCCAGACCGGAACGCCGGAGATGAAGGCCCGCGTTCCATCGATCGGGTCGATCACCCAGACATGCTCGCGATCGAGACCGACGCTGCCATGCTCTTCGCCGAGAATGCCGTGATCGGGAAATTCTGATTCGATCAGCGCGCGAATCGCCACTTCGGCGGCGCGGTCGCCTTCGGTCACCGGATCGAAGCCTTTGGCTTCCTTGTTGACCACATCGACGCCAGCTCTGAAGCGCGGCAGGGTTTCGGCCTTGGCCGCTTCGGCCAGACGATAGAAAAACGAGCGATCGGGGAGCATGGTCAATCCAGGTGCGTGGCGGGATGGCGATGTCATAGCGCATAAGCGCCACGAAGCAAACCGGATGATGATACGGCGCGCAGAATGCCCGCAGATCGGGCAGGCTTTTCCAAGCTGCCTAAATATTTTGCATCGCAACAAAGTGCTTGACATTTGTGCAGTGCAGCAGCATTATCTTGATACAGTCTTTTGACTGTAAATGCCCTTCCTGGGTGTTTCCTCCCTAGACTTAGCCGCGCCACGAGCGCGGTTCTTTTTGCCCGACGACCAATCAGAAAAAGGCGCGACGACGCGCGCGCAAGATTGCTTGTCGCCGAGGCGCGGCAGCATTCCAGATGTTCAGAAAGAAATGCCGAAATCGATGCTATTCTGCGGCCAGCGCGGGATCGCCTGTGTAGGATTCCACATGTTCGGCAATGCGCTTCATGAAGAGCGTGATGGCTGCCGCGATCTGGTCGAAATCCGGGCGCTTCTCCAGCGTCGTCTCATCGACATAGAGCGAGCGGTTGACCTCGATCTGCAGCGCGTGCAGCCCGCGCGAGGGACGACCGTAGTGCTCGGTAATGAAACCGCCCGCATAAGGCTTGTTGCGCACCGCATTGAAACCCAGCTCTTCGAGAATCTGCATGGCCGCGCGTGACAGCTCCGCCGAAGCGCTCGTGCCATAGCGATCGCCGAGAATAAAATCCGGCCGGATATTGCTGCCGGCGATTCGGATATTGCCCGGCATCGAATGACAATCGACCAGCACGCCGAAACCGAATTTGACATGCGTGCGTGCAATCAGCCGCCGAAGGGTCGCATGATAGGGCTTATAGATCGTTTCGATTCGCTGAAGCGCATCCTCTACCGGCACGCGACGTGCATAGATCTCCATGTTCTCGGCAACGATTCGCGGGATCGTGCCGAGCCCTCCGGCGACCCGCAGCGAATTGATATTCGCATAGGGTGGCAGCGCGCCGTCGAACATGCGCGGATCGAGCTCATAGGGCTCGCGATTCACATCGATATAGGCGCGCGGAAAATTGGCGAGCAGCAGCGGCGCGCCGAGAGAGCTTGCCGCCGAAAAAAGCTCGTCGACATAGTGATCTTCCGAGCGGCGTATAGCGATTCCCTGCAGACGGGATTGAGCGACGAAATCGGGAGGATAGATGCGGCCGCTATGCGGCGAGCTGTAGACAAACGGTATCGTCTGGGAAGCGGGCTCCAATACCTCGTAAATCTCGTAGCTACGCATTTCCGCGGACATCAACGTCTTTACCATGTCAACAACTTGTCGCAGTTGTTATGTTGCCAGTTGCATGACGGCAAGTCCATAGTAACTTGAGCGAAATGGCCTTAATCCAAAGCGCCGAAATCGAAATCTCCCGATGTGCGCTCAGCGAAAACCTGAAACGTTTTCGTGTGATGTGCTTATGCCTCGAACAAATGCCGGGTGAGCGCGTTATGGCTCACCATTCACGGCTTGTTTACGGCGGAGCGCTAACCTAAACCATCGACGTGCCAACAAGACAATATTGATTAGCGATAGAGATGATGACCCAGAAGATACTTCTTGCCGAAGATGACAACGACATGCGTCGCTTCCTTGTGAAGGCGCTCGAAAAAGCCGGCTACAAGGTCTTGTCCTTTGACAATGGAGCAAGCGCCTACGACCGGCTGCGCGAAGAGCCGTTCTCGCTGCTTTTGACGGATATCGTCATGCCAGAGATGGACGGCATCGAGCTGGCGCGCCGCGCCACCGAACTCGATCCCGACCTGAAAGTGATGTTCATTACCGGTTTTGCCGCCGTGGCACTGAACCCTGATTCGAAGGCACCGAAGGATGCGAAGGTCCTTTCCAAGCCTTTTCACCTTCGCGAGCTGGTCGACGAAGTCAACAAACTCCTTGCCGCGTAAGGCTTCCGGCGGCCTCGTCACAAAACCGAAAAAAAGCCTATTGACGGCACCCGGGGTTTTGTGATCTATGCGCCGCCATCGGATGGGCGTGTAGCTCAGCGGGAGAGCACTACGTTGACATCGTAGGGGTCACAGGTTCAATCCCTGTCACGCCCACCATCCTAATTCGCTGAAAAGCAAGGCCTTTCGAGAAATCGAAAGGCCTTTTCAGTTTCAGGCTCCCGCAATGCACCAGTCTCCTGCCGAGCCCATGTCTGTCCGGCAGCCATGCGCTAGCAGCAGCGACAGATCTCGACCAATCATTGCTCGAGAATATACCGAAGTCCCAATGTCGTCGTCGGATAGGCGTAGGCGCCCCGATCCAGGAACCCTTGGCGATAGAGGCAATCTCTCAGCGCCAGCCAGTAAAGCGTGCTCTCGGGATCCGGCGAACCTCGCCGCCAGGAATACGCTTCGGGTTCGCAATGATTCAGGGCTCTGCCATATTTCGCCAGCAACACCGGATCGCTGTCGACGCGAACGGCACCATGATAGGACTGATAATTTGAAGGCGCCTCGCCGGCTGAGACGCATGCCAGGCTCAATATCGCACCCAAAGCCAACATCATTTTCATGAGCAAGGATCTCCCGCTTGTAGCGGCTCGAATATTCGAGCGCAGGATTTAGAATAATCGTCTTTTCGCCGATATCCAATCACATGCTGATGTTCGCTGCGATCCCCCATGCTGGCCCTGCGACATAACTTCCCGCCACAAGTCGCTTGACTTCCAAGCGCGCCGTCATCCTACTGTCATATCAGTGCGTTGGTCATACGGGAGGACGATATGACGGTCGTAAAGCGGCATTTCTATAAAAACCACAAGCCGAATGGGGACGAGTATCACTTCCACCTCGCCCGGGACACGGAAAGCGGCGAAGTCTTCGTCATCCGTGAAGCCGACTACACAGTCGACGGCGGCAGTGAAAAGTCCATGACGCTCTACGAATTCCTGGCCGGCGGCGGCAACAGGCAGAATGCATTGCTGCAATTGATCGGCTCACTCGTGCCGGAATAAGGCGCGCACTACCGGCGCATCAACGCTTCGGGTTGACTGCCACAATTTGATCGGCGAATCTGCAAGGGCTTGAAAGGAGCCCTTCTTATGCGATTCGCAGGCATTGCTTTTGGATTGACGGCGCTGGTCGCTACATCGGCCGCGGCTGCCGCCGTGGAGAATTTTCCGACGCAGGGCGTCACCGTCGTCACTGGAAAGTGCTCCAAACTCGTGGTCGGCAAGCTCGACGCCTCCAAGGGCTGCAAGGCGGAACTCGCCAGCGTGACCGCACCTGATGGCTCCGTGACCTTCATTTTCACCTCCGGCGGCAAGATGCTCGGCTTCCGTGGCAATGGCAAAGGCATCAAGCCAGGCAGCCAAAAGGGCACCGCCCAGCTGCCGATCGACGTCATCTCGACGGGAGCCGGCAACAAGATGTCGGGTCAGGTCGAAGCCAAGGGCACCTGCACTTTCGCAAACCCCTATGAAGGCAAGGCGATCGCGATCCAATGCTCGGCCAAATCGCCCGAGATGAGCTTCAATGGCAGCTTCACGTCAGACGGCAAGACTCCCCGCCACAAATAAGGGGAGGATCATGGTATGGCTTGCGGCCGCATCAATGCCGCGAACCGCTTTTCGGCTTGTGCCCATGATTGGCGTCAGCCGGCGCCTCGCGCGACAGATCCGCGCCGTTGACATGCGCCGGCACATGAACGTCCTCATGCGTTACCGGATGTAGTGTGAGATCGACATGGTGCGGCGGCAGCACCTGCGCCTGACGCAGTGTATTCGATCGCGCCTTCTTCTGCCGCTCGGTCAACTCCGGCTTCTTTTCCTGCGCTTTATGACGAATGGGATTGGGGCTCACGGGAGGTTCTCCTATCGGTCTCGGTCATCCAGGCAAGATGAGCAGTACAAACAAGCCTGATGGTCAAACGCCACCTTTCCCGTTTGGTTCCCTACTTTGTCGAATTTGAAGTGGTGCTTCGGCCAGGATTTCAACCCCTGGCTCTTGACGTCCGCCATGACTTCACTACCTTATAGGCATCTCCACGCCTCCCTGACATCGGCGATGGATTGAACTATGGTGCCGGGCCCCTCTGGCGAGAGTTTTTACGGCGCTCTCGCGATGTCGGTACCGCCTGCAGATGAGCCGGCGGACTTCTTTCCATGAACAGCTTGACCATGCCTCACCCGCATGCCGTCTTTGGCATACGGCTGCGCGCTTTTTCGGGGTTTAACCTCTTTCGCGGCGAGGTGCGTCGATGACGCCACCCACCGCTTCCAAATCCGTACTCAGCTATTTCGGCTGGGCTTTCGCCGTCACCTTCGGTGGCCTCGCTCTCGGAGCCTTTCTAGGCTGGAACACCACGGGTACGCTCGGCGGCCTGGCGACGGCCTTCTTCATATGCTCGGTTCTGGCCGTGCTCGAAATTTCGCTTTCCTTCGACAACGCCATCGTCAATGCCAACAAGCTGAAGGAAATGACCCCCGTCTGGCAGCATCGCTTCCTGACCTGGGGCATCATCATTGCCGTCTTCGGCATGCGCATCGTCTTTCCGCTGGCAATCGTTGCCATCGCCGCCTGGATCGATCCTTGGGAAGCGCTAAAGCTCGCCGCAACCAAGCCGGAGCAGTACGGCGAAATCATGCGGGCCGCGCATCTTCCGATCGCTGCCTTCGGCGGCACTTTCCTGATGATGGTCGGCCTGACCTACTTCTTCAACCACGAGAAGGATGTTCACTGGATCGGCTTCATTGAAAAGCGCATGGCGCATTACGCGACGGTCAAAGGCGTCGAAATCGCCTTCGTGCTCGTTATTGTCCTCGCCTTCACCTACATTCTCGACGGCGACGATGCGACGACCTTCCTGCATGCCTCGATCTATGGCCTGCTGACCTTCCTGCTTGTCGAGGTTCTGGCGGGCTTCCTGGACGCCTCGCAGAAGACGATGACCGCAGCGGCAAAAGGCGGCTTCGGCGCTTTCCTTTATCTCGAAGTCCTCGATGCGAGCTTCTCGTTTGACGGCGTGATCGGCGCTTTCGCTCTGACGCAGAACCTGTTCATCATCGCCATCGGCCTCGGCATCGGTGCAATGTATGTCCGCTCCATGACGATCATGCTGGTGGAGAAGGGCACGCTTGCCCATTACCGCTACCTCGAACATGGCGCCTTCTACGCCATCCTGATCCTTTCGGTGATCATGTATGTGCAGACGTTGACGCATATCCCCGAAGTCATCACCGGCCTTGGCGGCGCGACCCTGATCGGTATCTCGCTCTGGTCGTCGATCCGCTACAACAGGCGCAACGCCGCCGCTCATGCAGCGGAGCCTGCTGAACAACCAGACAGGGCGGAAGCCTAAGCGGGTAAGGAAATACTTCGCGGGTCTTTGGCCTGCGGTCATATCCTGCACATGGGCGAGCGCTTTTTCTGAGGCGCTCGCCCATATCGCCTCCACCCATCTGCCGAGTTTCCGTTGACGCGTCTGCCCCCACGCGCAGAATCTTTGCCATCCCGAAATATTGACGCTGGCGTTTTATAAAAAAATCTGGCGTTTCATAAAAAAATAACGCAATCGCGATTGAAGTTGCCCCGAAACGTAACCCATAGAGTATTGATTGTGTATTTTCGCAAGCAGCTCCAGAATGAAGCGTCCAGGGGAGGCAAAGCATGGCAGCCAAAATCGTTCCGGTGATCATGGCAGGCGGCAAGGGCACACGGCTTTGGCCGCTGTCGCGCGCTTCCGCACCGAAACAGTTCATCCAGTTCATCGGCGACAAGACGCTGTTTCAGAACAGCCTGGAACGTATCGCGGATGCCGAGCTTTATGAAGCGCCGATCGTTCTGACCAACGAGGAGTTCCGCTTCCTCGTCGCTGAACAGGCCCGTGAGCTGGATCTGAAGCTGGCTTCCATTTTGCTCGAGCCTGTCGCCCGCAACACCGCCGCCGCCGTTGCCGCCGCCGCGATGCTCGTCACCGAGCTTTTCGGCAAGGACGCGATCATGCACGTCCTCGGCTCCGACTATGAGATCGACGCCACCACCACCTACTATGATTGCGTCCGCCAGGCGCGGGACACGGCACAGCAGGGCAAGCTCGTCACTTTCGGCATTACGCCGACCGAACCCGCGACCGGCTACGGCTACATCGAAAGCGGCAAGGCTCTCCCGAGCGGTGCCCACGCCGTCAAGCGCTTCGTCGAAAAGCCGGCGCTGGAAAAAGCGAAGGAGATGGTCGCAAGCGGCAATTTCTACTGGAACTCGGGGATGTTCATGTTCTCCGCCGCCCAGCTCATTTCCGAGATGAAAGAGTTTGCGCCTGACGTCGAAAAAGCAGCAAGCAAGGCCCTTTCCAAATCGACCCGCGACCTCGATTTCACCCGCCTTGATGCGGATCATTTCTCCAAGAGCCCGGATATCTCCATCGACTACGCGCTGATGGAAAAAACCGCCAACGCGGCCGTCGTTCCCTCACCATTCACCTGGTCCGATCTCGGCAGCTGGGATTCGGTGTGGAAAGTCGGCAATCGCGACGAAAGCGGCAACGTCACGACCGGCGCCACGACGCTGGTCAATACGAAGAACTCGCTTGTCATGAGCCATAGTCTGCACGTTGCCGTGCAGGGGCTTGAGGACGTTGCCGTCGTCGCCAGCGAGGACGCGGTCTATGTCGGCCGCCTCAAGGACAGCCAGGAAGTCGGCAAGCTCGTCAAGCTGCTGGCGAGCGAGAAGAAAACGGTGAAGCTCACCGAGACGCATCCGACCTCCTATCGCCCATGGGGCGGCTATACGTCGGTGCTCAATGGCGATCGCTTCCAGGTCAAGCGCATCTTCGTGCTGCCGGGCAAGAAGCTGTCGCTGCAAAAGCATCACCATCGCTCCGAACACTGGATCGTCGTCAAGGGCACGGCCGAGGTGACAGTCGGCGAAAACGTGCAGATGCTGCGCGAAAACGAGTCCGTCTATATCCCGCTCGGCGAAGTGCATCGCCTGGCAAACCCCGGCAAGATCCTGCTGGAACTGATCGAAGTACAGACCGGTTCCTATCTCGGCGAGGACGACATCATCCGCCTCGTCGATGAGTTCGGCAGAAGCTGATTGCAACCAGTGGAATAAAGATTCTTCAGCGGCGGGCGAAAGCTCGCCGTTTTATTTTGCCCGGACACTGCAAGACTTCCCCTAACCGCCCAGACGTCTTGCTTTCTCTCGCTGCATTGCACACACTGCTTTCGGGAATAGCAATCACCGCACAACGATGCGGGCTAGGCAAAGAGACGTATGGCGATCACGGCAAGCATCTACCATCTCACCCACTATACATACGACAACCCGGTCCGCCTCGGCCCACAGATCATCCGCCTGAAACCCGCCTCGCATTCCAAGACCCGTGTGCTGAGTCACTCGTTGAAGGTCACGCCGTCAAATCACTTCGTGAACTTGCAACAGGACCCTTACGGCAATTATCTCGCCCGCTTCGTCTTTCCCGATCCGGTGACCGAGCTGAAGATCGAGGTCGATCTCGTCGCTGACATGACCGTTTACAATCCCTTCGATTTCTTTGTCGAAGAGGAAGCCACCACGTGGCCCTTCGCCTATCCCGAGACGATCCGTGAGGATCTGTCGATCTATATGACGCCGGAAGAAATCGGGCCGCGACTCCAGGCCTTCCTCGACACGCTCGACCGCTCTGAACAGCCGACCGTCGACATGATCGTCGGCCTCAACGCAAGACTGCAGCAGGAGATCGGCTACGTCATCCGCATGGAAACCGGCGTCCAGACGCCAGAGGAGACGCTGGAAAGAGCGAGAGGCTCCTGCCGCGACACCAGCTGGCTGCTGGTGCAGGTGCTGCGCCACCTCGGTCTCGCCGCCCGCTTCGTCTCCGGCTATCTCATTCAGCTTACGCCCGATCTGAAGGCACTCGACGGACCGTCCGGCACCGATGTCGATTTCACCGATCTGCACGCCTGGGCAGAGGTCTACCTTCCCGGCGCCGGCTGGGTCGGTCTTGATCCGACCTCGGGGCTGCTCACCGGCGAGAGCCATATTCCGCTTGCCGCCACGCCGCATTATCGCAACGCCGCCCCGATCTCCGGCGGCTACTTCGGCGAGGCCAAGACCGAATTCGACTTCGCGATGACGGTCACCCGCGTCGCCGAACATCCGCGCATCACCAAGCCGTTTTCCGACGAAAGCTGGGATGCGTTGAACGCGCTTGGAGCAAAAGTCGATGCCGTCCTCAGGCATGACGACGTGCGCCTGACGATGGGCGGCGAACCGACCTTCGTCTCGATCGACGATTTCCAGTCGGAAGAATGGAACACCGCCGCCGTCGGTCCAGCCAAACGCGACCTTGCCGATCAGTTGATCAGACGCCTGCGCGAGCGTTTTGCACCCGGCGGCTTCCTGCATTACGGCCAGGGCAAATGGTATCCCGGCGAAAGCCTGCCCCGCTGGACTTTCTCGCTTTACTGGCGCAAGGACGGCAGCCCGATCTGGCAGAACCCCGCTCTGATCGCCGAAGAAACGGCAAAGACCGGCGCGGATTCAGAGAGCGCCTGCAAGCTTCTGAATGCGATTGCTAGGGAACTGGCGGTCGAGCCCGGCATGGTACAACCGGCTTACGAAGACCCGGCTGAATGGATCGTCAAGGAAGGCAGCCTGCCCGAGAATGTCGATCCCGCCAATTCGAAGCTCAAGGATCCGGAGGAGCGCAGTCGCATCGCGCGCGTCTTCGAGCGAGGCCTCACGACTCCGACCGGCTACATATTACCCATACAGGCATGGAACGCGCGCGCCGGCACGACACGCTGGGTCAGTGAAAAGTGGCGCACGCGCCGTGGCAAGATTTTCCTTGTACCGGGCGATTCGCCGGTCGGTTATCGCCTGCCGCTCGGCACGCTCCCTTATGTCCCGCCGTCGCATTATCCCTACATCCACACTGCCGATCCCTCCATTCCGCGCACGCCTCTGCCTGATGTCATCCTGCCGGCTGGCCGCGCCATGCCGGAAGCCTCATTCCAGTCGGACGATAGTGCGCAATCGCGAGTCGAGCAGACGCTCGGCGAAATCGGCGGCGCCGTTCGCACCGCAATCTCTGTCGAACCGCGTGACGGTCGGCTCTGTGTCTTCATGCCTCCGGTGGAAAAGATCGAACATTATCTCGAGCTGCTGGCAGCAGCCGAGAATGCCGCGGCTGAACTTGGGCTGCCGGTTCACATCGAGGGTTATTCGCCGCCACAGGATGAACGCATCAACGTCATTCGTGTCGCGCCGGACCCGGGTGTGATCGAAGTCAATATCCACCCGGCATCCAACTGGCAGGACTGCGTCGACATCACGACGGCGGTTTATGAAGAGGCGCGCCAAACGCGTCTCGGCACGGACAAATTCCTGATCGATGGACGTCACACCGGCACCGGGGGCGGCAACCATGTTGTCGTCGGCGGCGCCAATCCGAACGACAGCCCATTCCTTCGTCGCCCCGACCTGTTGAAGAGCCTCGTGCTGCATTGGCAGCGCCATCCCTCGCTCTCCTACCTGTTCTCCGGCATGTTCATCGGGCCGACCAGCCAGGCGCCGCGTATCGACGAAGCACGTCACGACAGCCTCTATGAACTGGAAATCGCCCTTGCCCAGGTGCCGGCACCGGGCCAAGGCTCGCAGCCGCTGCCATGGCTTGTGGACCGGCTCTTCCGCAACCTTCTGACCGATGTCACCGGAAACACCCACCGCTCGGAAATCTGCATCGACAAGCTGTTTTCGCCCGACGGGCCGACCGGGCGGCTCGGCCTCGTCGAGTTCCGGGGCTTCGAAATGCCGCCGAACGCCCGCATGAGCCTTGCGCAGCAATTGCTGGTGCGTGCGCTGATCGCCCGCTTCTGGCGGAACCCGATCGACGGCCGCTTCGTGCGCTGGGGTACGACACTGCATGATCGCTTCATGCTGCCGCATTACATCTGGCAGGATTTCCTCGAGGTGCTCGCCGATCTCCGTGAATGCGGCTTCGATCTCCGTCCGGAGTGGTTCCAGGCGCAGCTCGAATTCCGCTTCCCCTTCTGCGGCGAGGTGGAATACGAGGGCAGCAAGCTGGAGCTCCGCCAGGCGCTGGAGCCATGGCATGTGCTTGGCGAGGAAGGCGCGATCGGCGGCACCGTGCGCTATGTCGATTCATCGGTAGAGCGCCTGCAGGTGCGGCTCAAAACGGCCAATCCTTCCCGCTATACGGTTGCCTGCAACGGCCGGCCCGTGCCGCTGACGCCGACGGGAATGGCAGGCGTCTCTGTCGCCGGCGTGCGTTACAAGGCCTGGCATCCCGCGTCCGGCCTGCATCCCGTCCTCCCTATCGATACGCCGCTGACCTTCGATATCTACGACACATGGTCGCGCCGCTCCATCGGCGGCTGCATCTACCATGTCGCGCACCCTGGTGGCCGGAACTACGACACATTTCCGGTCAACGGTAACGAGGCGGAAGCGCGACGCCTTGCGCGTTTCGAGCCTTGGGGGCATACAGCAGGCGGCTATGCCCTGAGACCAGAGGCCGCATCGGTGGAGTTCCCGCTGACGCTCGATCTCCGGCGGCCGGCGGGAATTTGAGACGGAACTTACATGGCTAGAAAACCGGCGGCGGAAAAGCACGACGACGTGAAGGCTGGAATCGGTAACGATCCGGCCTTTGCCTATAGCGCGCTGCCCGGCGTCGCCGACGAAATGGTCGATAACACCGGTGCGGTGCGGCCGGTCTGGCAGAATCTGCTATCGGCCCTGAGCCATATGTCGGAACAGGAATTGACCGAACGCTTTGCCCGCGCCGACCGCTATCTGCGCGATGCCGGCGTTTTCTACCGTGCCTATGGCGCAGCGGGCGTCAGCGAGCGCAACTGGCCGATCTCGCATATCCCCGTTCTGATTGACGAGCGGGAGTGGCAGACGCTCTCCGAAGGCCTGCGCCAACGCGCCGATCTGCTGGAAGACGTGATCGCCGACATTTATGGCGACGGCCGGCTGGTAAAAGAGGGCTTGCTGCCGCCGGCCCTGATCGCCGGCAATCCGGAATTCCTGCGCCCGCTCGCTGGCATAAAACCGGCGAACGGCCATTACCTGCATTTTCTCGCCTTCGAAATCGGCCGCGGCCCCGATGGCAACTGGTGGGTGCTGGCCGACCGTGCCCAGGCGCCGTCAGGCGCTGGCTTTGCGCTCGAAACGCGCGTCGCCACCACTCGCGCCTTCTCCGACATCTACGCAGAGACCAAGGTCCATCGCCTCGCCTCCTTCTTCGGCGCCTTTCGCGATGCCCTGCTCGGCGGCAAGCGCGGTGGCGAGGGACGCGTCGCGGTTTTGACCCCGGGGCCGGCCAACGAGACCTATTACGAACACGCCTATATCGCCCGTTATCTCGGCTTCATGCTGCTGGAGGGCGAAGACATTACCGTGGTCAACGATCAGCTGATGGTGCGCACGGTCGCCGGATTGCGGCCGATCAGCGTGCTCTGGCGCCGTCTCGACGCTTCCTATGCCGATCCGCTCGAGCTCAACCAGCACTCTCATATCGGCACGCCCGGCATGGTCGAGGCGCTGCGGGCGCAGACCGTCAGCATCGTCAACGCGCTCGGCTCCGGCATTCTGGAAACGCGTGCCCTGCTCGCCTTCATGCCGACCATCTGCCGGCATTTGCGCGGCGAGGAATTGAAGCTGCCGTCGATCGCGACCTGGTGGTGCGGGCAGAAGAGCGAACGGGAGCACGTCGCGGCCAATATCGAGAAGATGGTCATTGGCCCAGCCTATTCCTGCATGCCCTTCTTCGACGACAATGGTCAATCGGTGCTCGGCTCGACGCTGCGCAGCACGGCTCGCGATTCGATCGCCGACTGGCTGGCGAGCGAAGGACACAAGCTCGTCGGCCAGGAGGTCGTTACTCTTTCGACAACGCCGGCCTGGGTGAATGGCAAGCTGAGACCGCGGCCGATGAGCCTGCGTGTTTTCGCCGCCCGTACGGAAAATGGCTGGCAGATCATGCCCGGCGGCTTTGCCCGCATCGGCAGCGGCGACGATGTCGCCGCCATCGCCATGCAGGCCGGCGGCTCTGCAGCCGATGTCTGGATCGTCTCCGACAAGCCGGTGGAGGCTCATACGCTGCTGCCGGCGGAAGAAACCTTCACCCGCAACATGCCGGGCAGCCTGCCGAGCCGCGCCGCCGACAACCTCTTCTGGCTTGGCCGCTATATCGAGCGTGCCGAAGGGGCGCTGCGCATTCTTCGCGCCTGGCACGGGCGCTTTGCGGAGGCTGCCGATCCGGATCAGCCGCTGCTCGCCAATGTCAGCGCCTATCTCGCCGGCATCGACATCGACATCAGCAAGGCCGTGCCGGAAAGCCTGCTGCGCAACATCGACAGCGCGGTCTATTCGGCCAGCAATATCCGTGACCGTTTCTCTCCGGACGGCTGGCTGGCGTTGAATGATCTTGCCAAGACCGCACGCCGCTTCAAGGAGAATGTCAGGCACGGCGACGATGCCAGCCATGCCATGACCGTCCTGCTGCGCAAGCTCGCGGGCTTTGCCGGCCTCGTGCACGAGAATATGTATCGCTTTACCGGCTGGCGCTTCCTGTCGCTTGGCCGCTATATCGAGCGCGGCCTGCACATGACACGGCTGCTGGGCCATATGTCCGGGCCTGATGCACCCGATGGCGCACTCGATATGCTGCTCGAAATCGGCGACAGTGTCATGACCCATCGACGCCGTTACAACGTCAACACCGCTCGCCTGACAGTGACCGACCTTCTCGCGCTCGATCCCCTCAACCCACGCTCGATCCTCTTCCAGGTGAACGAGATACGCCACGAGGTGGAGCAACTGCCGAACGCCTTCGTCAACGGTCAGATGTCGCCCTTCTATCGGGAAGCCATGCGATTGCATTCCGGCCTGGCCGTCATGACGCCGGAGACGATGAACGGCGAGGTCTATCAGCGACTGGAACGGGAGCTGGAGCAGCTCTCCGATCTGCTTGCCCGCACCTATCTCGGATGATGTGATGCTCTACGATCTGTCGCTGCATATGGGCTACATCTACGACGTTCCGGCCAGTGGCGCGCGCCACATTCTGCGCCTCCTGCCGCTGTCGCTCGCCAATCGCCAGCGCCTGATTGCAGGTTCGCTGAAGATCACACCGCATCCCAACGAACAGTCGAACTTCACCGATTTCTTCCAGCATCCGGCAACCTCCATCCTGGTGCGTGATCCGCATCAGAAACTGGATATCCGCATGCAGGCGCGGGTTCAGGTCGAAAGCCAGCCGGTCACGGCAGACTTCTCGCCGCTGCTGGCGAGGCTGCCCGAGGAAATCAGCAATTGCTGGTCGATTGATCCCGCCTCGCCGCATCATTTCCTTGGCAGCAGCCCTCGCTTGCCGGACACGCCCGAGATTGCCGCCTACAGTAAACAGTGGAAGACGACGAAGCTGACAACCATGCAGATCGCCCACGCGGTCTGTACCCAGATCCACAAGGACTTCACCTACGATCCGGAGGCAACGACGGTTGACACATCACCCCGAGAGGCGTTCCGTCTGAAGCGCGGCGTCTGCCAGGATTTCTCGCATGTGATGATCCTCACGTTGCGAAGCCTCGGCATCCCGGCCGGCTATGTCAGCGGCTTCCTGCGCACCATCCCGCCACCGGGCAAAGAGCGGCTGGAGGGCGCCGACGCCATGCATGCGTGGGTGCGCATCTGGTGCGGAGAAACCGCAGGCTGGATGGAACTCGATCCAACCAACAACATTCCGGCCGGCACAGACCATATCGTCGTCGGCTATGGCCGCGACTATTCCGATGTAGCTCCGGTTATCGGAATGTTGAAAGGCTATGGTAACCAAAAGACGGTTCAGGCCGTAGATGTGATTCCACTAATATAGTACAAAGCTAATATAGTATAAGACACAATCAAAATGATACCAAACTGGCGGTTTATTAAAATTAAAACCACCACCTAAACGATTGACTCATATTTATCATCGATAGTCCCGCCCGGTCTTGAGGCTTTTAACTCCCTCCAGCAGGCGGACATGATGATTTCCGGTTCGGATATACTTCGTACATTTGGAAAATTGCTGAGAAATAGTTCCGGCAACTTCGGCATTCTGACCGCAGTGGCCATACCGGTGCTAGTCGCGGCCGGCGGCGTTGCGATTGATGTCACGAACATGTCGTTATCGCGTAGCCAGCTTCAGGAAGCGACGGACGCCGCCGCGCTCGCCACGGCCACAGCACTCGTCAATGGTGGCGCAACCACGGCAACCGCAAAGGACCTGGCGACCAGTCTCGTTCTTGGGCAAATGTCGAATTATCTTGGCGGCGACACCACCTTAACGAATTCGCTTAAATCCGGCGTTACCGCGACGGTAACAAAAACGACAGATTCCTCGGGCAATGTCGGTTATTCGGTCGTCGTGAACGCATCATATTCCATGACCGCGAACGGCATGACCAAGCTGCTCGGCCAAAGCTCGCTGAATGTCGGCACGTCAAGCAGCTCGACGAGTGGAAAAACCTCCGAAAGCCAGAAGAATGCCTTGTCGATGTATTTCGTTCTGGATCGCTCAGGATCCATGGATGAAGCTACGGATACGGTGAATAGCGATCAGCCCACAACAACGTATACCTACAGCTGCACAACAACGAACTCGTATGGCAAGCAGGTGACAGGCACCTGCACGGGCACCAAACCAAATTATTACAGCAAAATGCAATCGCTGAAGATTGCAACATCCAATCTTTCCGCGCAATTGAACAGCGCCGATCCGAACATGATGTATGTGCGCACCGGCGCGGTATCCTATAACAACGTCGCTCAAACAGCTTCATCTTTGGCTTGGGGCACAAGTGGCATCGCTAGTTATGTCAACAACTTGACTTCCAGCGGCTCTACGAATTCGGCACCCGCTTTCACGACCGCAGTCGACGCGCTGACGAGAACTTCGACAACGCCTGGGCTGACGTATGAGCAGCAACAGCACAAGGGCAAGAGCGGCGTCACAAACCCAACCATGTATATCGTTTTCATGACGGACGGCGACAACAACGTGGCAAATGCCGATTCGACTACCAAAAGCCAGTGCGACAAAGCACGCAGCAACGGCATTCACGTATACACAATCGCCTTTATGGCGCCTGCCAATGGTCAGGCATTGCTGAAATACTGCGCCACCTCGTCTTCCGACTACTTTACCCCTCAAAGCGCGGCGGATCTGTTCAACGCGTTTAAGACGATTGCTACCGAGACATCCAAACAGATGACACTCCTGACGAAGTGACCGGACTTAGCGCCGCACAACCATGAATGGATTTTAAACAGAAAACCGCGCGATACGAGTATCGCGCGGTTTTCTGTTTCAGCGGTGCGCGAATAAGAGCCGGAAACATCATCGGAATCAAGTCTTTTCCCGCCGGGAGAGAGCAGTTGGCGGCTATTTTGGCATCTGCTCAACTCACTTGTTGCAACTGCTTTACATCAGTGCGTAAACTGCTAGGGAAGAGGAGAGGAAATTCGGTTTAATCGGGCATAACACCCTGAATATAAAACACAAATGGCGAGAGTTGATACTATGAATAATTTGACGAAGGCCGATCTTCCCGTCCCCGCCCCGCGCAGTTCCCGCCCCGAAATCCTTGCGGAAGAAATCATCGAACGCCTGACCTATCGCATCGGCAAGGATGCGAAAGTGGCCAAGCCGCACGACTGGTTGACGGCAACGATCCTCGTTGTGCGCGACCGCGTCATCGACAAATGGATGGAATCGACCCGCCGTGTCTACGAGACTGGCGCCAAGCGGGTATACTACCTATCGCTTGAGTTTCTGATCGGACGCCTCATGCGCGACGCGGTCTCAAATCTCGGCTTGATGGAAGAGATCACCGATGCGCTGTCCTCGCTTGGCGTCGACATCCGCGTCATCGCCGGCCTGGAGCCCGACGCCGCGCTCGGCAATGGCGGTCTTGGCCGGCTAGCCGCCTGCTTCATGGAATCCATGGCGACCGTCGACGTGCCGGCCTATGGCTACGGCATTCGCTACGTCCATGGCCTGTTCCGTCAGCAGATGGCCGATGGCTGGCAGGTGGAATTGCCGGAAACCTGGCTCGCCCACGGGAATCCCTGGGAATTCGAGCGCCAGGAAAGCTCTTATGAAATTGGCTTCGGCGGTGGCGTCGAGACAGTTGGCGGCCATGACGATCAGCCCCGCTATGTGTGGAAACCCGCCGAGCGCGTTATCGCTACCGCATTCGATACGCCCGTCGTCGGCTGGCGGGCGAAGCGCGTCAATACGCTGCGTCTCTGGTCGGCACAGCCGATAGACCCGATCCTGCTGGATGCCTTTAACGCCGGCGACCACATCGGTGCGCTCAGAGAAAGCAACAAGGCCGAGAGCCTGACGCGCGTCCTCTATCCGGCCGATGCCACGCCCGCAGGCCAGGAACTGCGCCTGCGTCAGGAATTCTTCTTCTCCTCGGCCTCGCTGCAAGACATTCTGCGCCGTCACCTGCAGCAATACGACGACCTGACCAATCTGGCGGACAAGGTCGCGATCCAGCTGAACGACACGCATCCCGCCGTATCCGTCGCGGAAATGATGCGCCTGCTGGTCGATGTTCACGGCCTCGTTTTCGATAAGGCCTGGGACATCACCCGCGAAACATTCGGCTACACCAACCATACGCTGCTGCCGGAGGCTCTCGAAAGCTGGCCTGTGCCGCTGTTCGAACGGCTCTTGCCGCGCCACATGCAACTGGTCTACGCCATCAACGCAAAGATCCTCGTCGAGGCCCGCAAGGTCCGCAATTTCAACGACGCGGAGATCCGCTCGATCTCGCTGATCGACGAAAACGGCGATCGCCGCGTGCGCATGGGCAATCTCGCCTTCGTCGGTTCGCATTCCATCAACGGCGTTTCGGCATTGCACACCGATCTGATGAAGGTCACGGTCTTTGCCGACCTGCACAAACTCTATCCGGATCGCATCAACAACAAGACCAACGGCATCACGCCGCGTCGCTGGCTGATGCAGTGCAACCCCGGCCTGACGAACCTCATCCGCGAGACGATCGGCGATGCTTTCCTCGACGATGCCGAAAAGCTGAAGCCGCTCGATCAGTTCGCCCATGACGGCGCGTTCCAGGAGAAGTTTGCCGCCGTCAAGCGCGCCAACAAGGTACAGCTCGCCAATCTCGTCGCCAGCCGCATGGGAATTAAGCTCGATCCGAGTGCGATGTTCGACATTCAGATCAAACGCATCCACGAATACAAGCGCCAGCTTCTCAATATCATCGAGACGGTGGCGCTTTACGACCAGATCCGCTCGCATCCGGAGCTGGATTGGCAGCCGCGCGTCAAGCTCTTTGCCGGCAAGGCGGCGCCGAGCTATCATAACGCCAAGCTCATCATCAAGCTGATCAACGACGTCGCCCGCGTCATCAACAACGACCCGTCGGTGCGCGGCCTGCTGAAGGTCGTTTTCGTGCCGAACTACAACGTCTCTCTCGCCGAAGTCATGGTCCCGGCCGCTGACCTTTCCGAGCAGATTTCGACTGCCGGCATGGAAGCGTCCGGCACCGGCAACATGAAGTTCGGCCTCAACGGCGCGCTGACTATCGGCACTCTTGACGGCGCCAATGTCGAAATGCGTGACAATGTCGGCGAAGACAACATCATCATCTTCGGACTGAAAGCCGACGAAGTCGCCAGCCTGCGCAGCGACGGCCACGATCCCCGCGCCGTCATCGAGCGCTCGCGCGAACTCGCTCAGGCGCTTGCGGCTATCGCTTCCGGCGTCTTCTCGCCGGACGATCGCAGTCGTTATGCCGGCCTGATCGAAGGCATCTATAGCCACGACTGGTTCATGGTCGCCGCTGATTTCGATGCCTACGCCTCGGCACAACGCGAGGTCGACATCCTTTGGGCCAATCCGTCGGAGTGGTACGCGAAGACGATCAACAATACCGCGCGCATGGGCTGGTTCTCCTCCGACCGGACGATCCGTCAATATGCCAAGGAAATCTGGAGAGCTGGATGAAAAAGCCGAAGAGACCCGCTGACGGCACAGGCTTGAGGGACATTTCGGCAGACGATATTGCTGCAATCCTCGCAGGCACCCATTCCAATCCATTCGCCGTCCTCGGTGTCCACAGGGTCGACGATGGATTTGTGGCCCGCTGTTTCATTCTCGGCGCCGAGGCAGTTACCGCCACGGCGCTCGATGGCACTATCATCGGCGAACTCGATTGCCTCGATCCTGCGGGTTTCTTTGCCGGAGAGGTAAAACTCTCCAAACAACAACCGGTACGCTATCGCGCCCGGCGCGCCGATGCCGAATGGGCGGTCACCGACCCCTATAGCTTCGGCCCGGTCCTCGGTCCGATGGACGACTACTTTGCCCGCCAGGGCACGCATTTGCGCCTCTTCGACAAGATGGGCGCTCATCCCATAAAGCACGAGGGCGTCCAGGGCTTTCATTTCGCAGTATGGGCGCCGAATGCCCAGCGCGTTTCCGTCGTCGGCGATTTCAACAACTGGGACGGTCGCCGGCACGTCATGCGCTTCCGGTCCGATAGCGGCATCTGGGAAATCTTCGCCCCGGATGTACCGGCGGGCGTCGCCTATAAGTTCGAGATCCGCGGGCAGGATGGCGTGCTGCTGCCGCTGAAGGCCGATCCCTTCGCCCGTCGGAGCGAATTGCGCCCGAAGACCGCTTCGGTCACCGCCAATGAGCTCAGCCAGGTCTGGGAAGATGCGGCGCACCGCGAGCATTGGGCAAGCGTCGACCAGCGCCGCCAGCCCATCAGCATCTACGAGGTGCATGCGGGCTCCTGGCAGCGCCGCGATGACGGCTCCATGCTCTCCTGGGACGAGCTTGCCTCACGCCTGATCCCTTATTGCGTCGATATGGGCTTCACCCATATCGAGTTCCTGCCGATCACCGAGCATCCCTACGATCCATCCTGGGGCTATCAGACGACCGGCCTCTATGCCCCGACCGCCCGCTTCGGCGAGCCGGACGGTTTCGCGCGTTTCGTCAACGGCTGCCACAAGGTCGGCATCGGCGTCATTCTCGATTGGGTGCCCGCCCATTTCCCGACCGACGAGCACGGCCTGCGCTGGTTCGACGGCACCGCGCTTTACGAGCACGAGGACCCGCGCAAGGGTTTCCATCCCGATTGGAATACGGCGATCTATAATTTCGGCCGTACCGAGGTTCTCTCCTATCTTGAGAACAACGCTCTCTTCTGGGCAGAAAAATACCACTTGGACGGTTTGCGCGTTGATGCAGTCGCCTCGATGCTCTACCTTGATTACTCGCGCAAGCATGGCGAATGGATCCCCAACGAATACGGCGGTAACGAGAACCTCGAAGCCGTCCGCTTCCTGCAGTCGATGAATGCGAGAGTCTATGGCGCCCATCCGGGTGTCATGACTATCGCCGAGGAATCCACCTCCTGGCCAAAAGTCTCGCAGCCAGTCCACGAAGGCGGCCTCGGCTTCGGCTTCAAGTGGAACATGGGCTTCATGCACGACACGCTGAGCTACCTCTCCCGCGAGGCCGTGCACCGCAAGTATCACCACAACGAGCTGACCTTCGGCCTGATCTACGCTTTCTCGGAAAATTTCGTCCTGCCGCTCTCTCATGACGAAGTGGTGCACGGCAAGGGATCGCTGATCGCCAAGATGGCCGGCGACGACTGGCAGAAATTCGCCAATCTGCGCGCCTATTATGCCTTCATGTGGGGCTATCCCGGCAAGAAGCTGCTGTTCATGGGTCAGGAATTCGCTCAATGGAGCGAGTGGAGCGAAGAACGCGCGCTGGACTGGAATTTGCTGCAATACCGTATGCATGAGGGTATGCGGCGCCTGGTTCGCGATCTCAACTTCACCTATCGCAGCAAGCCGGCACTACATGCCCGCGACTGTGAAGGCGAAGGCTTCGAATGGCTTGTCGTCGATGATTTCGAGAATTCGGTCTTCGCCTGGTTGCGCAAGGCGCCGGGCGAAAAACCGGTTGCGGTCATCACCAATTTTACGCCAGTCTACCGTGAGAATTACACGTTGCGCTTGCCAGCTGAGGGGCGGTGGCGCGAGGTGCTGAATACCGATGCCGACATTTATGGCGGCAGCGGCAAGGGCAATGGCGGGCGTGTGCAGGCCGTAAGTGCCGGCGGCGGCATACAGGCGACGATAACGCTACCACCGCTGGCGACCATCATGCTCGAACCGGAATTTTGAGATCACTACGGACAGGGAGGAATAAAATGGTAGAAAAACGTTTCCAGCCGCTGGCACGCGACGCCATGGCCTACGTTCTTGCCGGGGGCCGAGGCAGTCGATTGAAGGAATTGACCGATCGCCGCGCCAAACCGGCCGTCTACTTCGGCGGCAAGACCCGCATCATCGATTTCGCCCTTTCCAACGCGCTCAACTCCGGTATCCGCCGCATCGGCGTCGCCACCCAATACAAGGCGCACTCACTGATCCGCCACATGCAGCGCGGCTGGAACTTCTTCCGCCCCGAGAGAAACGAGAGCTTCGATATCCTGCCGGCGTCGCAGCGTGTGTCGGAAACGCAATGGTATGAAGGCACGGCCGACGCCGTCTACCAGAACATCGACATCATCGAGCCCTACGGCCCGGAATACATGGTCATCCTGGCCGGCGACCATATTTACAAGATGGACTATGAATGGATGCTGCAGCAGCACGTCGATTCTGGCGCCCAGGTCACCATCGGCTGCCTTGAAGTGCCCCGCATGGAAGCAGTTGGCTTCGGCGTCATGCATGTCAACGAGAAGGACGAGATCATCGATTTCGTCGAAAAGCCTGCCGATCCGCCGGGCATTCCCGGCAATCCGGATTTCGCGCTGGCCTCGATGGGCATCTATGTCTTTCACACGAAATTCCTGATCGAATGCCTGAAGCGCGATGCTGCCGACCCGAATTCCAGCCGCGACTTCGGCAAGGACATCATTCCCTACATCGTCAAGAACGGCAAAGCCGTCGCGCACCGCTTCACGCAGTCTTGCGTCCGCTCGGATTTCGAGCGCGAGGCCTACTGGCGTGACGTCGGTACGATCGATGCCTACTGGCAGGCGAATATCGATCTGACGGCCGTGGTGCCGGAGCTCGACATCTACGACAAGTCCTGGCCGATCTGGACCTATGCGGAAATCAGCCCGCCGGCCAAATTCGTCCATGACGACGAAGATCGCCGCGGTTCGGCCGTCTCCTCGGTCGTTGCCGGTGACTGCATCATCTCCGGCGCGAGCCTCTATAACAGCCTGTTGTTCACCGGCGTGCGTGCCAATTCCTACTCCAAGCTGGAGGGAGCGGTGGTGCTGCCGGGCGTGAAGGTCGGTCGCCGCGCACAGCTCAAGAATGTTGTCATTGACCATGGCGTCACCATTCCGGAAGGCCTGATCGTCGGGGAGGACCCGGAGCTGGATGCCAAGCGCTGGCGCCGCACGGAAAGCGGCATCTGCCTGATCACCCAAACGATGATCGACAAGCTGGATTTGTAACTTATGAAGGTTCTCTCGGTATCGTCCGAAGTCTTCCCCTTGATCAAGACAGGGGGCTTGGCTGATGTGGCCGGCGCCCTGCCAATCGCATTAAAGCCTTTTGGCATCGACACAAAGACCCTGATCCCGGGCTATCCCGCCGTCTTGAAGGTCATTCGCAATCCGGTCGCCCGCCTCGAATTCGCCGACTTGCTCGGCGAAAAGGCGACCGTGCTGGAAGTCGAGCATGCCGGCATTTCCTTCCTGGTGCTGGATGCGCCGGCCTATTACAACCGCACCGGCGGCCCCTATGTCGACGCCACTGGCAAGGACTACCCCGACAATTGGCGGCGTTTCGCCGCTCTGTCGCTGGCCGGTGCGGAAATAGCAGCAGGTCTTCTGCCGGGTTGGCGGCCGGATCTGGTGCATGCGCATGATTGGCAGTCAGCCTTGGTGCCGGTCTACATGCGCTACTATCCGACGCCGGAGCTGCCGAGCGTACTTACCATCCACAACATCGCGTTTCAGGGCCAGTTCGGCTCCGACATCTTCCCCGGCCTGCGCTTGCCGGCTCACGCCTTTTCGGTAGAAGGCGTCGAATATTATGGCGACGTCGGCTTTCTGAAGGGCGGCCTGCAGACGGCCCATGCCCTGACGACCGTCAGCCCGTCCTATGCGGAAGAAATTCTGACGCCGCAATTTGGCATGGGCCTCGAAGGCGTCATCGCCAGCAGGGCGAACAGCTTGCACGGCATCGTCAACGGCATCGACGACGACGTCTGGAATCCGGCAACCGACACCATGATCGCGCAGACTTACAGCGCAACGACGCTGAAGGATCGCGCAGCGAACCGCAGGCGCGTGGTCGAACATTTCGGCCTTGATGACGACGATGGCCCGGTTTTCTGCGTCGTTAGCCGCCTGACCTGGCAGAAGGGCATGGACCTCCTCGCAAGCATCGCCGGCGAGATCGTTCAGATGGGCGGCAAGCTTGCAATCCTCGGTGCTGGCGACGCGGCGCTGGAAGGCGCGCTATTTGCCGCGGCCGGCCGTTATCGCGGACGCGTCGGCGTTTCCGCCGGTTATAACGAACCCATGTCGCACTTGCTTCAGGCCGGTTGCGACGCGATCATCATCCCCTCGCGCTTCGAACCCTGTGGCCTCACGCAGCTTTATGGCTTACGTTATGGCTGTCTGCCGATCGTCGCACGGACGGGCGGCCTTAACGATACCGTTATCGACGCCAATCATGCCGCTCTGCAGGCGAAAGTCGCGACCGGCATCCAGTTTTCGCCCGTCACCGCCGAAGGACTGCTGCAAGCCATGCGCCGTGCCATGCACCTTTTTCAAGACCGAAAGGTCTGGACGCAGATGCAAAAGCAGGGCATGAAATCCGACGTATCCTGGGGCAGGAGCGCAGAACGCTATGCCGCTCTCTACTCCAGTCTAGTCTCGAGAGGCGCTTAACCCGATGATTAAAACCGTTTCCACCACACCCTATACGGATCAGAAGCCCGGCACCTCCGGCCTGCGAAAGAAGGTTCCCGAATTCCAGCAGCCGAATTACGCGGAAAACTTCATCCAGTCGATTTTCGATTCGCTCGAGGGCTATCAGGGCAAGACCCTGGTCATCGGCGGCGACGGTCGCTACTACAATCGCGAAGTCATCCAGAAGGCCATCAAGATGGCCGCCGCAAACGGCTTCGGCAAGGTGATGGTCGGCAAGGGCGGCATCCTCTCGACGCCCGCAGCCTCGAATATCATCCGCAAATACAAGGCCTTCGGCGGTATCATCCTGTCGGCCAGCCACAATCCCGGCGGTCCGACCGAAGATTTCGGCATCAAGTACAATATCGGCAATGGTGGCCCCGCGCCCGAGAAGATTACCGACGCTATTTTCGAGCGCACCAAGGTTATCGACAGCTATAAGATCGCTGATTTCCCGGATATCAACCTCGATCGCATCGCCCGCGAAGATGTCGGCGGCATGATCGTTTCGGTCATCGATCCGGTTGAAGATTATGCGGCTCTGATGGAGGAATTGTTCGATTTCGGCGCGATCCGCAATCTCATCAGTCTCGGCTTCCGCGTCTGCTTCGACGCGATGAGTGCCGTGACCGGCCCCTACGCCAAGGAAATCTTCGAGATCCGCCTCGGCGCGCCTGATGGCTCGGTACGCAACTTCCTGCCGCTGCCCGATTTCGGCGGCCATCATCCAGATCCGAACCTTGTCCACTGCAAGGAGCTCTACGATGAGATGATGAGCGACGACGCGCCCGATTTCGGCGCGGCATCGGATGGTGACGGCGACCGCAACCTCATCATCGGCAAAGGCATCTACGTCACGCCGTCCGACAGCCTGGCGATCCTGGCTGCCAACGCCAATCTCGCGCCCGGCTATTCACACGGCATTGCCGGCATTGCCCGCTCCATGCCGACCAGCGGTGCTGCCGACCGCGTTGCCGAAAAACGCGGCGTCGGCATCTACGAAACGCCGACCGGCTGGAAGTTCTTCGGCAACCTGCTCGACGCCGGCATGGCGACGATCTGCGGCGAGGAAAGCTCCGGCACCGGCTCGAACCACGTTCGCGAGAAGGATGGCGTATGGGCGGTATTGCTCTGGCTGAACATTCTGGCCGTGCGCGGTGAAAGCGTCATCGATATCGTGACGCAGCATTGGGCCACCTACGGCCGCAATTATTATTCCCGCCACGATTACGAGGGCGTGGACACCGATGCCGCAAACGGCCTGATCACGGCTTTGCGCGAAAAGCTGCCTACCCTCGCCGGCACCAAATACGGCGATCTCACGGTTTCAGCGGCCGACGATTTTGCCTATCACGATCCGGTCGACAAGTCCGTTAGCCAGCATCAGGGCATCCGCATCCTGTTCGAGGGCGGCTCCCGCGTAGTGTTCCGCCTCTCGGGCACCGGCACGACGGGCGCAACGTTGCGCGTCTATATCGAGCGCTACGAACCGGATTCGACCCGCCACAATATCGAGACGCAGGAAGCGCTGGCCGACCTCATCGCCGCTGCGCAGGCGATTGCCGATATCAAGGGCCATACCGGCCGCGACGCGCCGACGGTTATTACCTAAACCGATGATCTAAACACTTCTCCCTGCATATGCGGGGAGAAGGTGCCGGGCTGCGCCCGAGTGCAGTGCGGCAGCAATCAGCCTGGGGATTTTCTGGAAATTCGCCGCACCAAAGTTTCCGCCTCTCAAGCCTAGCCCTCTCCTTGCTGGCAGGGAGAGCGAACTGCCTCTAGCGATCCGGAAAGCCCTCGAGACATGTCAGATCAGACAATACGCTCCCTTGGCGCTACCCTCACCGACGCCGGCGTCGAGTTTGGCGTCGTCTCCAAGTGCGCCGAACGCATCGAACTTTGCGTGTTCGATGCGGAGGGCAAGAAGGAGATTCTACGCCTGCCATTCACCCGGGATGGCGAGGACCATCGCCTGTTCGTCAAGGGCGCCAAACATGGGATGCGCTATGGCTTGCGCGCTCACGGCACATACGATCCCGATCAAGGTCTGTGGTTCGACCCGTCCAAACTGCTGATCGACCCCTATGCCAGGGAATTGGACCGGCCATTTCAATATGATCCGCGCCTCGGTATTGTCGGTGAAGACACCCAGGATCTGATGCCGAAGGCGATCGTCACGCGTGATGTAGCCGTTGCCCCGGCCAAGCCGCTGTTCCAGCCGGGCGGCCTGATCTATGAGATCGCCGTCAAGCCCTTCACCATGCTGCATCCGGATGTGCCGGTAAAGCAGCGCGGCACCATCGCCGCCCTCGCCCATCCCTCCGTGATCGCCCACCTCAAGCGCCTGCAGGTGGATGCGGTGGAGTTGATGCCGATCACCGCCTGGATCGACGAACGGCACCTGCCGCCGCTCGGCCTCACCAACGGCTGGGGCTACAATCCGGTCGGCTTCATGGCACTCGATCCGCGTCTTGTTCCCGGTGGCGTGAAAGAATTGCGCGAGACCGTCGCCGCTCTTCACGCCGAAGGCATCGCGGTCATCCTCGATCTCGTCTTCAATCATACCGGCGAAAGCGATCGCCACGGCCCGACGCTCTCGCTGCGCGGCCTCGATAACCCCAGCTACTTCCGCAGCTTGCCGGATCGGCCCGGCACGTTGGTCAACGATACCGGCACCGGCAACACCGTTGCCTGCGACCAGCCAGCGACGCGCAGATTGATCATCGACAGCCTGCGCCACTTCGTCCAGCATGCCGGCATCGACGGCTTCCGTTTCGATCTTGCCACGGTGATCGGGCGTGGCGGCAACGGGTTTGATCCTGACGGCACGACGCTGCGTAACATGCTGGCGGACGAGGTGCTCCGGGAGCGCGTCCTGATAGCCGAGCCTTGGGATATCGGTCCCGGTGGCTATCAGCTCGGAAATTTCCCTGCGCCCTTCCTCGAATGGAATGATCGTGCCCGCGACGACCTGCGCCGCTTCTGGCGCGGCGACTGCCGGATCGGCGATCTCGCGACGATTCTTGCCGGCTCCTCTTCCATCTTCGGCCGCGACGGCCGCACACAGACGCGCAGCGTCAACTTCCTCGCAGCCCATGACGGCTTTACCCTGATGGATCTCGTTTCCTACGAGAACAAGCACAATGAGGCCAATGGCGAGAACAATCGCGACGGCCACAACGAGAATTATTCCTGGAACAATGGTGTCGAGGGCAAGACGGACGATCAGTCGATCCAGAACAGACGCCGCACCGATATCGAAGCCATGCTTTCCACGCTGTTTGCCACACGCGGCACGATCATGCTGACGGCAGGCGATGAGGGTGGACGCAGCCAGCAAGGCAACAACAACGCCTATTGCCAGGACAACGCCATCACCTGGATGGACTGGGCGGCGCTTGACGAGGAACTGATCGGCCATACCGCCTGGCTCGCCAGCCTGCGCCGCCGCTTCTCGGCCTTTGCCGATATGGACTTCTTCAGGGGCGATGGTGACGTGCTGTGGTTCTCGGCGACTGGCGAGCCGATGTCAGTGCCGGATTGGGAAGCGCCGAATGCTGGCATGCTCGGCATGGCGGTCCGCACAGAGGATCGCTCCAATGGCCGATCGACGCGACTTGCCATGCTATTCAACCGCGCGATGGAAGACCTCGATGCCAAGCTGCCGGCCTCGGAAAGAGGCGGCTGGTCGTTGCTGACGGCATCCGGCGAAACGCTTGCCGGAGAGCACATCGCCATTCCCGGTCGCTCGGTCCGTTTCTTCGTCGAATCCTGATCTTCGTTGCACTTTCCGTTCCGATTCGCCAGAAAGGGTCAGCGGCCACTTGAACGGACGAGGTTGGAATGCCCGGCGATATATCGCTTGCAGAGATCATGAAACTTGCGGGGACGGAGATCGGCGTTTCCGATTGGATCGTTGTGGATCAGACGATGATCGACACCTTTGCCGACGCCACACTCGATCATCAGTTCATCCATGTCGATCCTGAGCGCGCCAAGGCGGAAACGCCCTATGGCGGCACCATCGCCCACGGCTTCCTGACGCTCTCGCTGCTCTCGGCGATGAACTACAGCGGCCTGCCGAAAATCCGCGAGCAGACCTTGGGTATCAACTACGGCTTCGAAAAGATCCGCTTCATGTCGCCGGTCAAATGCGGCGCGCGGGTGCGCGGCCGCTTCCAGCTCGCAGAAACGCGGCTGCGCGGCGCCAACATGCTCATGCTGACCTATGATGTGACCGTCGAAATCGAAAACGAGCGCAAGCCAGCGCTGACTGCGACATGGGCGACCATATCGCAGTTCGACCCGAAGGATCGGCCGAACGAGGTTTAATCTGAGCGAATGCGGGACCTACAGTCCCGCATCCTCTGCAGATTCACTCAGAAGACCAAAGGCATAATCGGAGAAGGAGCGCCAGACTTCGACGCGGAACGTCTGGTCGTCGAGCCGCAAGATCACCACTTCTGCCTTGCCGAGCAGCGTGCGCGAGCAAGCGCCGACGGGAAATGCGCCCAGCGACACATCCTGCGGGCAACCGCCGGCAAGCGTCGCTTCAGCACCGGGGCCGGAAACGATGACGGCCGTGTTGCGGTGAGAGACATCGGCCGCCGAGTGCAAAACACCGGACGATGCTGCTGCGCCGACCAGATCGGCACCATTCTCATCGATGACAAGCCATTCGTCCGGGCCGAGCCACAGGGCATGGCGACCGTTATTGCTGGCCGAGGTCTTCGGCCGGGTCGGCACCTGCAGGCCAAGCGCATGCGAAAGACCGCCAACGGAATCGGCCGGCGCACGCAGCGAAATACGGTTTGCGGGGGCCGCGGGCGTCAGCCGAACGGTGGCCGAGCCGCCGTGACGGCCGGAAAGCGGCAATTTGCGGGTAGCGAGATCAGCCATTGATCCGGCCTCCTTCCTTGTCAAAGAACACCAGATCCGTCACCTCGACTGATATCGTCTTGTCGGGCATCGGCACAAAGAGCGTCTTGCCCATGCGCTCGCGACCGCCGGCAACCAGCGCAAAAGCGATGGAGCGGCCGAGATTTTCGGACCAATAGGCCGAGGTAACGTGGCCAAGCATGGTCATCGGCTTCGGCTCATTCGGATCGGCGACGATCTGCGCGCCCTCCTCCAGCACGACCTTCGGATCGCGGGTGACGAGACCGACGAGCTGCTTGCGCCCTTCCTTGACGAGATCCGGCCGCTTCAGTCCGCGAATACCGACGAAATCGGTCTTCTTCTTGGAGACGGCCCAGGCAAGACCGGCGTCATCGGGCGTAACCGTACCATCGGTATCCTGGCCGACGATGATGTAGCCCTTCTCGGCGCGCAGCACGTGCATGGTCTCGGTGCCGTAGGCGCAAGCGCCCAGCGGCTCGGCGCGCGCCCAGATGGCTTCCAACACGGACTGGCCGTAATCAGCCGGCACGTTGATTTCGTAGCCGACTTCGCCGGTGAAGGAGACGCGGAACAGCCGCGCCGGCACGCCGCAAACCTTGCACTCGGCCACGCTCATATGCGGGAAGGCCTCGTTGGACAGATCCTGGCCCTCGACGAGCGGCTCGATGATCTCGCGCGCCTTCGGCCCCTGCACGGCGATGACAGCCCACTGTTCCGTGGTCGAGGTCAGCCACACCTTCAGATGCGGGAATTCGGTCTGCAGATAGTCTTCCATATGATGCAGCACGCGCGGCGCACCGCCGGTCGTGGTGGTCACATGGAAGCGATCGTCAGCCAGACGCCCGACGACGCCGTCGTCGTAAACGAAGCCATCCTCGCGGGTCATGATGCCGTAGCGGCAGCGGCCAGGCTTCAGCGTATCCCAGGCATTGGTATAGAGCAGGTTCAGGAACTCGGCCGCGTCAGGACCGACCACTTCGATCTTGCCGAGCGTCGAGGCATCGAACACGCCGGCCACCTCGCGCGCCGTGCGGCACTCGCGGTTGACGGCCTGATGCATGGTCTCGCCGGCGCGCGGATAGAACCAGGCGCGCTTCCAATTGCCGACATCCTCGAAGATCGCCCCATGCGCCTCTTCCCAGGCATGCATCGGCGTCTTGCGAGCGGGATCGAAAAGCGAACCGCGCGAATGGCTGATCAGCGTGCCGTAAGTAACGGGCGTATAGGGCGCACGGAAGGTGGTAAGACCGACCTGCGGAATATCCTTGCCGAGCATTTCGGCGGCAATCGCCAGCCCGTGCATATTGGAAAGCTTGC
>NZ_JAELTU010000008.1 GCF_016429015.1 Rhizobium sp. ASV20
GAGCACCAATCGCAGCGTCGGCGCCTTCGCCGATAACGAGGACTTCGGTGAATTCTACGGTGCCGCCGGCGGTGACTTCGAGCTTCTCGATGGTCAGCAAGTCGTTTGCTGCCACTCGGTACTGCTTACCGCCGGTCTTGATGACTGCGAACATTTTTTATCCTTTCATGTTCGTTCCGGCTCTCTCGCCATAAGGGCGAGTGGCCGTCTTTTTATCAGTCGAAATTTAGCAGGGATCCTGAAAGCTTATGCCTTCAAAAAATATCTGCCGGTGAAGCCCTGCGGGAAGCAGGGCGGGCAAGGCGCGGACTTATCCACACCTATTGCGCCGCACGGATATATAAGCGTCCCTGATCTGTCAAGGCGAAAGGATGAAAAGCTTTCACATTCGCCCTTGCCATCCTCTCCGACTGTCGCTATGAGACAGCCCGCGCTGAGACACGCGCCGACCAGCATAACCGGAGAGGTGGCAGAGTGGTCGAATGCACCGCACTCGAAATGCGGCATACCTGCAAGGGTATCGTGGGTTCAAATCCCACCCTCTCCGCCATTCTTTAGGCCTTTATTGTCTGAATTACCAAACCGTTTCCGGCTGGAAGCGGCCGAAGCGCTTAATTTTCGGGAAAGCGATAGACCACGTCCGCAAATGATCCTGTCGGGAAGACGTAGAAGAATTTCAGGTTGGCGGATGATTCGTTGCGGATGCCGTGTTCGGCGTTGCCGGGGATGAAGACCGTCGTGCCTGATTTGACCGTGGTTTCCTGACCGTCGATCCGGACGATGCCGGTTCCCTCGAAGATGAAATAGATTTCCGACGGGTCGTGCCGATGCGGCTTCAGTTCGCCGCCGGGGGAAAGTTCAGCGATGCCGGCGCTCATGCTGTCGGTGGGGGTGATGTCGCTGCTTAGGAGCGTGTGCCAGGAGATGGCACCGTGGACGGGATCGTTCCAGCCGTCGCGCGGGCGTTCCTCGGCGGTGGTGATAACTGCTTGCGATCGCTTTGTCATTTTGCCTCAAAACGGTAGTCAGCAACCATGAGAGACGGTGTCACAAAGACTGGGAATGTCAATATTCTAGCTGTCCCGGCTGATGATCGCGCGGCCGCTTGTGATGTCAGTTATCATCCGCACGATGTTGTCGGCATTTGCCGAGGGGAGGCTTAGGGTCAGCACGGCGCCGGTGGCGATGAATTGTTCCGCGGTTATGCTGGCATCCGGCGATGCGGCGATGCGGGCCTTCAGCAGGGCGAGATCGGAGAACTGCGCCTCTATGCCGATGGAGGTCATGGGCACGATTTTGATCTTCTCCGCAGCCTGAAGAGAGAGGGCGGCGGTGCCGCCATAGGCTCTGATCAGCCCACCGCTGCCGAGCAGGACGCCGCCGAACCAGCGGGTGACCACGACGACCACGCAGTCCAGCTCCTGCCCGTCGATCGCCTGCAGAATGGGCTTGCCCGCCGTGCCGCTCGGCTCTCCGTCATCGTTGAACCGATAGTTCTGACCCATCCGCCATGCCCAGCAATTGTGGTTGGCATCGGCAGCCGAATGTTCGGCAATGAAATCCTTCGCGGCCTGCTCATCCGCCACGGGGCCGGCTATCGCGAGAAAGCGGCTGCGTTTGATCTCCTGGGAATGGCTGCTGGCGGTCGTGAGCGTAAACATGTACCGCTCTTAGCGCAGAAATATCAATTTTCCGACAGGGTTCATTCGAGCGATGGCTCGATCGGGCGTGTCGGAAAGGGGGGTGTCGACCATTAGCCGGCAAATGAGAATTGGATTCGCTACTCGGCAACGAGACCGCTGCGGCGCAGAAGCGCGAGGAAAGCGAGCGGAATGAGTGTGGTGATGATGATCGTCACGAAGGCCATGGCCATGCCGAGGCCGATGGAACCCTGCTCGAACTGCCGCCAGATGAAGGTGGCGATGGTCTGCATGCCGACAGGCGCCAGCACGATCGAGGCGACGAGCTCGCGCGATGCTAGCGCGAAGACAAGGAGCATGGCGGATGCGAGGCTCGGCAGCACCAAGGGCAGCAGAATGCGGCGGAAGACCGTCAGCGTGCCGGCGCCGGCAACGCGGGCGGCGGCCTCGAGATTGTCGCCGATCTGCTGGAAAGCAGCCGAGGAATAGCGTGCCGTCTGCGGCAGGAGAATGCAGCAATAGGCGAGCAGCAAGATGATGGCGGTATTATAGGGCGTAAAGGGCAGGCCGGGCATGTTCCAGACGAGGATCAGGCCAACGGCGACGACGATGCCGGGCAGGGCATTGGGCAGCACGGTCATGATGTCGATCAGCAGGCGGCCGCGCATCTTCGTCTTGACGACGGCGTAGGCCGATGTGACGCCGATTAGGCCTGTCACGACGGCGGTGCCGATGCCGAGCGCCAGGCTGTTGCCGAGCGCGCCGAGTGCGCCGGCGCTGTTGCCGAAGACGGCTGCGAAATTGTCGAGACCGAGATTGGTGACGACGAGGCCGCGCGAGATCGTCTTCGACAGCGCCGTGGCGAGGATCGATAGCATGGGCACGCCGGTTGCAAGGAATGAGACGATGCCGAAGGCCAGCAGAACCGGTGCCGTCATTGCGCCGAGCGGCCGCTTGTCCTTGTTCTGCGGCTTGCCGCTCACCGTTTGGTAGGAGCGTCGCGACAAGATCCTGCGCTGGATGAGGAATGCGATCAGCGAGATGATGACGAGGGTCAGCGACAGGATGGCGGCGCCGGGCAGGTCGATCGGCCAGTCGCCGATGCGGGTGTCGATGCCGGTGACGAGAACCTGGAAGCCCGCGCGGCGGCCGAGCGCTGCCGGCGTGCCGTATTCCTCGATCGCAGCGGCGAAGACGAGCAGCAGGCTGGCGGCAAGGCCGGGGGCGGATAGCGGCAGCGTGATGCGCCAGAAGGCGCGTGCCGGCGAGGCACCGAAGACGCGACCGACATCGGCATAGCGGGCGCCGACGGCCTCTACCGTACGCGAAACGGCGAAATAGACGACCGGAAAGGTGTTGAAGGTCATGACCACGGTCATGCCCGTCAGCGAGAAGAGGGTTGAGGCGAGATTGAAACCCGCAAGCTGCTCCAGATAGCCGCGTGGTTGCAGCGTCATGATCCAGCCGAGCGTGGCGATATAGGGCGGGATCATGAAGGGGGTGAGCAGAAGCACATCCCACAGCGGCGCGAAGGGAATGCGGTAAAGCGCGCGCAACACGCCGAGGGGAACGGCGACAAGGGCCGAGGCTAAAACGACGGCACAACCGAGAATGACCGTGTTCGCGGTCATGCCGAGAAGCGCTTCATCGGCCAGTGTCTTGCCGATGGCTGAAAAGGGTGCTGCAAACGAACCTTGCCCCAGCGAGGGAAAGATGGCCTGCAGCACGACGGCGGCGAGAGGAAAGGCGACGATGATGATCAGCCCAAGGCCTGCGAGCCACGCTGCCGGCATCGGAGCGCCTGTTCCCTTCGTCTTCATCGTATAAAGCCTTACTTGCTGCCGAACAGATCGCCGACCTGTTTCAGGATTTCCTTGCGCTTGCCGTAGACGGCGTTGACGTCGTAATCGAGCAGCTTGAGATCGCTGACGAGGGGACGCGAAGCCGGGATGTCGGAGCGGGCCGGCATCAGGAAGGTGCCGGCAACGAGCTTCTGGCCTTCATCCGACAGCATGTAGTCGACGAATTTCTTGGCCTCGTCCTGATGCTTCGACCAGTTTAGGATCATGACCGGACGCGGCGCGATGACGGTGCCCGACTGCGGGAAGACGACGTCGATGCTTTCGCCCTTGGCCTTGGCGGCGAAGGTTATGTAGTCGACCGCGCCGAAGACGGCGGCCTTGGCACCCTGCAGCACCGGGTTCAGCGCCTCGGCATTGGCGCCAGCAACGATGGCGCCGTTGCCCTTGAGATCCTTGAAGAGCTTATAGTCGTCCTTGCCGCCAAGGGCCGCCGTCAGCTCGAAGGAGGAGCCGGACTGGGCAGGATCGGGAATATTGACGAGATCCTTGAACTCGGGCTTGGCGAGATCGGTCCATTCCTTCGGCTGGGACGTGCCGCTCTTGGTGTTCCAGGCAATGCCGAGCGCCGAGACGCCCTGCGCAACCGCCGTATCGGTCTTCAGGAATGCCGGGACCTTTTCGGCATTCGGGCTGGTGTAGGAGACGAGCCAGCCGCGCTTGGCGAAATCGGTTGCCGTGTCCCAGGATGCGGAGATCAGCACGTCGACGACGGGGTTGGCGGCTTCGGCTTCGATGCGTGCCATGACCTTGCCGGTCGTTGCCTGGAAGACATTGACCTTGATGCCGCTCTGCGCGGTAAAGCCGGCCGAAAGCTTGTCGATGAGGTTCTGCGGGCCTGCGGTGTAGACGGTGATATCGGCATGGGCGACACCAGCGAGAAGGGTGGTCGACAGCGCAAAAATAGCAATGGTTTTCAGCGGTTTAAACATAATTTTTTCTCCATGACTTCGTGATGTTCCTGCTAGAACCACAGGATGCTGTTGGCATCGACCGAGAGACCGATCTGTTCGCCTGGCCGAATCTTGATCGGGCTCAAAACCTGCAGTTCGACGCCCGTCGTGCCGTGCGGTGCGGCGGTGACGAGGTGACCGTCACCCCGGAAATGCGAGCGCAAGGCCGTCGCCGGCAGGCTTGGCCAGGTGCTCTCACCGATCGAGATGGCGCGTGTCGGAATGAGGATTCTGGCCTTTTCCTGTCCAGGGCGCGCTGCGCCCGACAGAACGTGCGGGCTTCCGGCCAGCCGCCAGCCATTGTCGTGCCATTCCAGATGCGCCGTGCTGCCAAGCCGCAGGAACTCGGCGACCTCAGGCGAAGCCGGGCTTTCGATCAGGATATCCGGCGAAGCAAGCTGGGCAATCCTGCCGGATCGCATGATAGCGACTTCGTCTGCGAGCGTCAGGGCTTCGCTGTGGTCATGCGTCACGTAGATTGCCGTCAGCCCAAGCGTGCCGATCAATTCGGCAAGCTCGCCGACCATGCTTTCACGCAATTCGCGATCGAGATTGGACAGCGGTTCGTCGAACAGGATGAGCTGCGGCTCGGCAACGATCGCGCGGGCGATGGCGACGCGCTGCTGCTGGCCGCCGGAAAGGTCGCTCGGTCGGCGATGGGCAAGAGCCGCCAGACCGACGCGTTCCAGTGCCCGAATGGTGCGCCGCTCGCGCTCGGCTTTCGAAACGCCGCGCATTTCAAGCGGGAAGGAGACATTGCCGCCAACCGTCAGATGCGGCCATAGCGCGTAGTCTTGGAACACCATGCCAAGGTTGCGTCTCTCAGGCGGTACGAAGGTCCTTGCCGCCGCATCGGCGACCACCTGGCCCGAAATGGCTATGTTGCCTTTGGTCGGGGCAAGAAGGCCAGCGACCAGGCGCAGAAGGGTGGTCTTGCCACAGCCGGAAGGCCCGAGCAAAGCAAGCGTTCGTCCCTTGGCGAGCGAAAGGTCGATGCCGCCCAGAACAATCGTCTTGTCGTAATGAAGTTCCAATCCTGTTGCCGAAACGGCAGCCTGGATCCGGCTCGTGTCACTTGTCATCGGAAAATCGGTGTTTCTTAAATCTACAAGCCTGAGTAGAGGCGCAGCATGACAGCGACGTGACAATGGTGTGACGAATTTACTGCGAGATAGGCGGTCGTGGGATGTGATTCCGGTTAAATGCAATCTATGAATGAGTTTGGTGCATCGACAATGTAATCCAAGTTGATTTCGCGCCAAATTGTCAATGGAATGCTGTATTCAACTAATAAATAAGATTTTGATCGATTAGATTGGCAATACAGACATTCGGTTTTGATGTGACGGAAGGGGTTTACTCTTCTTCTTAATCGGTTATTGAGCCCTCAATCTCATCTGTTCAGCTCTGCTTCGTCTCGACCTGTAATGGAACTGTAGGAGTGGTGGGCGGGCGGCAGAATAAGCTGCGCGTCGGCTTCGCAATTCCTTTGCAACTTCGAGAGGGGAATGGGCTTCGCGGATGAATGTGCCTTCGAAGCCCGATCTCAGGGGCTGGGCATCGATCGAATGGCGCGATATCAGGGACCGATTTTTTGAGCCGAGAAAGCACCGTAATGCCTGAACGTATCGCACGCGAATGGAACAGCCTTGTCGAGCGGACGTCGACGGAAACGCACGAGATCGTCTATGCGATCGTCCACGAACACGAAGACGAGTTACGGCAGCGCTACAGAGCCTATCTGGAAGGGGATCCCGATCTTGCATCCCTGGTTGGCGAAGGCGCAAACCTGGCGGCCTTCACCACACGGTTCCTGGAGTGGATGAAGAAGCTTGTCGATCCGAGAGCGACGTCGGGCCAGATCTTCTTCTCGGAGCAGGATAGCATCGGTGAAGCCATGGCGCGCATCGGCTTTCCGCCGCACGCGGTCTCGCGGTCGATCCGCAAGATCAAGCTTTGGTTCCTGCGGCACCTGGCGGAGGCCGATGTGTCGCGGCAGCAGCTGGTCGATGCGATGGCCTTCGTTATCGGGCTGTTTGACATTGCGCTGGAGGTTCGCGAGGAGAGCTATCAGAAGGGCGTCGCCTCCAATGCGCGGGTGAACGAGGCCTACCGTCTTCATCTGCTGGGGCAGAATCTGGCGATGGAGCGGGAGCGGCAAAGGGCTGCCCTCATGGAGTGGGGCCACGGCCTTCTCGCCACTTTCTATCAAAATGCCGCTTCCAGCGAACTTCCTCGGCTTTGGAAGAGTGAATTCGGCCTATGGCTGAACCACAAGGCCCACATCCTCTTCGAACGCGAGCCGAAGCTTGAGCTTATCAAGCAGCTCGTCAACAAGGTCGATGGCGAACTGGTTCCTGCGTTGGAGCGGGCGAGTTTCGAGGATCGGTCCCAGATCCGCGACGGAGCGGGAAGGATCGAAGAGGAGCTGTCAGCAATCAAGTTCTTGCTGAATGGTATCTTCGAAGCGCATATCGAGGTCGAGAGTGGCCGCGACCCGCTCACGCAGCTGCTGACGCGCCGGTTCATGCCGTCAGTGCTGATGCGCGAGATACAGTTGCAGAAAACGCCTGCCGCGACAGGCTTCTGCGTACTTCTGCTGGATATCGATCACTTCAAGCGCATCAACGATACGCATGGCCATAAGGTCGGCGATGTGGCGCTAAGGTCGGTTGCCACCGCAATGACGGAAAGCGTCCGGCAAACGGATTTCCTCTTCCGCTATGGCGGTGAAGAGATGCTGATCGTGCTTGTGGAGTGCGACGAAGCGATGGGCATGCAAGTCGCGGAAAAAATCCGCGCGCAGATCGCGAAGCTTTCCATCCCGCTTGCCGATGGCGACAGGCTTGCCGTCACTGTCAGCATCGGGGTTGCCGCCTTCAAGGAAGAGCTCGACTACGAGCGCATCCTGGCGCGTGCCGACAAGGCTGTCTATGATGCCAAGGAAGCCGGGCGAAACAGGATCGTCGCGGCGGCTTGACGGCGATGATACCGGGCCACATCGCAAAACCACGGTGCAATTTCGAGGGTGCGCCGTCGTTACACGCCGGCTGGCATGACGTCCAAATTTCATAGTTCGGCCGTAACCGAACTATGAAATGCGCAGCTGGACTAAATTGCAGCTCTCAAAGGAGAGTTTGCAATGTTGATCAACGCAGCCGCGTCCACGTCCGCCGAGAGTACCGGCGAGCATATCGTCATCAAGCCGAGCGTGCTCTATGTCGGTACGCCTGTCGTGCTGATTACCAGCCTTAATCCCGATGGTACGACGAATATCTCGCCCATGTCCTCGGCCTGGGCGCTGTTCGACCGCATGGTTCTCGGCCTGACAGCCACGAGCAAGGGGAGGGAAAACGCCATGCGCGAGCGGCAGCTGGTGTTGAATTTCCCGTCTCCGGATCTTTGGCCCAAAATAGAAGCGCTGGCCCCGACCACCGGCCGCAATCCGGTCCCGTCGCACAAGGAAAAGATCGGCTACCGTTTCGAGGCTGATAAATTCGACGTATCCGGCTTTACACCGCAGGCGTCGGAGCTTGTCCGGCCGTTGCGCATAGCCGAATGCCCGATCCAGCTGGAGGCCGAGGTCGTCGCCTCGCATGAACCCGGCGGCGAGTGGCCCGCAGAGCGGCAGGAGGATTTCTGGATCATCGAGACGAAGGTGCTCCGCGTTCACGCACATCGGGACATTGTCATCCCGGGCACGAACCATATCGATACCGGCCGATGGAGCCCGCTGCTTTATGTATTCCGCCACTATTTCGGCACCGGTCCGGATCTTGGTCGTACGTTCAAAGCCGAGGCATGACGTGCCCTTGGCGGATCGTTCCTGCCGGCATTGCAGCGTCGGCGGGTTACTTCATGGTTTCGGCACCATGGATCAACAGATCGAGGCCCCGTTCGAAAAATACCTCGTGGCCATTCGCGCGATAATGCGCGATCGCCTTGGCAAGATTCGGATGGTTTTCAGCTGCGGTGTCGAGATCTGAACGGGTCGATGCGTCTGTCGTATCGGCCTGTTCTTCCAGAACGCAGCCCACCACATAGCGACCGATCGCGATCTGCAGCTCCAGCGCCTGACCGGGCGTGAAGCCTGCCTCGCACAGGCAGCCGAGCTGGATCTCGATCGTGTCGAGATCCGAGGGATCGGCCTCCGTGCCTGCGTGGACGCGCGCGCCGTCGCGCCATGTGAGCAAGGCAGAGCGGAAGCTGCGGGCGTTGGCGCGCAGAAAATCCTGCCAGGTCTCGCCGGGCAGGGGAGTGCGGCGCGTGTGGTTTCGTTTCAGCATCTCCATATTCATCGCCGCCAGCAGGTTCTGCTTGCCCTTGAAATGCCAGTAGAGCGCCGGCTGCTGCACGCCGAGGCGCTGCGCGATCAGCCGCGTCGACAGCCCGTCGATGCCCACGTCGTTCAAGATGGTCAGCGCCGTGTCGACGATCTGGGCCCGGTCGATTTTCATCGCATCTCCAATTGACAGCTTACAGGCCGTAATTTATCAGCGATAAAGTTCCTTATCAACGATAAATTCTGCACTATGAACAAGATGCTTTTGACCATTCTTTCCGTTGTCGTTTTGGATGCCGCCGGTACAGGCCTCGTGATGCCCATACTGCCGGAGCTTCTTCGCAGCGTGGCGCATATGCCCGACCTCGGCTGGCGATACGGTGCCTTCCTGTCGCTTTATGCCGCGCTACAGTTCCTTGCCGCTCCCGTCCTCGGGACATTGAGCGATCGCTATGGGCGCAGGCCGGTGCTGCTCGTTTCGCTGGCGGGAGGGGTGATCGACTACGCCTTCATGGCATGGGCGCCGGGTTTCTGGTGGCTGTTTCTCGGACGCGCCGTTGCCGGCTTGACGGCGGCAAACGCTTCGGTCGCGGCTGCTTGCCTCACCGACATCACACCCGAGGAGAAACGCACGCGTGCTTTCGGGTTGCTCAGCGCCTGTTTCGGCATCGGCTTCATCCTCGGCCCAGTGATCGGTGGCGTGCTCGGCACGGTTTCTGTTCGTGCGCCCTTCGTGGCTGCGGGGCTGCTCGTCATGGCGAATTTCATTCTGGCGCTCGCGGTTTTGCCGGAAACACGCAGCGTCAAGCCGGAACGCCTGGATCCGGCCGCTTTCCATCCGCTGGCGCCTTTGCGCTGGATCGGTGCATTTCCGGCACTGCTGCCGCTGCTTTTGATGTCCGTCATCCTCAGCATGGTTGGCGAAATAGGCGGCACTATCTGGGTGCTCTATGGTCAGGACAAGTTCGCCTGGCACACGGCGACGGTCGGCCTTTCGCTTGCGGGCTTCGGCCTGTTTCATGCGCTTGCCCAAGCCTTTGTCGCCGGCCCGCTGAGCGAGCGTTGGGGCGAGCGGCGTGCGCTCATCATCGCGATCGTCTGCGATAGCGCCGCCTATATCGCGATTGCCTTCGCCACGCGCGGTTTCGTTGCCTTCCTGCTCTTTCCGCTCTTCTGCCTCGGCGGCATCGGCCAGCCGGCATTGCTGTCCATGATGACGCAGCGCGTCGGCGCGGATGATCAAGGGCGCCTCCAAGGCGTGCTGGGCAGCCTGACGAGCCTTGCATCCGTCATCGCGCCCTTGGCCATCAGCGAGATTTATTTCACATCCAGATCCGCCTTCCCGGGCCTGGTCTGGATCCTCGGCGCCCTGCTCTATCTCGGCTGCATGCCGATGTTATTCGCTACACGGAGGAAGACGGCCGACGCGTGAGTTTGGCGTTCTTGAGAATTGGCGGTACGGCATTTCACGTGAAACGCCTGGCTTTCGTCACGCGGAAGAGGCCAGACACAAAAAAGCGGGCCTAATGGCCCGCCTTTGGCAGCGTCACAGGGAAAGCAGGTCAGGACAGTGTGCTTTCAAGTCAGTTCACTGAATCGTCCGAATCCGGATCCTTGGTCTTGACGAACAGGCTCTTCAGGCCGCTCGTCTTTGCTTTCGCTGCCTTGTTGGTCTTCAGCGCACGTGTAGCGGCCTTGGCCTGCTCCAGCATCATCTCGATCTGGATCTGCTGGATTTCAGTGAGGCGCTCCCATTGGCGGTTGAGGAGATGGTCGACCTTTTCATGCAGGTGACGAATTTCCAATTCGGCCTTCAGATTCACCTTGTAGTCGTTGAGCGCATGCAGGCGATCCTTCTCTTCCTGGCGCCGCTGGCTCATCATGATGACGGGCGCCTGCAGCGCCGCGATCGTCGACAGCACGAGATTCAACAGGATGAAGGGATAGGCATCGAATGCCTCTTTATCGCCGATGATGACATTGACGGCCATCCAGACCGCGAGAAACAGACAGAACGAAATTATGAAGGTCCAGCTGCCGCCGAAGGAGGCGACGGCATCTGCCATTCTGTCGCCTATGGAGCGGTTGTCTTCATAGTCCTCTTCGATGTTCTCGGCCAGCGTGTCATGCGTCTTCAGGCTCTCGACCACCTCGTCCTCGAGGTTGGAAAGCTCGCCGCGCTCCACCGTCAAAAGCTCGGCGATATACTGGGCGCGATAGTCGTCCATGACCTTGCGGCTGACATAGTCGTCAGCGCGGAGCTCGGGATGCTTCAACCGAATGAAATCTGCCAATGACGGGCGAAGGTCATCGACGTGCACCGCGTCCTTCTTCTTCAGCGTCTGGCCGGTAATGGCATCGACGAGTTTGACGGACTTGGCCTTCGCCCGGGCAAGACTTTTGGTATAATCGTCCATCTCCACGACGGTCGGCGCTTCGCCCTCGCCGGCATCGAAATCGACTATTCCATCCGCGGGATCAAAGGTCTTCGCTTCCGTCATCTATGGGGGCCTTCTTTCATGTGTTGCAGCTCATTTAGCCAACAATGCCAACAGGAATGTGACTGTTAGAAGACAGTCATATCGAAGCTGATCTCAAACTCTTCCGGCTGTGTCGATATTGTGGCTCCATTCGCGTCCGTTGAATAATCAATAACACCACTGTCCTAAGTAACGGCAAACGAGACGTGACGTTCCGGTCTTCATTTTGGGCGTGTTGTCGATTTTCGAAGGCGGAAAGCAACCGTGCCGCGATCTCCGGACGCCTTCAAAAGCACCGCGTGTCGATACGGGAATTTTCTACCGTTTGAATCAAGTTTATGATTTTCCGCCCCCTTGACCCAGGCCGGCAAGCTTCTATTTGCCGCGATGCACAGCACATTCGCTGCTGCGAATAAACGCTAAAATCTCAATGAATTAATAGCAACAGGACGTTGATTCTGTCGCTGTGGCTTTGCACGCGTGTGGAGAGAATAGCCATGCACAATTCCCCGGCAAAAGACCTGGAGTCCATTGCGCGGCAAGGCGGGCGCTTCAAGCGCATGGCCGTCAGGATACCGACCTATCTCACCGATCTTCGAGAAAACCCCGCATGGCTGCCGATGTTCCTGTTGGCGCGAACGCTGCCGTTTCGGCGCATGCATTGGTTCGCAACCAGACAGCGCGTTGCTCTGCCTGTTTCCGGCACGTCGATGTTCGCCGGGCTCGAGCGCCGAGATGTTGTCGATGCACTGCGCACCGATGGGATCTTTTCGGGCCTGATGCTGCCCGATTCTATCCACCGGGAGATCGCAGAATTCGCGCTGACTACCAGCTGCTTCGGCAATTTCAGCCGGAAGCTGGAGTTTGTCGCCGGAGACCACAGGCAAGCGGAAGCCCGTTTCGAACGGCCGATCCTCAGTGGCCATTTCTTCGAGCGCTCCCTGGATTGCGACGCCGTCATGGCAGTGCAGCGCGATCCGCTGCTGATCGACGTCGCCCGGCAATATCTCGGCGGGCAGGCCAAGGTGATCACCACACGCATCTGGTGGAGCTTTCCGACGCAGGCTTCGGAAGCGGATCGCAGCATGGCGTCGCTCGACAAGTATCATTTCGATCTCGACGATTGGCGGATGCTGAAATTCTTCTTCAATCTGGTCGACGTGGACGAGGGCACCGGGCCCCACGTCTTCGTCAAGGGCAGTCACAGGCGGCGGCGTGTCAAGCATCAGCTAACCCTGCTGGTCGGGCATTCGGCCGATGAGGTGCTTGATTATTATGGGCCGGAGAGCGCCGTCACGCTGACCGGCAGGGCCGGTTCAGGCTTCGTTGAGGACCCCTTCGGCTTCCACATGGGCACTGTTCCCACGCAAAAGTCGCGCCTGATGATGGAAGTGGGCTTCGGTGTTTCCAAGCCGTCGCGCCGCCGCTTCCACGGGGAACCTGTCTTGCGGTAGGCCTTCTCCGCTCCGCCTATCGTCCAGATGCTTCGATATCACCTTGCCCGGCCAAACCGCCTGGCGATGAAATGGTCGAGCGCAACCCGCCCCGGACCGCCAGCGATGATGACCAGGAAACACGTTGCCCATGTCCCATGGGTCGGCCATGCGTCCGGATAGACGAAGATCTCGATGACCAGCGTCATGCCGAGCAGCGCCAGAGCCGAAAACCGGCTCGCCAGGCCGATGACGAGCAGGAGGGGAAAGAAGTGCTCGCTGAAGGCGGCGACATGCGCGGCGATCCAGGGATCGACGAGAGGCAGTTTGTATTCCGTCTGGAAGAGATAGACCGCGTTGTCCGTCACATGCCAGCCGTCGACCTTGGTCTGGCCGGACTGCCAGAAGACGGCGGCGATCGACAGGCGCGCAACGAGCGCGATCAGGTCGTGCGGGATTCGGTCGAGTAGCTTCAAGGCGCCGTAGAGCCTTTGAGGCATGGTTTCAGCTTCGGCCGTGGCGGCCGTCATCATTCGGTCTTGCATGTCGGTTCTCCCTGGCGCTCAGCGAATGGCCGTGAACGCGCCGGCGGCGAGCGCACCGGCGAGGTTGGCGGAAAGATCGAAATCTGTTGCTTCGGCAAGAGCGGCCTCGAAGGCGTGGCCGAGATCGCCGCCTTTAAACAGCCGCTCAAGAAAGACCGCCCCGCCTGGCGGCAATCTATGCACCTCCACCGTCATCTCGGGGCGAATGACGAGCGCATCTTCGCTCGTCCAATCGGTGATCTCTCCAAGCCCCACGTCGCCGACATTCATCGCCCAAATGGTGACGGCCGGATGGGTCGAGCGAATGATCGAGGCCGATGGGTGCGACGTGAGGCGCAGGCTTTCCAGGCCCTCCGGTTCGACTGTCGCCAATAAGGACGCGTCGATCGGCATGGCGTCGGCGGCGTGATAGGCCCTGCTGCGAGCCGCTTCCAGCCTGATAACATCGGGCAGATAGGGAACTTCCGCTGCTGGCTCGAAACACGCGACGAAATCGGCGAAGTCGTCGCCATAGGCCAGAAGCAGCGGCGATTGCGGCGGATGCAGACGGATGAATTCATGCGCCATACCAGCGAAAAATTCCTCCCCGACGATCTTCCCGGCGGCCGGAAAACGCGAGGCGAGGGCGCCGATCAGGCCGACGGCAACATTGTTGCGATAGACGCCGAAGCGCCGTTCGGGTCTCGGGCCGTTCCAGGCCGCCAGCCCCGCGGGCACAGCCAGGCCGGGATCGACGAGCGCTGCGGCGAATTCCGTTTGCGTCACGAGAGACATGGCTCCTCCTTATGCCGCCTGGCATTCGGCAGCACGGCGCAAGATGGCGCCGGCAGCTTCGGCTTCGGCGCGCAGAACCGGCCACGCGGGCACGTCATTGTCCCATTCGACCAGGCTGGCGATCGGGCCGATGCGGGCGATCAGCTCCTCGTAGAGATCCCATACCGGGTCCTTGACCGGCGTATCGTGGCTGTCGATCAAGAGCGGTGCACCGGCATCGTCGACGGTTTCCGAATGACCACTCAGATGGATCTCGCGGATCCATTGCACCGGAAAGCGCTTGAGGTAATCGCGCGGGTCCAGTCTGTGATTGGTGGCGGCGACGAAGACGTTGTTGACGTCGAGCAAAAGGCCGCAGCCCGTACGTTGCGCGACTTCGGCCAGGAACTCCGTCTCCTCTATGGTGCTCTCATCGAAGAGCAGATAGGTAGCCGGATTCTCCAGCAACATCTGCCGGCCGAGCAAGGTCTGAACCTGGTCGATATGGCTGCAGACCTGCGCCAGCGTTGCCTCGGTATAGGGCAGGGGCAGCAGATCATTGAGAAAGGTCGTGTCGTGGCTCGACCAGGCGAGATGCTCCGAAAAGCTCTCCGGCTCGTAGCGGTCGCAAACGATCTTCAGGCGGGCAAGATGATCCTTGTCTAGCGGCTGCATCGACCCGATGGAAAGGCCGACCCCATGAATGGATAGGGCATAATCGCGACGCAGCCTGCCGAGCTGAGCGTGCGACGGACCGCCGGCGCCCATGTAGTTTTCGGCATGGACCTCGAAGAAGCCGATCGGCTGGCTGGCGGCATTGATCTCAGCGAAATGTTCCGGCTTGAAGCCGACCCCGGCGCGGCGGGGAAGTTCTGACGGTTTCATGGCATGCCTCCATTCGGATAGGCTCGATCTTGGAAGGAGGGCGGCGCGGGGACCATGCGCCGCCCTGCGTCAACGCATTCGATCAGACTGGCGCCGGACCTTGCATCAACGTGCCATGACCTGTCGGCGTCTTGATCGCTTCGCAGGTTCCCGCGGGAACCAGTTTCCACGAGTTGCGCTGATAATCGATCTTCGATGTGCCGGCGCAGGTCGTGCCGGGGCCGGCGGCGCAATCATTCTGGCCTTTGAGCGCAATGCCGTAGCATTTCTCCTTGGCGTCGGCGGCCGAAGCGGTGGTAACGCCAGCGGCCAGTGTCACCGCCGTTGCGACCGATGCGGCCAGGGCGACTGCGGAAATCCTGCTCATGACAAACTCCTTATATCAGCTGATTGATCGGTGATCGGGCTTGAAATCAGGCCGGGGTCAGCGAGCCATGGCCCTTCGGGGTCTTCATGGAGGTGCAGGTGCCTGTCGGAACGAGCTTGAAGGACATCTTGTCATAGCTCATGGTCGATTTGCCGGCGCAGTCATGCTTGCCGGCCGCGCAATCATTCTGGCCCTTGAGCGCGACGCCGTAGCACTTTTCCTTGGAGTCGGCCGCCGATGCCGGGACGGCGATGGATGCGAGAGCCGATGCGATCGAGCCTGCGATAGCCAGGGTGATGATGCTGTTCTTCATGGATCTGTCTCCCAGATGGATGCGAGCCGTCATTGGCTTGCATCGGGGTCTACGGAGACGGCGCAGGTGATGTTACAAGCCGCGCGAATTTTTTTTACGGCAATGACATATTCTGTGCCGGCTATGTGTTCCATTGAGCAGGCGTGCCTGCCGGCCACTTCAGGACAGAAGCCGAAAAGACTTGAAAAAGAATAGCTGTTGCCGGTAACGAAATGCTGCGGTCCTGCGTAGAGGAGATATCGGTGGGCCATTCGGCGCGCGAAGAGGAATGGGCAGTCTGGATGCGCGCCGCGATCGGCGGCGATGCGCAGGCCTACCATCGCTTCCTGTCCGCAGTGACGCCGCATCTGCGCGCCATGGCGCGCAGGCGTTGCGACCAGTTTGGTGCGCCGCCCAGCGAAGCCGAGGACGTGGTTCAGGAAGTGCTGCTTGCCATCCACCTGAAGCGCGGAACCTGGGATCCGGCACGCCCGATCGGGCCCTGGCTGTCGACGATCGTGCGCAACAAGCTCATCGACAGTCTGAGGCGGCGTGGACGACATGTGAGCGTGCCGATCGACGATGTGATCGATGTTCTCGAGGCGGAGGAGCATACCGACGCCTTGGATCAATTGGACGTCAACCGCATGCTCGAGCAGTTGAAAGACCCGCAGAAGACCATCGTGCGTTCGATTTCCGTCGAGGGAACGAGCGTGCGGGAGACGGCGGATCGGCTGAAGATGACGGAAGGGGCGGTGCGCGTGGCGCTGCATCGTGCGCTGAAAGTGCTTGCGGCCCTCTATCGGAGTGAGACCAGTGAAAACCGATGACCTCATCAATCTTCTGGCGCAGGATGCGCCGGTCCGCTCGCGGATCGGCAAGGCCCTGACCATGGCGGTCATTGCGGGTATCCTGATCGCTGGCGGCATTTTCTTCGCGGCAATCGGTTTTCGCACCGATATCGATACCGCGATGGAAACAGTCCGCTTCCTGTTCAAATTCGTCGTGACGATCGCGCTTGCCGTGACGGCCTGCGCCGTCGTCTTCCGCATTGGGCGACCGGGTGTATCGCTGCGCCTCTGGGGCTGGATGCTTCTGGTGGCGCCGATCCTCTTGCTTGCGGCCGTTGTTGCGGAGATGGCGGTCATGCCGGCCGATAGCTGGAGTGCGCGGATGATTGGACACAATGCCCGCTTCTGCCTGACGCTGATACCGCTGCTGTCGATCGGCCCGCTTGCCTGCTTCCTGTTTGCCCTGCGCCAGGGAGCGCCGGAGCGGCCGGGCGTTGCCGGAGCCGTCGCCGGCCTTGCCGCCAGCGGCATCGCCGCGACGTTCTATGCCTCCAACTGCACGGACGACAGCCCGCTCTTCGTGCTGCTCTGGTATCCGATCGCGATCGCCATCGTAACGGGCATCGGATACGCCCTCGGCAGGCGCCTTCTGCGGTGGTAAGCTGCCGCGCGGCCCACGACGGCCAAGAATAAGCGGCCGCTTGCCAGACTCGACCCATGAGGCCCGCGATATCGGGAAGCCCCATTGCTGGCGCACGCAAAAAAGCGGCATTCGCCGCCTCTTTCAAAAAATCGCATTGGTATGCGTTAAAGTGTTTGCATCCGCGGCAAATTCGATTATAGAGGCCCCACCTTCGCCGCGAACGATATCGCTTGGCGGTCGTTGGGGAATAGTTCAATGGTAGAACGACGGACTCTGACTCCGTTAATCTTGGTTCGAGTCCAGGTTCCCCAGCCAATTCTCTCTAAAAGCCCTTAATTCCTTGTGTTGAATTCCGCCTTGAACTGACCCTTGGGGGTGCGGAAGAAGCCGCAAAGTTCAAGCGCTGATCACCGAGACGGTGCGCGGGCTGGCCGCGCAGACCCGGCGCTACCCGGGAAGCGTGGTCTCTTGAGCCTGGCCCGCTGACCTGCCTGAGGCGCGCAGTCCCGCTCAATCTTGACGAGTGTTTGAATCCTCTTTATGGCTAATAGCGTGATGACGCACCCCGCTCTCCGTGTCTAGGTAGCGAAAGCAACGGGCGCTCGCAGAGCATCGACACCTTCATCCGATGAAAGCACGCCGGAACAGGCGAGCGACAATGTGCATCTCGTGAAGTTGCCGTTAGAGAGTGTGCGGCGGGAAAACGCGTCCGAGTCCGCAACCGCTGTCGCTTCGGCCCTTTTCGCCAAAAGCTTCTTTTATCGAAATGGTATGGTTTTCATGCCTATTGCCGTTGTGCTGTGTGTCTCTTGGGCGTTCGGCGCGCAAGGTGCTGGCCGATGACGAGATCTGACCCGACGGTATCGAGCTGATCTGTGGACAGGTTCGATTGCGGCCAAGGTTATTGCATATGGCCGATCAAGCTCTTAATCGGCGCAAGTGCGTTAGTGTAATAATGCAGTTCCCACCCTCATTCCTGTAACGGGCACAGGAGTGAGCGTGGGGTCATTCACGCCAAATGCGATCGTCCCCCATCATAGGGAGATGGCATTGAGGGCCAATTCTCCCCATACCGGGCGTGATCAATGACAGCCGGAACGTTGCCTGCCGACCCAAAATAGGATAGGAACCCACTTCAAATGCGGTCAAGTGTAGCAGGCTATCCGGACTGAGCGAGCGCAAAACGTAACCCGTCGGATACCACAATAGGTAATGACGATATCGGGACATGATCCGTCTTGATGATTGAATGGCTGAGTTAAGGATGGCTGCTGCTCACGAGCTGGACGACGACAGTGCTGCGTCTCGGGTCAGCGCATCGGTCATCCTGTGCGTCAACAGGGACAATCCATGGTTTTCCGAGGCGCTGGAAAGCGTTCTGGCGCAGGAAGATGCAGACTTCGAGTTTTTGATCGCTGCCAATGATTGCGATGAGGCTCTCTGGGAAAAGCTGAATACCTATGCTGTGCGTGACGAACGCATCCGGCTCTTCCGGACAGACATCGGCCAGCTGGCGTTCAATCTGAACCTGTTGGTAAACGAAGCTGCGGGTGACTATGTGGTGCGCATGGATGCGGACGATGTCAGCATGCCCGGGCGCCTCGGCGCATTGAAAAGCAAGCTCATGCTGGAGCCGGTCGATATTCTGGGATCGGCGGTCCTGCTCATCGATGACGCCGGAGAGACCATCGGGCGCATGGATTTTCCCGGGACGAGCGAGGGTATTGCCCGCGCATTGCCGAGCCGTACGGTTTTCTGCCACCCGGCGGTTGCCATCCGCCGACAGTTTCTCCTGGATATGAAGGGCTATCTGGGCGGTTTTGCATCCGAGGATACCGATCTCTGGCTGCGAGCGCACCGTGCCGGCGCAAGCATGGCCAATCTCCCGGATGCCTTGCTGCAGTACCGTGTGCACGGGAGGCAATCGATCATGTCGTCCATCGGCTATGCGGAAGTTGCGGCGCACTGGCTGCGGGAGCTGCTGTTGGCTCCAAGCTGGGGTCGTCTGAGCGGCCTTCTGGTGGCGCTTGGCAAGGCGCTCTTCGCACGGCGGTTGCCGGGCATTCGACGCTACCGCGCGAACGACCGAAAAGACAATGGAATTCGCGCATGATGTCATCGCGCCCCAAGCTCATGTTTTTCGTTACCGTCGACTGGTTCTTCTGTTCGCACTTTCTCGAAAGGGCTGTTGCTGCCCGTGATGCGGGCTATGAGGTCGTCGTCCTCACCCATATCGCCAGGCATGGAGACCGCATCAGGGAGGCGGGGTTGCGGGCGATCCATCTGGAGATCGATCGGCGATCCGTGAATCCCTGCACAGGCGTAATGACGCTGGCGCGCGTCTGGCGCGTGCTTCGTGCTGAGAAACCCGATTTTCTGCATCAGGTTGCTCTCAAGCCGATCCTGATCGGCAGTCTTGCGGCAAGGTTGAGCGGCATTTCCCGGCTGGTCAACGCGGTTGTCGGTGCCGGCTATATGTTTTCGTCCGATACCCTGACAGCTCGGCTGCTGCGCCCGCTGGTTAGGCTCGGCCTGAAATCGCTTCTCAATCCGCGCGGCAGCAAGGTGGTCTTTGAAAACACCGACGACCTCGGGACTTTTGTTGAGAAGGGCTATGTCCGTGGTGAAGATGCGGTGCTGATCGCCGGCGCCGGCGTAAACCCGGATGCCTATCCGCAGGCGGATGTGTCGTCGTCACCACCTTTGGTCGTGCTTGTGGCGCGATTGCTGTCGGACAAGGGCATTGGCGAATTCGTCGAAGCGGCTCAGAAGATCAGGCGCGCCGGGATCGCCGCAAGGTTCGCCGTGGTCGGCGACATGGATCCGGACAATCGTGCCTCGATCGATGCTGCTACCATCGAGAGATGGCGAGGCGAGGGGGATGTCGAGTTTTGGGGGTTTCGCAGCGATGTGGCCGCGGTCCTCGAGCAGGCAGCCATTGCTTGTCTGCCGTCCTATCGCGAAGGGCTTCCGAAATCCCTTCTGGAGGCGATGGCGGCGGGTCTGCCTTGTGTTTCCACGGATGTGCCGGGCTGTCGGCTCGCCGTCCAAGACGGCGACAACGGTCTTCTCGTCCCCCCTCGCGATACGGAAGCACTGCGACGTGCGCTGGTAATCCTCATCGAGGATCCCGGCTTGCGCCGCCGGATGGGAACACGTGGCCGCGCCCGCGTCGAAGCCGAGTTTTCCTCGCAACGAGTGATCCGGCAAACCTTGGATCTTTATCAACAGATGGACATTTATTGAAGATGCATACATGGCAGGGCAACTTGCAATATATGAGGTCCGAATAGCAACGGAACAGAAAACCTACATAAGCCATCGCTGGATGGCGGAAACCGTCCAATGCATGGCTTCGTCGTATCTCTTCACGTCCGCCGTAAAGCCACGTGCATGCCTAGGCCAATCAGTATTGTTTCACCCAGCCGTTGAACCAGTCTTTGCGCCCTGTTGGACCGCTTCAGCTTCCTTATGATAAGGCCCGCAAGTAAGACGCACATAATGTCCGCGAATGTGAATATGGCGTTCACGACGGTTCTGTGAATGGTGAGCTAGGCCCAGACAGGGAAGCTTGCGGAGCTATCAACGAACTGGGGAAGAAAGGTCATGAATAGATCGCAGTCTTGCAGCTCAAAGCCTCTGCAGTGACGCCTTCTGCGAGCGCCTTTCGCGCGGACTTTGTCGCTTTAGGAGATAACTCCTCGGTGCTTACCTCTTGCGCTCTAAACAAGCAGATACCAGGACAGATAAGGTAGAGCGCGCCCACAAGTTTAACGACAGTATAGGCCATCGGAATGGCATGGAAGAGTGCCGACAATCCCGTTGCTGCTACGATAATATTGTATATAAGCTCCGATATGGATGCCAAACACTGCCATTAATCCCGCCCGCCGGCCATCGTGCGGGCTGTCGCATAGAGCATAGCCGGGCCTGGAATGAAGGCGAACACCGATGCGGTGATTGTGAATGCAAGCAGGACTTCGAAGGTTGGCATCGGACATTTTTCTGATGAATAGGCTTTCGGCCAGGGCTCGGCAATGTGGCAGCTTCAGTCTAAACCACTCCAACAAACCCCAGTTTGATGTGGCGCTGCGAACCTGATCACAAAAAGTCTGGAGAAGCAGCCAAATTTCATAAATACCCGTGCAGAAACCTGTAGCTGATAAACTTCCTCCATCTAAGTTTATGTAAAGTAGGGAGCGCCCGGTGCTGACAGGCTATACGCGGGTTTCAACTAGCGAGCAGAATCTCGATCTCAAGCGGGACGGTCTTGAGCGGGCTGGTTGTGAGAAGATCTATGATCACGTGTGCTCGGGGCGCACCATCGGCCGATCCTTCCCGCATGTCGTCGGCGTGATGAACGATCTGCAACAACGCGGGGTCAGCCTTAAGGTGTTGACTGGCGATACGGACACGACCACGACGATTGGCACGCTTGTGTTCGTCACCTTGGCCGAATTTGAGTGCGATCTTATACATGAGCGGACGATGGTGGGACTTGCGGCGGCGCGCACCCGTGGCAGGGCCAGCGGGCGGCCGTGTGTAATGACCCGCAAGAAGTTGAAGGGAGCCATGGCGATGATGATCAACAGGGGCAACGCCGCTGCCGAATTCGACGTCTCCTTGTCTATCCTCTATGCCTATGTTGATGCGAAGAGCAAGCCATGCGCGCGAGCCAACGAACTGCTCGCCCGGCGTTCAACGAAGCGCGACGCCGCAGCCCAGGCCTGACGACTTTGCCGGTCGGTTTCCTGAGCGACAACCAAGTACGGGAGTATGGCCGCTTTCCGGCCGAACTGACACGGAGTCGCTTGGCCCGTATTTCCATCTTGACGACGCCGACCGTGCATCTGTTGCCTTGAATCGCGGCGATCACAATCGCCTGGGTGTTGCTGTCCAACTTGGCTCAGTGCCCATGTTCGGCGTGTTTCTGGAAAAGCCGGAAGAGTTTCCCGTTTCGGCCCAGAGCTGTATTGCTAGCCAGCTTTCCGTTGCCGAGCCAAGGGGACCGATCACAGAATATGCCCGCAGTGAGGCACGGTGGCGACATGCGCCGCGTATCCGGCAGCAATATGGCTATCGGACTTATACCGATCGTGGCGTCGTGTTTCGGCTCAGTTGCTTTTTGTATACCCTGTGCTGGACGGTGTTCGATCGACCTTCCGCTCTGTTCGAACGAGCCGTCGCATGGTTGCTGGAAGGCAAGGTGCTTCTGTCCGGCAAGTCTGTGCTGGAAAGAGCAGTGGCGAAAGTTCGCGTACGGGCAACCAACCGGCTTCATCAATTGCTGATCGGATCGATAACGCCAGAACAGCGCATACGCCTCGACAGCCTGATCGTGGTTCCGGAGGGCAAGCGGCGAAGCCCGCTCGACCGACTGCGTGATGGCCCCCACATTCAAAGCGGCCGTGAGATTAGTCGTGCTCTCGGCCCACTTGAAGAAATCCGCATTATTGCCAGCGGACTGCAAACTATGGACGGCTTGCCACCCGGTAAGGTAACGGCGCTGGCGCGGTTTGTCAGCTCAGCGAGGGCTCAAGCCGTTTCGCGCCTGCCGGACGATCGGCGCGCTGCAACCTTGCCGGCCTTGCTCGCCGGCCTTGATCTCGGTGCAGCTCCGGCCGGTCGTCCTCTACTGGAAGCGATTGATTATCTTCGTGTCGTTCAGTCCGGTCGCAAGCGTGCCGGTCCACCGCTGACGGCGTTTACGCGGAAGATATGGCTCTTGCAGTTAAAGTCCACCGACGGCTCTGTTGATCTCGCGGTATATAAACTCTGCGTTCTCGACGAGCTTCGCCGCGCCATTCGCTGACGTGACATCTCTCCCATACCTCTCTACGCTATGCTGATCTGCGCAAGAGTTTGCTCTCAGGTCCTGCATGGGACGCCGCCCGACCAACCGTCTACCGGATGGTCGGGGTGTCTACTGTCACAGATGAAGAGCTCCGGCTCTTATCGAACCGACTCGATCTGGCCTTCCGAGAAATCGGCGATCGTATCCCAATGAACCCGGCCGGCACGGTGGTCAACACGACGGAAGGTCCGGACCGGTCCCTCGAACGGCTGGAAAAGATCGAGGAGCTCGCAAGACTGATCGCGTCGCGTGCTGCGGTTAACGCCCAGCTGCCAAGGCTCGATCTATCGGAGCTGTTAATGGAGATGCATGCGAGAATCGCCTTCGCGAACCTTTTCACTCCGGTCGGTGAAGGCGGCTCGCGCGCGGAAAACATCGCGACCAGCATCTGCGCCGTACTTGTCGCCGAGGCGGCCAATATCCGCTTCGAGCCTCTGATCCGTCTCGATGTCCAGCCGTTTCGACGCTCTCGACTGAGCTGGGTCAAGCGGAATTTTCGACGGGCCGAGATGTTGATTGCTGCAAATGCTGCCCTCGTCGCTGCGCAGAACGCCATTCCGCTGGCGAGCAAAATGGGGCAGTGGTGATGTGGCATCTGCCGATGGATTGCGGTTTGTCGCCCCGATCCGCGCCATACATTCCGGCCCCAATTCTCGATATTTTGGGCAGGAGCGCGGTGTCTCCTGGTACAATGTCGCCTCCGATCAGTTCACCGGCCTCAACGCCATGACTGTCCCCGGCACTCTATGTGACAGTCTCAACTTGTTCGCTATCGTGCTGGAGCAGGAAACTGAGCTTCAGTCGACCGAGATCATGACTAATACAGCTGGATATACCGATACGATTTTCGGCATATTCTACCGGCTCGGCTACCAGTTCAGCCCTCGCATCGTCGATATCGGCGGCGCGAGGTTCTGGCGGACAGATGCCAAGTCCAACTACAGTCTCCTCGAGACATCGCCTCGAACAGGATCAACGGCTTGCCGGCTCGCTGAAGCTCAGCGTCGTCCACGCAGCGGGCCTCACGCGGACCCTTCAGGCCAACGAGCGTCCACCCCGTTTTTCCCGCGCCCTGCAGGAACTCGGCCGGCTCATCAAGACCCTATATCTACTGCGTTTTATCGACGATGAAAGCTACGGACGCCGTACCCACATTCAGCTCAATTGTGGCGAGGGTCGGCACCAATTCTCCCGCGTCACCTTTCATGGAAAGCGAGGCGGAATGCGCCCGCGTCATCGCGGTGGCTAGGAGAATCAGCTCGCGGCGCTCGGCCTTGTCGTGCTCTGGAATACGATCTACATGGATGCGGCGATCGACCAGCTCGTGACAGAAGGCGATGAGGTCAGGCCGGAGGGTGTTGTGCACCTATTGCCGCTTGGCTTCTGACAGATCAACATGTTCGGGCGATGGGCTTTCACCCTCCCGGAATTCGCAGCTCGTGGCGAACTCAGGCCGCTGCGCGATCCGAAAGCCGCCGATCCGGACGACGAGCCCTGAAATCCTTATGTCGGTTTTCTGTTCCGTTGCTATTCAGACCTCTATATAAGCTCTGTTGACCGAAAACGGGAGTTCCTATATCTCGGGGTTGAATCCATCGTCTTTCTAACCCATTCGCGATCCGCTTGTGTCATTAGAAATGAAACGGCGTTATCCGATCAATACTGCAGATTGCCACGGTAATAAATATGAAGAAAATTGCCCTTATCACAGGTGTTACCGGTCAGGATGGAGCGTATCTGGCAGAGTTTCTGCTGGAGAAAGACTACGAAGTTCATGGCCTGAAGAGAAGAACATCTCTTTTCAATACGAATCGTATTGATCATCTGTTTCAGGATCCGCATGTTTCTGATGGACGTTTCGTCCTTCACCACGGAGATATGACGGACTCATCGAGCCTCATCCATGTCATCCAGAAGGTGCAGCCGGACGAGATCTATAATCTCGCCGCGCAGAGCCATGTGGCAGTCAGCTTCGAGGAGCCCGAATACACGGCCAATTCCGATGCGCTTGGTGCATTGAGAATACTCGAGGCTATCCGCATTCTCGGACTGACCAAGAAGACGCGGTTCTATCAGGCAAGCACGTCGGAGCTTTACGGTCTCGTCCAGGAAGTTCCGCAGCGGGAAACGACGCCTTTCTATCCACGCAGCCCTTATGCGGTCGCCAAGCTTTACGCCTACTGGATCACTGTGAATTATCGCGAAGCCTACGGGATCTATGCCTGTAACGGCATCCTTTTCAACCATGAGAGCCCGAACCGCGGCGAGACTTTCGTGACTCGGAAAATCACGCGCGCCCTGGCTCGCATCAAGCTCGGCCTTCAGCAGAAGCTTTATCTCGGCAACATGGATGCCAAGCGCGACTGGGGCCATGCGCGCGATTATGTGGAAATGCAGTGGCTGATGCTTCAGCAGGAGACCGCTGAGGACTTCGTCATTGCCACCGGCGTGCAGTACAGCGTCCGCGACTTCGTGGATGCGGCTGCGAAGGAACTGGACATGCAGATCCGTTGGGAAGGCGAGGGCGTCGACGAAAAGGGCTATTGGGTCAATCCCGGCGATGTGGCCGCATCGGGCCCGATCGTTGAAGTCGATCCCCGCTATTTCCGTCCTACCGAGGTGGAAATGCTTCTCGGCGACGCCACGAAGGCAAAGGCCAAGCTGGGCTGGGAGCCGCGGATTAAGTTTGCCGAATTGGTTGCCGAGATGGTGCGCGAAGACCTTATTTCCGCCCAGAAGGACGAGTTGGTGAAGCAGCATGGTTATGATGCTTTCGATCGCCGTGACTGACACGGCTCATCTGTAAGCCATTCCAACATTGCGGAGTCGCATGCGAATATTGATAACCGGTGGCCGCGGCATGGTCGGTCGAAACTTCATCGACCATGAGGGTGCGGCCGAACACGAGATACTTGCGCCGAGCAGCCGCGATCTCGATCTGCGGGATTTCGCTTCGGTCAGCACGTGGTTCGCAAAGCACTCGCCCGATGTCGTCGTGCATGCCGCAGGCCGCGTCGGCGGCATCCAGGCGAACATCAGCGAACCGGTTGCCTTTCTGATGGAAAACCTCGACATGGGCCGCAACGTCGTTATGGCGGCCCGCGAGGTAGGCGTCAAACGGCTGCTGAATCTCGGAAGTTCGTGCATGTACCCGCGCAACGCTCCAAACCCGCTGTCGGAAGACAAGGTTCTGACCGGCGAGCTTGAGCCGACGAACGAAGGCTATGCGCTTGCGAAGATCCTTGTCGCGCGGTTGTGCGACTATATCGTCCGGGAGGATGCGAGCTTCCAGTACAAGACGTTGGTCCCCTGCAATCTCTATGGGCGGCACGACAAGTTCGATCCTAAGCATTCCCATCTGGTGCCTGCGATCATCCACAAGATCCATGAGGCGAAGAAGAGCGGCTCGAACGAGGTCGAAGTCTGGGGGACGGGGAACGTCCGGCGGGAATTCATGTATGCCGGTGATCTGGCCGACTGTATGTGGCGCGCGCTCAAACATTTCGACACGTTGCCGCCGTTGATGAATGTCGGCCTCGGCGCTGATCTTTCCATTCTCGACTACTACAACGCGGTTGCACGGGTAATCGGCTATTCTGGTGGTTTCGTGCACGACCTGACCAAGCCCGAGGGCATGGCGCAGAAGCTCGTGAGCATAGACAGGCTTGAGGAGTGGGGCTGGCGCGCAACAACCACTCTCGACGAAGGTATTGCGCAGACTTACCAATTCTACACGCAAGGACTTCAAGCATGAGCAACGGCAGCTATTCCCTAGCCACATCCACCTGGGACGAAGCGGAATACCAGGCGATCCAGCGTGTCATAGAGTCCAACATGTTCACCATGGGGCCTTATGTACGGGAATTCGAGGAGAAGTTTGCGGCCTATACGGGTAGCCGCTATTGCGTGATGGTGAACTCCGGTTCTTCGGCAAACCTGCTGATGGTCGCTGCCCTGCGTTTCCGCAAGGAAAATGCCCTGCTGGCCGGCGAAGAGATCATCGTGCCTGCCGTCTCCTGGAGCACCACCTACCATCCGCTGCAGCAATATGGGCTCAAGCTCAAGTTCGTGGACGTTGATGGGGACACGCTTAATTACGACCTTCAGGCGCTTTCCGAGGCGGTCACCGACACGACGCGCGCCATCATGGTCGTCAATCTTCTGGGTAACCCGAACGATTTCGACGCGATCAACAAGATCGTCGGTGATCGAAACATTATCGTCATCGAAGATAACTGCGAATCCCTCGGCGCGGAGCTCGGCGGTCGCCAGGCCGGCACCTTCGGGCTGATGGGCACCTACAGCTCGTTCTTCAGCCACCATATTTCCACAATGGAAGGTGGAATGGTGGTGACGGATGACGAGGAGCTCTATCACATCATGCTTTCCGTGCGTGCCCACGGCTGGACGCGTAACCTGCCGAAGAATAATCTCCTGACCGGAACGAAGAGCGACGACGCCTTCGTGGAATCGTTCAAGTTCGTTCTTCCCGGCTACAACCTGCGTCCGCTGGAAATGAGTGGCGCGATCGGCATCGAGCAGATGCGCAAGTTGCCGACCATGGTTTCCGAACGCCGGAAGAACGCCGAGAAGTTCCTGGAGCTGATGCGCGATTACCCGCAGTTCCGCACGCAGAAGGAAATCGGCAAGAGCAGTTGGTTCGGATTCAGCCTGATCGTGGAAGCGGATGCTTCCTTCAAGCGCGCCGATGTCGTGCGTGTTTTCGATGCCCGTCGGATCGACGTGCGCCCTATCGTGGCCGGAAACTTTGCAAAGAACGAAGTGCTACGGTGGTTCGATTACGAAATTCATGGCGAGCTGAAGAATGCTTACGATCTCGACGTCAACGGCCTCTTCATCGGCAATCATCATTACGAACTCGGAGAACAGTTCGAAATTCTCCGTGCCGCGCTGAATGAACTCATCTGGCCGGCAAACAGATGAGCGCGGATGCTGACGATACAGCCGCTGTTGGCGAGCATGCTGCCGGGCCGGTAACCGTGATCACCTCCACGCCTGACGGTCAGGGCTATTGGCGGGAGCTATGGGAAGGTCGCGAGCTGCTGGGCATGATGGTCTGGCGTGACATGGTCGTGCGCTACAAGCAGACTGCCATGGGCCTTAGCTGGGCGCTGGTGCGGCCGCTTGCCACGATGCTGGTCTTTTCGCTGGTGTTTGGCAAGATCGCTAAACTGCCTTCTAATGGTGCGCCCTATGCGCTGATGGTCTTTGCGGGCCTGCTACCGTGGCTGTTCTTTTCGGCTACCCTGTCGGACGGAAGCAACAGTGTCGTCGGCAATGCGAACCTCGTGTCGAAGGTCTATTTTCCACGCCTGATCATTCCGCTGGCCTCCGTTATGGTCGGGTTGGTGGATTTCGTCCTGGCGCTGCTGGTCTATCTGGTGATGTCGTTCGCCTATGGCATGCCACCGGGTCTGACAATCCTGTGCCTGCCGCTTTTCCTGCTGCAGCTGTGTCTACTCATCCTGGGCGCCAGCCTTTGGGTTGCGGCTATGAGCGTCTGGTATCGCGATTACCGTCATCTGCTGCCAGTCGTCCTTCAGCTCGGCGTCTATCTTTCGCCAGTCGGCTTTGCGAGCAGCGTGGTGCCCGAGCAATGGCGCATGTTGTACGCTCTCAATCCGATGGTCGGAATCATCGGCGGCTTCCGCTGGAGCCTGCTCGGTGAAACGCAGGACCTGCGATTGGTCGAGGTAATCCTGTCCCTGCTCGTGACCCTTGTTATGCTGTGGACCGGGCTGCGCTTCTTCCGTCGCAGCGAGCACCACTTTTCGGATGCGATCTGATCATGGGCAAGAGTATTATTGTCGATGGAATCTCGAAGAAGTTCAGGATCCATCATCAGGAAGAGAAGAAGGGTGTCCGCCGCGGAGTTCTTGGAAGAATTCTGAAAGGCGGGGCGTCGAAGGAGGCCTCGTCGGACGAGGACTTCTGGGCGCTGCGCGATATTAGTTTCGATGTCGAGCATGGCGAGCGCATGGCGATAGTCGGTCGCAACGGCGCCGGAAAATCGACGCTGCTGAAGATTCTCTCTCGCGTTATGTCGCCGACGGAAGGTCGCATCGAAATCCGGGGGCGGCTGAGCAGCCTGCTGGAAGTCGGAACCGGCTTCCATCCCGAATTGACCGGCCGCGAGAACGTCTATCTCAACGGCGCTCTGCTTGGCATGTCGCGCAACGAGGTGCGCAAGAAATTCGACGCGATCGTCGATTTCGCGGAGGTGGAACGTTTTCTGGATACGCCCGTCAAACGCTACTCGAGCGGGATGTATGTGCGGCTGGCCTTTGCCGTTTCGGCTTTCCTCGAACCGGATATCGTCGTTCTGGACGAGGTCCTGTCGGTCGGCGACGCGCGGTTCCAGCAGAAGTCCTACGCAAAGATGCGTGAGCTGGCCTCGCAGGGACGGACCGTGCTTTTCGTCAGCCACAGTATGAGCGCCGTTAAGGACCTGTGCGAGACGGCAATTCTCATCGAGCACGGCCGCATCAAGCAGAAGACACGCGTTGATGATGCGATTGGCGACTACATGCGGCATGCCATGCATGTCGATGGCGCAAACATGCCGCTGGAGACGGATCAGATCGATCTGCTCGCGATGCATGTCACCCAGGGCGGACGCAAGAACCCGAACTTCAACTTCGAGGGTGACCTGCCGATCAATATCGAGTTGATCTACCAGGTGAAGGAATCCCTGAGGGATTTCCGGATGGGCTTCTATATCAAGAGCGTCTTCGGCGAGATAATTTCCCGGGTTCTCCTTGCTGATCGTGCCCCCGACATGGAAAGCGTCGAGCCGGGTACCTATCGTGCGAAGGCGCAGATTCCGGCGAGCTTCCTGGTGGCCGGCGACTATGTGCTGGAGGTCCACTCCAGCCAGTTTGGTGTGCGGGATTTCTTTGCCAGCAATGCGCTGCAGCCGTTCCGCATCGGCCGCCCGACATTGTTCAACCTGCAGCATGAGCGCGAGCAGACATTCGGTCATGTCTATCTGCAGCCTCAGTGGCAACTCGAACGGATCTCCGACTGACGATGCTGGATATCAAGCTGACCACATGTGCGCCGAACTGGCCTTGGGCACGACAGACGCCCAAGGGCAGGCTGCAATGGGGTCCGTTCCGGTTCCATGTGGACCAGCCCGTTGAGCGGTGCGACGCATGGGTGGTGTTTGAATCTCTATCCGCGCCTGATGAAACCGTCTGCGCGCCGGAAAACGTCGTCTTCATCGCAGGCGAACCGGATTCCGTCGGTTCCTACAGGCAGGCATTCCTGCAGCAATTTTCCCATGTCATCAGCGGGCGCAGCGACCTTTGGCATGACGGGCAGATCAGATTTCAGCAGGGCCATCCCTGGTTCGTCGAGAAAAGCTTTGATGAACTTGCGGCAATGCAACCTTTCCCCAAGCAGCGGGACATCTGTGTCATCTCTTCAGACAAAGCCTTTACGGATGGTCACCGGGCCCGGCTGGAATTCGTCGACAAGCTGAAGGCCAGCTTTGGCGACCGCGTCGATGTCTGGGGCCGCGGGATCCGTGATTTCGACAGCAAATGGGATCTTCTGTCGCCATACAGGTTCGCAATCGTACTGGAGAACTATGCGGGGCCTGACTGGCTGACCGAGAAACTGCCGGACGCCTTGCTTGCCTATTGCTATCCGATCTATCACGGTTGCAGCAATCTGGAGCGTTACCTGCCTGACAATGCATGCCTGCGGATCGACATGGGCGATCCGGAAGCCGCCCTGAAAGACATCGAGCACCTCCTGAATGTGCCTGATGCCTATGAAAATCGGCTGGCGGATATTGCCGACGCTCGCCTATACTACCTCTATAGCTTGCAGTTCTTCGCCAATATCTCGACTAGATTGCAGGCCCTCATGGTCGATGGTCCAGCGGAGAGGATCATGTTGAAACCCAACGCTGATTTTCCGGCTGTGGTAGCACAGGAAGCGCCGGTGGAGATGAATGCATTACCGGGCGGAATGCTTGGCAGAATATATGCCAGGTTCCTTGGCCGCGGAAGCAGATAACGGAAAGCCATGGCCGGACGCGCGATCATCTCAAGGTTGAAGAGGCTGATTTCCAGATCGGCACAGCTGATTGTCGCGCAGGGACTTCGTCCGGAAGCCGCTGCATTGCTTGGAATTTCTCGCCATGGAGTGGCGGGTGACCAGAGTCAGCGCGCTGCTGCTGAATGGATATTGCGCCTTGCCGTGGCGCGAGGTCCCGCCGATCTGCTCACGGCTTCAGAATCGCGCGAGGAACGTCTTGCGAAGACACCGAGTGCCGCCGCCATGGAATGGGCGCGCTGGGTCGCTAGGGATTGCGTGGCGAGCGATGTGCATGGCGCGCTGGAGATGCCGCTTGTCAACAGCATCGATTCCGACAGCGTCACCGCGCCGTTCCTTGCCGGTGAAAACATAAAGGTAATGCAGGGCAGCATAATTTCGTCGGACAGCCAGATAGGCGGAAATACCTATATCGGCTTCAACTGCCATGTGACCAAGGCGCAGATCGGCCGCTATGTTTCCATCGCCGACGGCGTTCTGGTCGGGCCTGGAGAGCATTTCCTCGATCAGGTATCGACCAGTTCGCTTTTCTACGAAGAGCCTTATGCGAAGCTGACCCGCGCCGACTGCGTCATCCATAACGATGTCTGGATAGGCGCGTCGTGCATCATAAGACGCGGTGTGACGATAGGCACTGGAGCGGTCATAGGAGCCAACTCTTTCGTCAACCACGATGTCGAACCGTTTTCGATCATTGCCGGTTCGCCCGCACGGCACATCGGCTATCGATTTCCGCAAGACAAGATCAAAGTCCTTCTCGAAAGTCGCTGGTGGGAGCTGCCGGCTTCCGAGGCCAGGCAGCGCATAGACATGCTCACATCGGAGCTGAAGTTATCGTCATGATTGTTAGCCGACTAATCGGTGGCCTTGGCAACCAGATGTTTCAATACGCTGTGGGGCGGGCGCTGGCCGAAAGGCGCGGCGTTCCATTCCGCATTGATCGGCGCGCGTTCTCGGACTACAAGACGCATGCCTTCGGTATGTGTTGCTTCCAGGCATCGCTGTCGGACGCCCCGGAAAATCACCTGCCTCGTGCGCCAAGCGAAAGTCGTCTGCAGCGTCTGCTGCGAAGGTTTCTGCCTGCGCCGCTGTCGATTTACACGGAGCGCGCATTTACGTTCGACGAACAGGTGCTGAGCCTGCCGGACAATACCTACCTGGACGGCTATTGGCAGTCCGAGAAATATTTCAACGATTTTGCTGACGTCATCCGGGCGGATTTCACGGTACGTCATCCGCCGAGTGCCGCAAACCAGCGTTGGCTTGAGCAGATCGCGGCCACCCATTCCGTATCGCTGCATGTCCGTCGGGGCGACTACGTCTCGACGCCGTCGTCGGCGGCATTCCATGGGACCTGCGGTCTCGATTACTACGAGCGCGCGATTGCCTATCTGCGTGAAAGGACTGGCCTCGAGCTGGTCGTCTATGTCTTCTCCGACGATCCCGACTGGGTTGCCGCCAACCTGAAACTTCCCTGCGCGATGCATCTCGTGAGCGACAACGATGCGGCGACGAACTACGAGGACCTGCGGCTGATGACGGCCTGTCGGCACCATGTCATCGCCAACAGCTCGTTCAGCTGGTGGGGTGCATGGCTGGATGGCCGGCCTGATTCTATTACGGTCGCACCCGCGCAGTGGTTTGCCGGGAGCACGCCCGATCCGCGCGACCTGCTTCCGCAACGATGGGTACGGCTATGAACGGTGAAGGCGCCGTCCCGGCGCTAAGCGTGGTTATCCCGACCTACAATGCAGAAAAGCACGTGGCCGAGGCGGTTGCGAGCGTTCTCAGCCAGGATTTTGCCGATTTCGAGCTTCTGCTGGTGGATGACGGCTCGACGGATGGCACGAGCGCCATCCTGCAGTCCCTGACGGAGGATCCTCGGGTAAGACTGCTCCGCAACGGCCAGAACATGGGCCTGATCGCCACGCTCCATCATGCCTACGCGCAATGCAGGGCGCCGCTGATCGCGCGCATGGATGCGGACGACATATGTGATCCTGCACGTTTTGCATGGCAAGTTGCCTTCCTCAGGGCCAATCCAGATGTGGCGATAGTAGGCGGAGCCATCCGCTTCTTTGGCAACGTGTCGCCGAACGACTTTCATTTCCCGATGGATCATGCGGCCATACAGGTCGCCATGCTCTTCTATTGCCCGCTTGCCCATCCCGCCCTGATGTTCAGGCGGGAGCTGATCGACCAAGGCCTCATGCAATATGACGACGCCTTCCGCCATGCAGAGGATTATCATCTCTGGAGCCGCCTGCTGCTGAAGGTCAAAGCGGCCAACCTACACGAGGTTGTCCTGAACTACCGCCTGCATGCGCGGCAGGTGAGTTCGGATTCGTCAGACAAGCAATATGCGGCCTCCCTGCGGGTTCGGCGGCAGATGCTGGAGGAAAGCGGCGTCGTTCCGGAAGATGAAGAGGTCGCACTGCATGAAAGCGTGATCCTGGAGCGACCGCTGCCGGTGCCGGATTATATGGCAAGATTGGCGGCATGGTTCCGGCGGCTGGAGCGGGCGAACGAGGACAGCGCCTACTGGGACGCTGCAGCGCTGCATTCGCTGCTTCGCGGTAAGTTCCTTGCAACGGCGCAGAGGACCGGATCAAGTCTTGCCAAGCTCTCGGACGATCCGGCCACCAGGCCCTACGTGTCCAGCGACGATGTTGGGCTCGCGAGGGAGTGGCAACGCCAGCGCCTGATCGTGCGCGTGAAGCGGCGTGTCAGGACATTGCTTTGGCGGCTTTCAACGAAAATCGGGAGGTCGTGATGGACGAGCGTCGGGCAACTCCGGCGGATCTAGTGAGCATCGTCATGCGCACAGTCGGTGGCCGGCCTCGCGAAATCCGCCGCGCTCTGGAAAGCGTCATGGCCAATATCTGGCGGCCTCTCGAGGTGGTGATCGTCTACCAGGGGCCGGATGACGGGCAATGGGCCGACATGCAGACGCTGCCGGGCGCATTTCCGGCGTTGTCGATCAGCGTCATCAGGAATGCCGGGCTGGGAGACAGGCGCGCCGAAAATCTCAACATCGGCTGGGAGGCGGCGAGAGGGCGCTATCTGGGCTTCCTCGACGATGACGACACGCTTGAGCCCCGACATGTCGAGCTTCTCCGGAAGGCAATAGAAGAAAGCGGGCGCGCCTGGGCCTATGGGCAGGTCGTCTTGCGCAAGGAAGACGAGTCGTTGCAGGTGGTGTCGGAAACCCGTCCCTTCCGAAGACATGCCTTTTCCCTAAAGGCTCTCTGGGAGGAGAATTTCCTGCCGATCCACAGCTTCCTGATCGACCGGACGAGATTGCATGAAATCCTGCGGAGTAGGCCGTTCTGCGAGGAGCTGGACCGCTCTGAGGACTGGGATTTCCTGCTGAGGCTGGCCTTCCGTCACGAGCCGGCCGTGTTGGAGGACTTTACCGCAACCTATTACATCAGCACCGGCGCTCGGAACACGAACCTCTCGCTGACCAGCGGTGCGGCCGACGAAGTGCGCAAGCGCCTCAATCTGCAAGCCTGGGAGCGGTGCGAATTGCTGGTCGAACAGCGGAAGGCTGCGCTGATCGCTCCCCTTTGGTGGGCGCAAGGCTACTTTGTAACCGAGACGCCCCAGTCGCAAGATGATACACCGAAGCAGGCTACCCGCAGGACGTTTCGCCAGCGCGCCCTGCGCAAACTGATCAGAATTTTGGAGCGATGGCTTTGAAGGTTTCCATCTGCGTCCCTGCATACAAGCAGGTCGAATTCCTCCGCGAGACCTTGCGATCGGTGGAGGCGCAGGATTTCACCGACTACGAAATCATCATTACCGATGATTCGCCCGACTCCAGCGTGCGCGATCTGGTTACCGAGTTCTCCTTCGGTGATAAACTCCGCTATTTCCACAATTCGCCTGCACTGGGCTCGCCGCTCAACTGGAACGCGGCCGTGGCATTGGCACGAGGAGAATACGTCAAGATTCTGCATCATGACGACCATTTCATCCGACCCGATGCATTGCGGCTCTTCGTGAAGCTTCTCGACGAAAATCCGGATGTCGATTTCGGTTTTTGCGCCACGCGCGTTAATCATGTCGACAGCGGTCTCCAGCGCATCCACCGTCCGACGGACAAGCAGCTCGACGATCTGAGGGCGGATCCCGCGAGCCTGTTCATCGGCAATTGCATCGGCGCGCCCAGTGCGACGATCAGCCGGCGTTCAGGCAATCTGGATTATGATGGCCGGATGAAATGGTTGGTCGACATCGACTACTATTTCCGAATGCTCGTGCAGAACCGCAAATTCGCATTCACCGCCGAGGCGCTGATCTCGACGCCGACCAATGCCACCCATCAGGTGACCGAGATTTGCCGAGACGACATTCAGGTCGAACTCGGCGAAGCGATGCTCCTGTTCGAACGTTTCAATGCGCAGCAGCGTGAAAACCCATTAGTGAAGGGCGGCTGGATGAACCTTTTCCGGCGCTTCAAGATCCGCCGGCTTGGCCAACTCTCCACCTATGGAATTTCCATATCCGGAGATCGGGGGTATTTCCTTCCGTTGATGAGGTGGAGCCGGTGGTCTCTCTTAATGGAACCACGATTGACACTTACTAAAATATTCTACCGCCTATATCCCCACGTCCCGGCACCTGTCAGGCAGGTTCTCAAGTTCGTGTCTGGCCGGGAAGTACGGCACTGAAATATTTAAAGGGAGTGCCATGCTTTTTGAAAGGCTGAAGATAGCAGGCCCGGCTTTGATAACGCCGAAAAGATTCGGCGATGTCCGGGGCTGGTTTGTGGAAAGCTTTCGGGTGGCGGTCTTCGAGGCAGAAGTCGACTATTATAAATTTGTCCGGGACAATTCGTCGATGTCAGCCGAGGTTGGCACGGTCCGAGGCCTGCATTTCCAGCTGGAGCAAAGGTACAGGGGAAGCTCGTCTCCTGCACGTCGGGGGCTCTGCTCGACGTGGCAGTCGATATCCGTACCGGCTCGCCGACCTTCGGCCAGTTCGTCGCCGAGGAGCTTGCTGCGGCGAACGGCCGGCAGTTGTGGGTGCCGCCGAGCTTTGCGCACGGTTTCTGCACGCTGCAGCCGAACACGGTCATCAGCTACAAGGTCACCGATACTACAGCCCTGAGCATGATCGCGGGCTGGCATGGGATGATCCGGACGTGAATATAGGTTGGCCCGTCTCGCCCGGGAACGCTATCCTTTCCGACAACGACCGCAAGCAGCCGACACTGGCCAATCTTGGCCATGCCTTTCAATATAAGGCGGCTCCGGTCCGCTGATCTCGGTAGGGGAAACAGTATGAGGGTGTTGGTCACCGGGGCGCAGGCTTCATTGGCTCGGCAGCTGTCCGCCATCTCGTCGGCGACAAAGGCTATGACGTGCTCAACGTCGACAAGTTAACTTATGCAGGCAACGGAAACCTCGCTGGCTAGCATAGCCGGTCCACGGGGTTACCGCTTTCTCAGGGCTGACATATGCGATTACGTGGTGATTTCTGAGGCCATGTCGACCTTCTGGCCGGATCGCGTCATGCATCTTGCCGCCGAGAGCCATGTTGACCACTTCATCACCAGAGCAAGGGATTTCGTAGAGAACGAACATCGTCGGTACTTTCAACAGGCTCGAATGCGCCCGGCAATATTGGGAGACTCTGACGGATAATCAGGAAGCCGATTTCCGGTTCCTGCACGTGTCGACCGACGAGGTCTATGGCTCACCGGGTGAAGAGGGCCTGTTTACCGAGGAGATACCTTACGATCCGAGCTCTCCCTATTCATCCTCCAAGGCTGCTTCCGATCACCTGGCGAAAGCCTGGGAGCGGACCTACGGCCTGCCGGTCGTCGTTTCGAACTGCTCGACCAATTACGCCCCTATCATTTCCCGGAAAAGCTCATTCCGCTGATGATTCTGAATGCGATGCTGCGGCTCGCCGAAACCCGTGACAGCCTCAATGTTGTGGGCGATCCGACGTTGACTCTCGACATCGCCGACAGCGTGATTGCCGTTGCTGCGAAGCTGATTGGCAGCGCTGCCGCGGAACTGCGCGGCATCTTCCATATGACCGGTTCCTGCGAGGCGACCTGGGCGGATTTCGCCGAGGAAGTATTTGCGGCCGCAGCGCTGCGGGGCATGCCGGGTGCAAGCGTCGGGCTTATTCCATCCAGCTAATACCCGACACCCGCAAAACGCCCGGCCAATTCGAGGCTCGACTGCCAGTATCTTCAGGCCTCTCCCGGCATTCTTCTTCCCGACTGGAAGAAATCAACAGCAACCGTTATCGAGCGTCTTGGTCTCGTCGGAATGGGGGAAATCAATCAAGGGCATAACCCTCACGGGTGGTAGCGGCACACGCCTGCATCCGATGACACATTGATGCTCGCCGGCATCCGTGATGTGTTGATCATATCCTCGCCTCGTGATCTGACGTTGTTCTAGGCCCTTCTCGGAGATGGTTCGCGGTGGAGCATTTCGCTTTCCCATGCGGAGCAGCCTTCGCCGGATGGACTTGCGCAGGCCTATATCATCGGCGCCGATTTTGTGGGCGACCAGCCCGCTTCGGCTAGATCAGCCGATCGAGAGGCACTAGACCATCGGTCAAGCCGATGGCGCCCTCTTGTGCCCAGGCAGCAAGTTCGAGCCGTAATGGCTTTGGTCAAATCGAGGAAGCCGTGGTGCTGTTTGATCGTGGCCAAATGCTCGTATTGTATGGCTCCCCGGCGGCCAAAGAGCGCGATCACTTCGGCGTTGGCCTTTACCTGCTCGGCAAAATGATCGAGCATGACGGCGGGCAGCAGTTCTTCGCGATGCTGATACCGACCTGAAAACCTCAAACAGCAAAGCTGCAGCGCATAGCTTAGCCGGGTCTCCGGCGACCGGCATTGATTCACAACGGCAGGTTCATCGGAGTCGAGCGTATAGAGATGCAAGACCTCGGCTTCCGTGCCCGGCAACGGCAAGGTTGCATTTCTTGCTTTCTGGTTATGGAAATTCGCGCCGGAATTCAAAATCCTTTCAGAAACTGCTTGCCTTACGATGGAGTATTGAAAGAGGATTGTGAAAGGATTTTCGCCTCGATTCATCACGGGAATTGGCGGGGTTGCGCAAACTACCGTTGATGAAAGGACCCCGATGTTGACCAGCTACGCCCCGGTGAGCAAGGGAGACGAGTAATCGAACATGAGGCCTAAGCTCGCGCCTTGTCCGCCGTTGGCTGCGCGCGTGTTCGAAGAAAGGGCGTCCGGCGAACGCTGGGATCGACCCCAACTGCACCGCATGCTCGATCAGTTGCGCCACGGCGACACCGTGATCGTGTGGAAGCTGGATCGCCTGCCGCGCTCGTTGAAAGAACCCGCATCTGAAATCCTGCCCGAAATTGCCGAGCAGGTCGTTCACCGGTTCATGGATCAGCAATATCGTCAAACTCTTTATCAGCCGGTTAGAATGCTCGGCGACAAGACCCGGCGTCAAGCCGCGAAACCAACCACTGGCCGCCGCAAGATCGCCGAACGGCTCAAATATCTCGAAAACTAGTCTTCACGGCAGCCCGACTCAGCATATCCTATGGCAACATACAGTTTCGAGTGGATGTGGCGCGAACTGAACATCCTCGATCTCCGTCACTAGCCGTTAGCGTATATCGCTATCTCAACAATATACTGAGGCCAGGAATAACGGGTGCAGCCGCATTATCCCACTATCGCATCCGTAACAACGAGGAGCCCACTCTGTCCATATGCGATAGCCCGGTGTCAGCCCTTGGCCTTCCCGGCAGCGTTGTCGAACGATTGATAAAAATGCCATGTGCTTGAGCACATGTCATCAAGCGTCCGGCTGGCTGTCCAGCCCAGGACGAGCATGGCCTTGTCAGGATTTGCAAAGCATGCAGCAACGTCGCCGGGGCGGCGTGGCGCGACATTGAAAGCCACTTTCTGACAGCTTGCCTTCTCGAATGACTTGATCATCTCCATCACGCTGTAGGCCTGACCCGTGCCCAGATTGAATGCGTGCCATCCCGCGTTCGAGATCAGAAACTGCAGGGCCATCGCATGGCCCTCGGCCAGATCCATCACGTGGATATAATCCCGCAAGCCGGTACCGTCGGGCGTTTCGTAATCGTCGCCGAAGATACTGAGAACCGTTCTCTCACCCGTGGCGACCTGCGCTATGAAAGGCATGAGATTATTGGGCTTGCCGGCCGGCCGCTCACCGAGGCGAGCCGTTTCATGGGCACCCGCCGGATTGAAATAGCGCAGACAGGCGATATGCCAGCCTCCATCTGAGGCGGCGACATCGCTGAGCATTTCCTCTATATGCAGCTTGCTCCGCCCGTAAGGGTTTGTGGCGCTTGTGGGATGGTTCTCGTCGATCGGCAGATATTGAGGTTGGCCGTAAACCGTTGCGCTGCTGCTGAAAACCAGTGTCTTGATGCGCTCGGCCTCCATCGCCTCCAGAAGACTGATCGTCCCCTGGACGTTGTTTGCATAGTAGTCGATGGGTTTTTCAACCGATTCGCCGACGGCTTTCAGACCGGCAAGATGCACGACGGCCTCGATCTGCTGGCTTCGAAGCGTGCTTTGCAGGAAAGCGGTATCGCGTATGTCTCCACGCACGAAAACACATTTTTCATCGGTGATGGCATTGATCTGGCCGGCGACGCTGGCGCTGCTGTTCGACAGGTTGTCATAGAGGACGACGCTATGACCCATTTGCGCGAACACCACGGCGATATGGCTGCCAATATATCCAGTGCCGCCCGTCAAAAGAATTTTCATCGAAAGCCCGTCGAGGTTGTGTCCAATGCCAATGCCAATGCCAATGCCATTTCTACCTATCATATATAGTGAGTTAGGGCCGCCGCGCCAATCGCAAAGATACCCTGAAGAGTCGTGCCAGGCTCTACCGCTGCGACAGAAACAGCTGAGTCCCGAAGCCGATGAAGACGATCGTGAGGCCGATATCGATCTTGCGTTTGACTCTGAGGTAACCTGTCGTGGCGGCCGGATGGGTAATCAGGCTGATCAGGCATACATGGTAAAGGGTCGAGATCGTCGCCGTGAAGAGCGATGCGACGAAAAGCGCCGACTTGGGGTTGGCGAGGTTGGTGGCAAGCCCCATCCGATAGGCCCTCGCCAGAGGAACCGTGGTGCGTGCCGTTACCATCTCAGGCACCATGCCGCGCGCCTTGTGGAGATCGAGGAATACCTTCAGACCGAGCCAGCCTGCCACGCCTCAGCAGAAGGTGCCGGTCAGCGTTCCGCTGGTAGCGACGATCGCCACCTTGCGCGGCGTTGTCAGGCAGCAACGGATAATGAGCAGGGTGTTTGTCCCGGGGTGATGCAGGCGATCGTCCATATTGCCGCGACGGAAATGAGGAAAATTGGCATTCCCATGGTGAGCTTTCGGCAAAAACATGCCCCGGAAACGGAGATCCGGTCAATACGCCTTTGCTATGCCTCCCGCCCGATTTCTCAGCCTGCATCCAAACGTGGGATAATCCTAGTTCTTGGACCATCCGCCGCTGATGACGTGCGCGATGCCGATCGTGAATGCGCTTTCATCGGAGGCTAGGTAGACGACAAGTGCCGCAATTTCCTCCGGCCTTGCGATCCGCCCATGGGCTGGCGCTCGGTTAAGGCGCGGTAAGCTGCGTCGTAGTCGCTTGTAGCCTTGAGCCGCGCGTGCCGCGAAGGGCTATCGACCGTACTGGGGGCAGATCGCGTTGCATCGGGCTTACAATATCACCAGGATCGTGGGCTCGCTGCGTTCCTCCGTCCAGATGGAGTTTGCCATCGACGAGGAAGTCGCCCATATAGCGCTTGGTAACACGGTCGTCTGGGAAGTGGCCCCAGCCGGTAATATCCTCTTCCTTAAGGCGCGAGAGAATCAGCCGGTCACGAACATCTCCTTGGTCACAACACGTCGTGATGGTTCGACGGGCAGTTACCAGATGGAATTGACGGCCCGAGATGATCCGGTTGCAGCGGGCTAGGACACTTATTTCCATGTCAAATATCGTTCTCCGGCCGATGATACGGAACGCCGTCGTCAGGAGGCGCTCGCACGAAGCCAGGCAGCACAAGCTGGACAAGCAGACACGGTACTGGCTTTGCAAGAGCAATATGGGCCTCGCAACTGGCATTATTCGGCAGAGGGATCAGGAGCCTTGGAACCGAAGGCAATCTATGACAACGGCAAGATCACGACCATCGCCTTCATCGGCAATCTATGTGGAAAACTCCGACGGCACCGAGAGCCTGGTATCTAAGTCGGTTGCCGGTGATCTTGTGCTCGTTCATGCGATCAGTCGCAAATTCATTCTGCGGCGGGGAGGAGACGTTCTCTGCATCTTCAACGAAGCCCACAATCCGACGGGCATCAATCCCAACACCAGTACAACATCGCCTTCGGTGGAGCGCGTCATGAAAGCGCATACGGCTGGTGCCGCAACAGTAGGAGCCCATGGCGGATGAGGCGGAAGACCGGATCCCAGGTGAACGTGCTGAGACGGATGTCAGCCCGCGGACCGACGCCAGTCCATTCCTGAGGGGCGGTGCCGTGGTTCTTGCGATGGTCGCTTTTGTTGGGATTTCGCTGTGGTCGATGCGTGACCGGCAAAAGACGGAGACGACAAAGCCCGACCATGCCGTTATTCGCCAGACGGCTGACTTCGAGCCCGCGAAGGAAGAGGTAGAGCTGGCTGCACCGCTTCCCGACGTGCTTCTACCGACGCCTGCGCCAAAGCAACAGCTCACACCTGCTGAGGACACTTTGTTGGACTCTGCCCGCCGGTGATGGCTTATAATGGACAGCAGTCCTCATCGCAACGCCGCGACACAGCCGCCGCCATGTCGCAAGACCCTGGTTCCAATTATCTCCCCGTTCCAGGCAGCCTCGAGGACGCTCCACCTTAAACTGAGGATCAGCGTTTCAACAGAATATTGACGCCGACCCATCCGGAAAGACCACGCGCCAGCATGCTCGGCAATCGTGATGTGCTCTCCAATAACGGCCGGGTGGTTCTGATGGAGAAAGGAACCCAGATCGTTGGAGAATATCGAGGCGGCTTGAACCGCGGCTGGAAGTGTCTGTGCGTGCTTTGGAACCGCGCAAAGACGCCAAAAGTTGTGATGATTACACTCGCCTCGCCCGCAACGGACGCACTTGGACGGGCTGGCATGGATGGCTACGTAGACACGCATTGGTGGGAGCGCTTCCGCAGCGCCATCCTGCTCTCCATCGTTGGTGATGCGACGACCTATGCCGGTAGCCGGCTGCAGGATAGTGACGTTCAAGCGCAGAATACGACGACGGCTGGCCAACGCGCAGCAACGACCGCTGTCGAGCAATCTATCAAGATTGTGCCGACATTGACAAAGCATCAGCGCGAACTCGTCTCGATATTTGTCGCCCGCGATCTCGATTTTTCCGACGTCTATAGCCTGCGTGTCACTGAACCTCGCAACAGGATCCTCGGTCGGGCGATATTGGGGGATTTCAGGCCCCGATCGACGCTCGTGACGAAGTAGGGGGAAGATGGCGGAAGCTTCAGATGCTGGCGTCGTGCGCGAATTGCTTTTGCCACTATCTCGCTTCTTGAAGGATACGTCGCTCTATGAGATCGTCGTTAACCACCTGGCTGAAGTCCTGACTGAGGGCGTGGAGGGATCGCGGCACAGTGCACTGGCGGATCTTAGCTTCGGGAAGCTCATGCGTCTGGCTCGAGTCATTGCGAGCTATTCGAACCAGGCAATCAACGAGGCCCGGCCGCTCTTGTCGGCCTTCTTGCCAGATGAAGATCGGATTCAAATCGTTGTTCCGCCGACAACGAGCGAGGGCACGGTCAGCGTCACGATCAGAAAGCCGTCGTCAGTGACGCTGACGTTAGATGATCTCGAAGCGGGTGGGTTATTTTCCCATGTCTCCTCGCCGAACCGTTCTGTCGAATCCTCCAATACGAAGTTGGACAAGATCCTTAAGGCAAGCAATTACGCGACGTTTCTGCGCGCGGCGGTGCTTGCGCTCAAGAATATCATTATCTCGGGCGCGACCGGATCGGGCAAGACCGCGCTGTCGAAGGCATTGATCCGGGATATCCCGGAGCATGAGCGGATAATCTCGATCGAGGATACGCCAGAGCTGGTCATCTCACAGCTCAATCACGTCAGGCTTTTCTATTCGAAAGGAGGGCAGAAGCTGGCGAAAATCAGCGCGAAGGATTTGCTTGAATCGTGCCTCAGGATGCGACCCGATCGCATTCTTTTACAGGAGCTGCGCGACGGTTCGGCCTTCCATCACATTCGCAATGTCAATTCAGGGTATCCCGGATCGATCACAACGGTGCACGACGATTCCGCGGCGCTGAGATTTGAGCATCGGACGGAGGTCGTCACCTTGAGCGCAGCGATATTCATAGTTTGGTCGATGTCGCGATCGATATCATTGTCCAGTGCAAGCGGATCGACGGGCGGTTTCGGGTAAACGAGATTTATCTTGAGCGATGATCATGCTCTCACGACCGCTTCTTTCCGGTTCCCGTTAGACATCATCAAGTACTCCCCCTTCAGCCGCATATGACACCAACAGGCGAAAGCCGAGGAGGCGAAGGCGAGGCTTTCGCCGATCGCGAGGCGATTGTTGGAGTTGCTGAGCATGGTCAGTGAGAAGAAGACCAGGCATAGGACATAGGCGTGCCAGGCTGCGCGCGGGATAATCCCTGCCTTGCGGGCTCTCCATGCCGCGCGGAGGAAGACACCGAGCATCAGGGCCATGACGGCCGCGCCGAACAGGCCGAAGCGCACCAGGATTTCCAGATAGCCGTTGTGCAGCAGCGTATATTGAATGTGCGAATAGCGCGTCTCCGCCCAACGCTCGAGCCATTGGTTGCCCCAGCCGAAGATCGGCGCGGAGGAGAAGACCTCCCAGCTGTTGGCCCAGAGCTGCAGGCGCTCGTCCATCGATACCGGGGTGTTGGCGGAGCTGATCGCATTTGAAACGACACCGCCCACATCGTGGCTGCCGGTGACGCCTTCCACCATGGAAAGGGCGGCCGATACGGTCGGCCCGGCCGTCTTGTCGAGATTGTGCCGGACGCCGTAAATGCCGGCGACGAGCAGTGCGGCGACGGCCACGATGGCGATGACGCCGCTTTTCATGCGCAGATAGGTCAACGTGACGAGTGCGAGCAGCGGCATGGTGATGCCGAGCGAGAGCCAGACACCTTTCGATTTGGCGCCATAGATGGCGATGAAACAGAGCGCGAAGATGAAGGGCGAAGCGATATAGGCGAAGCGCGCAATCCGGCGGTCGCTGGACTTTTCCGTCAGGTAATGCAGCAGCCAGAACAGGGTGAAGATTATGATCATGCCACAGGCGACGGCGCCGTGGATCTGGTTGTTCATGATCAGCGGGCGAATGGTCTCGCCGGCGAACACTTCGTGCAGATGCTGGGTGGCCACCAGCATGATCAGAACCATCGCGAAATAGGCCGCGATGATCTTCTCCATCACCTCTTCATAGAGCAGGAAGGCGACACCCATGATGGGGAAGAAGAAGGGGAAAGCATAGAGCCAATCCGAAGCGCCGATATCGTGCTGCGGCGTCAGCCAACAGATGATCGCGAAGCGAACCATGACGTAAAATGCCCAGCCCATGCAGAGCCAGCCGACCCAGTCCGTTCGCGGCTTAACCGGCGCTTTCATGTAATAGTAGAGGGCGATCAGCGAGAGCAGCGCGGTCGCATAACGGTAGGCATCGCTTTCGACGACGGTCGGCGAAGCCACCAGCAGCCAAAGCAGACCACCGATGATTGCCATGGCCTTTGGCATGACGCTCGATGCCTTGGTCATGGCCGGAGCGCGGGCGGCTGGATCGGCAGATAGTATGTTCATGTGCGAGTCATCCAATGTCGTCGTCCCCCTTCGTCCACATTCGATATCCCTGTTTGGCCTGCCGAAGCGCTCATGACGGCCCCCTAGGAGCGCAAAGGGGCAGGAATACGGCGTTTTCACAGCGAGGTGCTATCTCGCCAGACGATTTCGCCGGATGCATGCCAGAGCGCTTCCGCTTTGCATTGAATCGCGCGCGCCATCTTCTTGTCTTTTATGCATTCCGGACGGAAACCCGCTGCGCGCTTTTCCCGGAATTGCTCTAATGCGTTACTCCATCGCGCCGAACCACCTTCAAAACCGTCAGAATGATGATCTTGAGATCGAGGAGGAAGGAGCGGCGGCGTAGATATTCTTCGTCCAGTGCCACCTTTTGCGGAATCGGCAGCTCATCGCGGCCGTTGACCTGCGCCCAGCCGGTGAGGCCGGGGAGAAGCGCGTCGACGCCGCGCTCGGAGCGCAGCGCAATCAGATCATGCTGATTGAAAAGGGCAGGCCTGGGACCGACAATGCTCATTTCGCCCCTCAATATGCACAGGAGCTGCGGCAGTTCGTCGAGGCTGGACTTGCGCAGAAAGGAACCGATCGGCGTCAGATAGATCTTGGGGTCTTTCAGCAGGTGCGTGGCGACAGCAGGCGTATCGGTGCGCATGCTGCGAAACTTCGGCATGCGGAAAATCTTATTTTCACGCCCGACCCGGTCGGACCAGTAGAGCACGGGGCCTGGAGACGTCAGCCTGACGGCAAGAGCGACGATCAGAATCGGAATGGAAAAGACGATGGCCGCGGCGAGGGCGGCGAGAAAATCGAAAATGCGCTTGGCGATCGTATAAAGCATCGTCTCTTGCAGTTGCATCGTCTCCCGCACGAGGGCGGTAACGGCGGTTTGATATTTTGTGCATCTCATATTGCGGATGGGTGCACAACTGGCTTGCTCCAGATTCCCCGGTCTTGTTCCGGGCCGATATCCGGTGCAAAGCATCGAGACAATGACGGCTGACATGAACGAGCGGAGGCAACGGACGGATGATCCTGATAACCGGAGCGACGGGTTTTGTCGGGCAAGCGCTTTGCGCAGAGCTTGCGCAACGGCAGATGGCCTATCGGCCGGTGAGCCGTTTGCCGCGGCCGGGTTACATTGCCGTCGGCGCGATCGATGCCGTGACCGATTGGTCCGACGCTCTAGCCGGCGTCGATGTCGTCATGCATTTGGCAGCGCGCGTTCATGTCATGAACGAAAGTGCCGCCGATCCGCTCGCCGCGTTTCGCGCCATGAATGTCGATGCTGCGGTCAATCTGGCACGTCAGGCAGCGAGAGCCGGCGTCAGGCGTTTCATCTTCCTGAGTTCGATCAAGGTCAACGGTGAGGAAACCGCACCGGGAAAGCCGTTCAGGGCTTCGGACGTGCCGCATCCTGAGGATGCCTATGGTCGTTCGAAGCTGGAGGCGGAGGAGGCTTTGATTGCCATTGGCGCGGAAACCGGCATGGAGATCATCATCATCCGGCCGCCGCTCGTTTACGGCCCCGGCGTGAAGGCGAATTTCGCCAGCCTGATGAAATGGGCATCGAAACCGTTTCCCTGGCCGTTCGGGATGGTTCGAAACCGCAGGTCGCTCGTTTTCGTCGGCAATCTCGTCGATTTCATGCTGGTTTGCAGCGTGCACCCAGCCGCCGGAAATCGCGTCTTTCTGGTCAGCGACGGAGTGGATCTCTCGATCGGCGAATTGATTGCCAAATTGTCGTCGGCGCAGGGAAAGAAGGCTCTGATGCTGCCAGTGCCGCCGGTGCTGCTGGAAGGACTTGCGGCTCTACTCGGACGCCGTGCGGCGGCGCGGCGTCTGCTCGGTTCGCTTCAGGTCGATATCGGCGAGACGAAAGCGGCCACCGGCTGGTCGCCACCCTATTCGGTCGAGCGGGGGCTAGAGGCGACGGTTGCCGGTTCGGGGACGAGGGGCGGCTGAACCGGCTCTGGAACCCGCTAGAGGCTCCAGACGGAATGTCCGCGCAGCAGGGGATTGTTGCGGTCGAGCGCCGCCTTGACGTCGACGACTACGCCGTTTTCCTTCAGCAGATTGAGAATATTCGCAGCGTCGGCGGCCAAATAGGATTTGTGCGGCACAGCAAGAACGACGGCGTCGAGCTTGCCGAAATCCTCAAGTGCTGCCAGGCGTATGCCATATTCCTCTTCAGCCTCGGCATGGTTTGCCATCGGGTCATGTACCAGCGGCTCCAGGCCGAACTGATGCAGCTCGCGGATGATATCGGGTACGCGGCTGTTACGCAGATCCGGCACGTTTTCCTTGAAGGTCAGGCCGAAAATGCCGATGCGGGCACCGTTGATCGGCCTCTTTGCCGCGACAAGCATCTTGATGAGCTTCTGGGCGATGAAAGCGCCCATGCCGTCATTGATGCGGCGACCTGAGAGGATGACTTCCGGGTGGTATCCGAGTTCTTCGGCCTTGGCCGTCAGATAATAGGGATCGACGCCGATGCAGTGGCCGCCCACCAGGCCGGGGGTGAAGGGCAGGAAATTCCATTTCGTCCTTGCCGCCTTCAGCACGTCGGCGGTGCGGATATCCATCTTCTCGAAGATGATCGAAAGCTCGTTCATCAATGCGATGTTGACGTCGCGCTGGGTGTTTTCGATCACCTTGGCGGCCTCGGCAACCTTGATGCTCGGGGCGCGGTGGACGCCTGCCTCGACCACGGCGCCGTAGACGGCGGCGATCCTTTCCAGCGTTTCTTCGTCATCGCCGGCGACGACCTTCACGATGCGCTCGAATGTGTGTTCCTTGTCGCCCGGATTGATGCGCTCCGGTGAGTAGCCGACATGGAAGTCCACGCCTTGCCGCAGGCCGGAAACCTCCGCCAGCACCGGGCCGCATACTTCTTCGGTCACGCCGGGATATACGGTCGATTCGTAGACGACGATCGAGCCTTCACGCAAAACCTTGCCGACCGTGCGCGAGGCGGAGATCATCGGCCTCAGATCGGGCTGTCGATTCTGGTCGATCGGCGTCGGTACGGCGACGATGAAGATATCCCGATCGCTGAGATCCTCGATCTCGCTGCTGATGCGCAATCCGCTCGACTGCAACCGGTCGAGCGAAACCTCGCGGGTATCGTCCTCGCCAGCCTTCAGCGCGGCGACGCGCGAGGTCTTTATGTCGAAACCGACCACATCATGAAATTTCTCGGCGAGCGCGATCGCGACGGGAAGGCCTACATAACCCAGGCCGATAACGGCAATTTTTTCGTTCAACACAATTTACCTCGAACAATCCACCTGAATTAGCCCAAATCGGAAGTTCCTGTCAGCGGCAATATTTGCTTTCAGGAACATTTCAGGTGCCAGTCGCATGAATGTGATGACCGACTCCCCGCTTTGCAACAGGCTCGAGGCCAAGGCATTGCGGCGTGCCGTCGCCGCGGTTTTCGGGAGGTGGATAGGATGCCTATCGAAACTTTCTGCCGACGAACCTATTTATTGAGGTAGGACTTATCTTATCCGAAAGCGTGGTTCGCAATGCGAAACAGCTATCTAAAACAGTTACGGACCCAGAGAGAGGCGCTTGAAGCCAAGCTCGAGCTGCATATAGCGCGCTATTGTTTTGGCGATGGAGAGGTGGACGACGGCACCGAGGCGGAGCTGCGGCAACGCATTGCGGAATTGTCCGACGAAATCACCGTGCTTGAAACCCAGTGGGGTGAATAGTCCGACGATCGCGGGACGCAGTCGCCACCTTGCTGCATCTGGATGGTACTCGGTGCGATATCAGGTGCCAGAAAATCCTGCACGGGGTTCAGCTGCGAACTCCCAAAGGGTGGATTGGCAAAAACAGCCGCTAAATCCGTAGATGCGGGCGCCTGGCAGGCCGAAAATGGCTGGCCGGTTGCGCATGAGCCGGCCTTGATCAGGTCATCGGCGGAGGCCTTGTCAGTTTGCAGGCCGATCTTCACTGCCTCATCCGGTGCAATGAGCCGTATCGAAGTTGGAGCGGCACTCATCGCCATATCCAGTATCGACCGATCAACGCCCATTTCCTTGAAGTAAGCGAGGAATTTCGATCGTTGCGATTTTGACAGTTTCGTACTGTCGTGCTGTCCGACAAATTTGCGGCTGACTTCCTGGCGACTGACGAGGCGCTTCTTGCCGTTAACGATCTGATACCTCATCCGGTAGATGATCCGCTCCTGATTATAGGTCGTTCTGACCTGATGGACTCCCACGATACTGAACGGGCTGACGACGCGCCTGACGCCAGCAGCCAGCACGAAAGGGCAGGCCGAAAAACATCTGCTACCTGCAGAATAGGCAATGCCTTTCGATCCGGCTCGCCAGCCGTCGGCGCAGAGCGGCTGGTTGTTTGGACAGGATTTTAGCCTGGTTCCAGCCACTGCCACTGACAGGCCGCGCTTCCGGATGATTTCACCCATTGCCATTGCGGCGTCTACATTTCCGCCGGGCGAGTTCACGATTATCGGCAGTTTCCTGTTGCCGACGCTGGCCAGAAGTTTGCGCAAGTCGGCGGGAGACCTCGCATCGATCATGCCTTCGGCCGCGATCCAGTCCATGCAACCATCGGGTCGACAGTCGCCGGAGCTGGGGTCGGCATGAACGAGCATGAACTGCATCGGCGCGCCCGGCGCTTGCGCCGCCGCTGCTGCCGTTAATGCAAAGAGCCCCAGTCCCGCTGCGGCGCCGAGCCGACAGATACGAGCAATACGACGCGCAATATGCGAGAAAGCTATGAGAATCATGAAACGATGCCTCCCAACACCGGTTCGATGGAGAGCCAGTAAAGCACAACCCGGTTAAGCAAGCGGATACAACCTTGGTCTGTAGCGCGCTTCCATCGTTCAGTTGACGTTCAGCTGCAGCGTTTTGTGAGGCCGAAGCGCAGGCATCTCGACAGGAGCGGTTGTTCGGCGCGATAAGGTTGGAGACGATCGAAGCGCGCGAGGACACCCATGAAGCCGAGCCTGCCTACTTTATTGAGCATTAACGGCGGCTATGTCGATACAGCTGGCTTCCTGGCCCTGCATGGCCTGTTCACCGCCCATGTCACAGGTAATTTCGTCACGCTCGGCGCTGCTCTGGCATTGGGGACTTCGGGGGCTGTCGCCAAGCTGCTGGCGTTGCCAATGTTCTGCGTCGTCGTCTTCCTTGCTCGTCTCGTGGGCGGCGATCTTACGCGGCGCAAGTTGCCGACACTGCAGATCATCCTGACGCTGAAATTGCTGTTGCTGATGCTGGCCGCGATCCTGGCCTTGCGCTTCGGCCCGTTTGGCGACGGCGACGGCTGGCAGGCGATCCTGACCGGCATGACGCTCATCGCGGCCATGGCCATTCAGACGACCGCGCATCGCATCCATCTCGGCTCGACGCCGCCGACAACGATGATGACAGGCACGACGACGCAGATCATGATCGACATTGCCGATCTGCTCTACAGAGCCAAGCCCGAAGAGAAGGCGGCGATGAAAGTGCGGCTTGCCCGCATGGGAACCGCCGTCGGTGGCTTTGCGCTTGGCTGCGCCGCGGCAGCGGCGCTTTTCCTGCTCGTCGGCATGGCCTGTTTCCTCGTTCCGCCGGTTCTGGCGCTTGCTGGAATCCTCATGCATGCCGGCGATGCGGAGGCAAAGCCGGCTTAGCTTCCGCTCTCCGTCCATTCTTGACGATGCCAATCTTGCTCCTTTCTCCCGCCTTGCAAGTCGGCTACAGCTCTCTAAGTGTACGCGTCGGATCGAACGGGTCCGCCGCGCTTGAGGCGGCAAATCCTCGTCGTTATTAAGGGGTAGTCATGGCAGGAGAAACGGTACTTGTGGTGGGTGGAGCCGGCTATATCGGTTCGCACACATGTCTGGATCTGGCGAACAAGGGGTTTCAGCCCGTCGTCTACGACAATTTCTCCAACGGCCATCGTGAGTTCGTCAAATGGGGACCGGCGGAGGAAGGCGACATCCGCGATCGGGCGCGTCTCGACGAGGTGCTTGCCAAATACAAGCCTGCGGCCATCCTGCATTTCGCTGCGCTGATCGAGGTGGGCGAGTCGGTCAAGGACCCCGTATCTTTCTATGAAAACAACGTCATCGGCACGCTGACCCTGCTTTCGGCCGCTCAGGCGGCCGGCGTGAAAGCCTTCGTCTTTTCCTCCACCTGTGCCACCTATGGTCTGCCGCAGAGCGTGCCGCTCGATGAGAGCCACCGGCAGGTGCCGATCAATCCCTACGGCCGCACGAAATACATCGTCGAGCAGGCACTTGCCGACTACGACCAGTACAAGGATCTACGTTCCGTCGTGCTGCGCTATTTCAATGCTGCGGGCGCCGATTTCGAGGGCCGCATCGGCGAATGGCATACGCCGGAAACCCATGCCATCCCGCTCGCCATCGAGGCCGCTCTCGGCCGTCGCCAGGGCTTCAAGGTGTTCGGCAGCGATTATGACACCCGCGACGGCACCTGCGTGCGCGACTACATCCATGTGCTCGATCTCGCCGACGCCCATGTCCGTGCTGTGGAATACCTGCTGCGCGGCGGCGAATCCGTTGCTCTCAATCTCGGCACCGGCACGGGAACGACGGTGAAGGAGCTGCTCGGAACGATCGAAACCGTGTCGAACCGGCCGTTTCCGGTCGAATATGTCGGCCGTCGCGAGGGCGATTCCACGACGCTTGTCGCCAACAACGACAAGGCCCGGGACATTCTCGGCTGGTCGCCGCAATATGATCTGACCCGCATCATCGAATCCGCGTGGAACTGGCATGCCAAATCCAATCAGCACTGAGCGCGCTTCCGGGGGCAAGCGTCCGAACGTCCTGCTGATCTCGGCCGACCAATGGCGGGGAGATTGCCTCTCCGCCGTCGGGCATGAATGCGTCCGGACGCCGAATGTCGATGCGCTGGCCAAGGAAGGCGTGCTTTTCCGTCGCCATTATGCCGGTGCAGCGCCCTGCTCGCCGGCACGGGCGACGCTCTATACCGGCCTCTATCAGATGAACCATCGCGTTTGCCGCAACGGTTCGCCGCTGGATGCCCGTTTCGACAACGTCGCGCTCGCGGCCCGTCGGGCCGGCTACGACCCGACGCTGTTCGGATATACGGATACCGCGCCGGACCCGCGCGGCCGCGATCCGCATGACCCGCATCTGACGACTTATGAAGGTGTTCTGCCCGGTTTTACCGCGCGGCAGCTATTGCCCGAACATGAAAAGCAGTGGCTTTCCTGGCTGCGCTCGCGCGGCCATGCCGATGCCGTCAGCCGCGATATCCATATTCCGGTCGGCGCTGCGCCGGGCGAGATTTCCAACAATGCGCCCGCCTATTCCAAGGATGAGACGCAGACGGCCTTCCTGGCGGGTGAATTCATCCGCTGGCTCGGCGAGCAGGATGCGCCGTGGTTTGCGCATGTATCCTTTCTGAGGCCGCATCCGCCATTCTCGGTGCCGGAACCCTATAACCGTATGTTCTCAGCTGCCGATGGCCCGGCCTTTGCGCGGGCAGCCGATCGCGAGACGGAGATGGCTGTGCATCCGTTGCTTGCCTTTGGCCTGCCGCAGATCGGCAAGGGCGGGTTCATGTATGGCGGCCAAGGTCCGATGGCAGACTGGACGGCACAGGATCTGTCGGCGATCCGCGCCGTCTATTATGGTATGATCGCCGAAGTCGACGCACAGCTGGGCCGGATCTGGCAGGCGCTGAAGGATGCCGGCGCCTGGGACAACACGGTAATCGTCTTCACCTCCGACCATGCCGAGATGATGGGCGATCACTGGATGCTCGGCAAAGGGGGATTTTATGACGGCAGCTACCATGTGCCGCTCGTCATTCGCGATCCCGGCCAGCCTGCCACGCATGGCCGGCACGTGGACCGTTTCACCAGCGCTGCCGATGTCTTCCCGAGCCTGTGTGACCGGCTGGGGATCGCGCCGCAAAACCATGTCGATGGCGAAACCCTATTGCCTTTCCTCGACGGTTCCTCGCCGGATAACTGGCGCAAGGCGGCATTCTGGGAGTTTGATTTCCGCGATATCGCTGATGAGAGCTTTGAGCGGCATTTCGGATTGAAATCCAATGCCTGCAACCTCTCCGTCATCCGCGACGAGAAGTTCAAATATGTCCATTTCGCCGGTCTTCCGCCGCTCTTGTTCGATCTGACGAAGGATCCGATGGAACTTTCAAACGTCGTGGATGATGCGGCGTATGCGCCAATGCGGCTTGCCTACGCGGAAAAGCTGCTTTCCCTGCGGGCGGAACATCTGGACCAGACCCTCGCCTATACCGAGTTGACGGAAAAGGGGCCGGTTTCACGCCGGCCCTGATCGGTATCAGCCAAGCGCGCCGAGATAATTCAGCTTGCCGACCGGCAGGCCACGGCTGCGCAGGATGTCGTGTGCCGTGGTCACGTGGAAGAAGAAGTTCGGCAGCGCGAATTTTGCCAGATAATCCTCGCCCTTGAAGGTGATCTTATTGCCTCCTGGCGAGATCGTTATCTCCCGCGTTTCGCTGCCTTCCATCGTGGCCGGTGTGATTGTTGCCAGGAAATCCTGCGTTTTCTTCAGGCGTTCGCGCAAATCGGCTACGGTCATTTCATTGTCTTCGAAACGCGGCGCATCGATGCCGGCGAGCCGGGAGATGGTGAGCTTCGCGGTATCGGAGGCGCGTTGGTATTGGCCGGAGAGCGGCAGCATGTCTTCGATGAGGCGTGCTGCGATGATCTCGCTCGCATCGATACCCTTTTCAGAAGCATAGGCTTCGATCTTGTCGAGATAGGCCGAAAGGTTTTGCAGGCCGCGTTGAAAGACGGGGACCGAGAAACTGTACATCGAGGGCATGTCTTTTCTCCGTTACGGGCCGCCGTCGGCGGCCGGGATCAGTATTATCCTACCCCGTTCCCATGGCGATGGAATAACCGTTTCATCGGACAGGGTGCCGCTATGTAGGTGCGGGGGCCGACACTTGCATCGGCTCTGACGCATGCCGCACGACAATGTGCAGCGGTTTTGTGGCATCGGCAGGCATAAAATCAGAAAATTGAGGCACAGGAAGCGAATCTGAAAGATCGCGATGCGGCTTGGCAGGGAATCGGCCTTCGCCGCGTTTGGCGCCGCCGCCCAAATTTGTATTGACCTTTGTCTTTAAAAATGGAATGAATATTCCGTACTTGAAATTTTACGGTTTGTTTGTTCCGTTTTGTCGATGTGACCGGCATGGGAGTGCCGGTTGAATTGATTGAAAGGCCCCGCGGTCGAGACCGGGGGTTCCGGCATTCAGGAGGGGTGTGGCCGGGCACCGTATCTGGGAGGAAAACATGAAGAAATTCATTCTTGGTTCGGCAATGGCGTTGATGCTGTCGACTGCCGCTCATGCCGAGACGATCGGCGTGTCCATGGCACTGTTCGACGATAACTTCCTGACCGTTCTGCGCAACGGTATGCAGGACTATGCAAAGGGCCTGAACGGCGTGACGCTGCAGGTCGAAGACGCTCAGAACGACATCGCCAAGCAGCAGAGCCAGATCCAGAACTTCATCGCCAGCAAGGTCGACGCCATTATCGTCAACCCGGTCGATACCGATGCGACCGCTGCCATGTCCAAGCTGGCCGCCGAGGCGAAGATCCCGCTTGTCTACGTCAACCGCGAGCCGGCAAATGTCGACAGCCTTCCGGACAAACAGGCCTTTGTTGCCTCCAACGAGCAGGAATCCGGCACGCTGGAAGCCAAGGAAGTCTGCCGCCTTTTGGGTGGCAAGGGCAAGGTCGTCGTCATGATGGGCGAACTGTCCAACCAGGCTGCGCGCATGCGCACCAAGGACGTGCATGACGTCATCGCCACCGACGCCTGCAAGGGCCTCCAGATCGTTCAGGAGCAGACCGCTAACTGGCAGCGCACCCAGGGTGCCGACCTGATGACCAACTGGCTCTCCAGCGGTCTCGAATTCGATGCCGTCATCTCCAACAACGACGAAATGGCGATTGGTGCCATCCAGGCGCTGAAGGCTGCAGGCAAGTCGATGGACAAGATCGTCGTTGCAGGCGTCGACGCGACGCAGGACGCGCTTGCCGCCATGCAGGCCGGCGACCTGAAGGTCACGGTGTTCCAGGACGCGGCCGGCCAGGGCAAGGGTGCCGTCGATGCGGCGCTGAAACTGGCCAAGGGCGATAAGATCGACAAGAAGGTTTACATTCCCTTCCAGCTCGTGACGCCGGCAAACGTCAAGGACTTCGTGAAGAAGAACTGATCGACTGACGATCGACGGATGCGGGCCTCAATGCCCGCATCCCCACAAATCCGATCTGCCCGGGAGGGAAAAATGGTTGTGAGCCCATCCACCATGGCGGCGGTGCGCGCCAGCGGCGCCGTTCCCAATTCAGCCTTTCTGCTGAGCGCGGAGGGTATCCGCAAGGAATTCCCCGGCGTTTTGGCCCTGGACGACGTTTCCTTCAACCTGAAGCGCGGCACGGTGCATGCGCTGATGGGTGAAAACGGCGCGGGCAAGTCGACGCTGATGAAGATCCTTGCCGGCATCTATATTCCGGACCAGGGCGACGTACGTCTCAAGGGCGTCGAAATCCGGCTCAAGTCACCGCTCGATGCGCTGGAAAACGGCATCGCCATGATCCATCAGGAACTCAACCTGATGCCCTTCATGACGGTGGCGGAAAATATCTGGATCCGGCGCGAACCGAAGAACCGTTTCGGCTTCGTCGATCACGCAGCGATGCGGCGCAAGACCGAAGAACTCTTCGATCGCCTGAACATTTCCATCGACCCTGAAATCCAGGTGCGCGAGCTTTCGGTCGCAAGCCGCCAGATGGTCGAGATCGCCAAGGCGGTCTCCTATAATTCCGATGTACTAATCATGGACGAGCCGACCTCGGCTCTGACCGAGCGCGAGGTGGAGCATCTGTTCCGGATCATCCGCGACCTGCGCTCCCAGGGGATCGGCATCGTCTACATCACCCACAAGATGAACGAGCTGTTCGAGATCGCCGACGAATTCTCGGTGTTCCGCGACGGCAAATATATCGGCACGCACGCCTCCACCGATGTGACGCGCGACGACATCATCCACATGATGGTCGGCCGCGAGATCACGCAGATGTTCCCGAAGGAGGAGGTGCCGATCGGCGAGACCGTCCTCTCGGTCAAGGATCTCAGCCTCGACGGCGTGTTCTCGAATGTTTCCTTCGACGTCAGGGCCGGTGAAATTCTCGGCGTTGCCGGGCTGGTCGGCTCCGGGCGTTCCAATGTCGCCGAAACCATCTTCGGTGTGACGCCGGCATCATCAGGTACCATCCAGCTATTCGGCAAGGCGGCGAAGATTTCCTCGCCGGCGGACGCCATCCGCCACCGGATGGCTTTCCTGACAGAAGACCGCAAGGATACGGGCTGTCTTCTCATTCTCAGCGTACTCGAGAACATGCAGGTCGCGGTGCTGCACGACAAGTTCGTGCGCGGCGGTTTCGTGCAGGAAGGGCCGATCGAGCAGGCCTGCGAGGATATGGCGAAAAAATTGCGCGTGAAGACGCCCAATCTCGACGAGCGGATCGAAAATCTCTCCGGTGGCAATCAGCAGAAGGCGCTGATCGGCCGGTGGATGCTGACCAACCCGCGCATCCTGATCCTCGACGAGCCGACGCGCGGCATCGATGTCGGCGCCAAGGCGGAAATTCATCGTCTCGTCACCGAAATGGCGCGCAACGGCGTTGCCGTCATCATGATCTCGTCGGAAATGCCCGAGGTGCTCGGGATGAGCGACCGCATCATGGTGATGCATGAAGGGCGAGTGACCGGATTCCTGGATCGCGCGGACGCAACTCAAGTGAAGGTGATGGAACTGGCCGCGCAGTGACGCCGGCAACCGTCGCAAGGGAGGATTGAACCATGGTTACCAAAGTTGCAGAGGCAACCGCCCCGGCAGTTACGCGGCCAAGACGTCGCCGTGTTCCGCCCGAACTCGGCATCTTCCTTGTGCTGATCGGCATTGCGCTTCTCTGCGAAGTTCTCGGCTGGATCTTCGTCGGCCAGAGCTTCCTGATGAACCTGCAGCGCCTGAAGATCATGATCCTGCAGGTTTCCGTCATCGGCATCATTTCCATCGGCGTGACGCAGGTCATCATCACCGGCGGTATCGACCTTTCTTCCGGCTCGGTCGTTGGCCTCACGGCGATGGTCGCCGCCAGCTTTGCCCAGTCTTCCACCTGGGCGCGAGCCGTCTATCCGGCGCTGACCGACATGCCGTTCTTCGTGCCGATCGGCATCGGCCTGCTGATCGGCCTGCTTGCCGGCTATATCAACGGCCAGCTCATCACGAAAACGAAGATCCCTCCCTTCATCGCAACGCTTGGCATGATGGTCTCGGCGCGCGGCTTGTCGAAGCTCTACACCAAGGGCCAGCCGATCTCGGGCCTAACCGACCAGTTCAATTTCATCGGTTCGGGAATCTGGCCCGTCGTCGTCTTCCTCATCATCGCGGTTATCTTCCATGTCGTGCTGCGCTATACCCGCTACGGCAAGTTCACCTATGCGATCGGTGCCAATGTGCAAGCGGCGCGGGTCTCGGGCATCAATGTCGAGTCACATCTGGTCAAGGTCTATGCAATTGCGGGGCTTCTGGCGGGTCTCGCCGGCATCATTACCGCCGCTCGCGTGCAGACGGCTCAGGCCGGCATGGGCGTGAACTATGAGCTTGATGCGATCGCAGCTGCCGTTATCGGCGGCACCTCGCTGACCGGTGGCGTCGGACGCGTCGCCGGCACGGTGATCGGCACGGTCATCCTCGGTGTGATGATCTCGGGCTTCACCTTCCTCAATGTCGATGCCTATTACCAGGAAATCGCCAAGGGTTTCATCATCGTCGCTGCCGTTGCCGTCGACGTTTATCGCCAGAAGAAGCGAGCCAAGCGCTGAAAATGCCCGACACATGATCAGTGCTCTTGAGGCGGGGTTTTACCCCGCCTTTTCCGTTTGAATGTGCAATTGCATGCAAATGCAAATTTTTTTCATTTGGGTATGGCGAATCCTGCCAGCTTTTCTATTCTGGCCGCTTTCCATCCGCCCCCAGCGGGGCACTTCATCCAGGGTAGGCGATGCAATCCGTATTTGATGGTCATAACGACGTTCTTTTGAGGCTCTGGCATCATGCACGCGAAGGCGCCGACCCGATCGCCGAGTTCAGGGATGGAATTTCCAGCGGCCATATCGATGGGCCTCGTTCGCGTGCCGGCGGCCTAGCCGGCGGTCTCTGCGCTATTTACATCCCGTCGAACGATCTCGTCTTTGCCGATCCGGACAGCAGCGGTCACTATTCGACGCCGCTGTCCGCCCCTCTGGAGCGGGCACCTTCGCTTGATATTGCCCTTGAAATGGCGGCGATCGCGCTCAGGCTCGATCGCGCCGGTGCCTGGAAGCTTTGCCGCTCCACCTCGGAAATCCGCGATTGCATGGAAAAGGGTGTTTTCGCAGCTGTGCTGCACATGGAGGGCTGCGAAGCCATCGATGCGGATCTGACCGCACTTGAGGTTTTCTATGCCGCCGGTCTGCGTTCGCTTGGCCCGGTCTGGAGCCGCAACAACATCTTCGCCCATGGTGTGCCCTTCGCCTTTCCGAGTTCTCCCGATACCGGGCCAGGACTGACGGATGCGGGCTTCGCGCTGGTGCGCGAGTGTAACCGGCTCGGCATAGTCGTCGATCTCGCCCATATCACCGAGAAGGGCTTCTGGGACGTGGCCAAGACCTCGGATCAGCCGCTTATCGCCAGCCATTCCAATGCGCATGTGCTGACGCCGGTCGCGCGCAACCTCACCGACAAGCAGCTCGACGCCATCAAGGAGAGCCACGGCATCGTCGGTCTCAACTATGCAACGGCCATGCTGCGCGAGGATGCGCGTTCGGATACCAATACGCCGATCGAGGCCATGGTGCGCCATGTCGACTATCTGGTGGGGCGCGTCGGCATCGATTGCGTTGGCCTCGGATCGGACTTCGACGGCGCGACCGTTCCGGAAGAAATCGCTGATGCGGCGGGCAATCAAAACCTGATTGCCGCCCTTCGCAAGGCTGGCTATGCTGAAACCGATCTTGTAAAGCTGTGCAGGGAAAACTGGCTTCGGATCCTGGCCTCGGCCTGGAAGGAAGACAGCGGAAGACGTGCGTCCTGATATTGCGTAGAGTTTAAAAAAGGGGAATGAAAACAATGATGATTACGAAGATGAGCCGCGGATTCCGCGCATTGTCTGCCGGCGCGGCTTTGTCGCTTCTGCTGATGGCGGCGCCGAATGCCTATGCCGCTACGCCCAAGGACACGCTGGTCGAAGGTTTCGCTTTCGACGATATTCTGAGCATGGATCCGGCCGAAGCCTATGAGCTGTCCGCCGCGGAAATCACCGGCAATACCTACAGCCTGCTCGTCCGTCTCGACATCAACGATACCTCCAAGATCAAGGCCGATATCGCCGAGAGCTGGTCGGTCTCCGACGATCACCTGACCTATACGTTCAAACTGAAGCCAGGCCTCAAGTTTGCCTCCGGCAATCCGATCACCGCCGAGGACGTTGCATGGTCCTTCGAGCGCGTCGTCAAGCTCGACAAGAGCCCTGCCTTCATTTTCACCCAGTTCGGCCTCAACGGCGACAATGTCACGGAAAAGGCCAAGGCCACTGATCCGAACACCTTCACCTTCACCGTCGACAAGCCCTATGCGCCGAGCTTCGTGCTCAACTGCCTGACGGCGACCGTTGCCGAAGTGGTCGACAAGAAGCTGGTTCTCCAGCATGTGAAGCCGGTTACACCATCCGCCGACTACAAGTATGACAATGATTTCGGCAATGCGTGGCTGAAGACCGGCTTTGCCGGCTCCGGTCCGTTCAAGCTGCGCGAATGGCGCGCCAACGAAGCTATCGTTCTCGAGCGCAACGAAAACTACTATGGCGAGAAGGCGAAGCTGAACCGAGTCATCTATCGCTTCATGAAAGAAAGCTCGGCTCAGCGTCTGGCGCTTGAGAATGGCGATATCGATGTTGCCCGCAATCTCTCGCCGACCGACCTCCAGGCCGTGGAAAAGAACCCGCAGCTCGCTTCGACCAGCGCGCCCAAGGGCACGATCTACTACATGAGCCTCAACCAGAAGAATGCGAACCTTGCGAAGCCGGAAGTGCAGCAGGCGTTCAAGTGGCTGGTCGACTATGACGCCATCGGCAAGACCCTGATCAAGGGCATCGGCGAGATCCACCAGACCTTCGAACCGAAGGGCATGCTTGGTTCGCTGGATGACAACCCGTTCAAGCTCGATGTTGCCAAGGCCAAGGAATTGCTGGCCAAGGCAGGTCTGCCGAACGGCTTCTCCGTGACGATGGATGTCCGCAGCGTCGAGCCGGATACCGGCATCGCAACGGCGATCCAGCAGACGCTCGGCCAGGCCGGCATCAAGGTGGAAATCATCCCCGGCGACGGCAAGCAGAAGCTGACGAAGTATCGTGCCCGTGGTCACGACATCTATTTCGGTAACTGGGGCCCGGACTATTGGGATCCCCATTCCAACGCCGATACCTTCACGACGAACGACGACAACTCCGATACCAGCACCAACAAGACGCTCGTCTGGCGCAACACCTGGACCTCTCCCGAGCTGGAGAAGGAAGCCAAGGCAGCGCTGTTTGAAGCCGATGCGACCAAGCGTGGCGCAATGTATCAGGACATCCAGAAGAAATTCCTGGAAGCCAGCCCGTTCGTCATCCTCTATCAGCAGACGGAAGTCGCCGGCTATCGCAAGGACGTGAAGGATTTCAAGCTCGGACCGAGCTTCGACAACAACTTCGTCTGGCCGATATCCAAGTGATAATCCGGCAGGATTAGTTCTTTGAGCACAGTCGAACGGAAAATGCAGGTGCGGCCCAAGAAGGGCCGTGCCGCTCCTTTTCTCACGGGGCTGCTACGGTTTCTTACCGTAGCGGTCACAACCTATCTTGGCCTTCTGGCCGTAACCTTCTTCATCGGGCGCGTTATCCCGATCGATCCGGCATTGGCGATCGCCGGCGACCATGCCCCCACGCAAGTGCTTGAGCGCCTGCGTCGCGAGATGCATCTCGACCAACCACTCTACCTGCAGTTCTATTACTACCTGATCAGCGCTCTGAGCGGCGATTTCGGCATCTCGGTGCTCACAACCAATCCCGTGATGGACGACATCAAGCGCGTCTTCCCGGCGACGATGGAGCTTGCGACTGTCGGCACGATCATCGGTGCCGTATTCGGCGTTCCCTTCGGCGTTCTCGCCGCTGTGCGCCGTAACAGTTTTATCGACCAGATCGTCCGCGTCATCGGCCTTGTCGGCTATTCGGTGCCGGTCTTCTGGCTCGCGATGGTGACGCTTGTCATCTTCTATGCGAAGCTTAACTGGGTGGCGTATCCGGGCCGTATCGATATCGCCTACGAATATACCTTTACGCCGATCACGGGCTTCTTCCTGCTCGATAGCGCCCTGCAGGGGCAATGGGACGTCTTCTGGGACGTTTTCCGCCACATCATCCTGCCGGCATCGCTGCTCGGCTATTTCTCGCTCGCCTATATCAGCCGCATGACCCGCAGTTTCATGCTGAACGAGCTGGGGCAGGAATATATCGTGGCGGCTCGCGCCAAGGGTCTTTCCGAGACGCGGGTGATCTGGGGGCATGCCCTGCGCAGCGCCATGGTGCCGTTGATCACGGTGATTGCGCTATCCTACGCAGGCTTGCTCGAGGGGTCGGTGCTGACGGAGATCGTGTTCTCCTGGCCCGGCATCGGCTTCTACATCACCAGCTCGCTGCGCAATGCCGATATGAACGCCGTCCTCGGCGGCACAATCGTGGTCGGCACGGTTTTCATCGGCATCAACCTTATTTCCGATCTCTTGTATCGGACTCTCGATCCAAGGACTCGACGTAAATGACGGCTGAGACCACACAACCCAGCTTGCGGGACTGGTTGCTGTCCGATCGGCCGCAATCGCGCCGGCAGGCCAGACTCGGGCGCGCCTATGTCACGTGGCGGCAATTTTCCGCCAATCGCCTCGCCGTACTTGGCCTTCTCATCATCATCGGGCTCGTGCTGGTGGCTGCGCTTGCGGATGTCATTGCGCCGCATTCGCCCGTCATCGGCGACCTGACCAATGCTTACCTGAAGCCACCCGGCACGCCCGGCTATCTTCTTGGAACAGACGATCTCGGGCGCGATATTCTCTCACGCCTGATCTACGGCTCGCGATGGACGCTCTACATCGTCATTCTGGTCGCGATCATATCGGCGCCGATCGGGCTGATCGTCGGCATGGTGTCCGGCTATCTCGGCGGCTGGACCGATACCATCCTGATGCGCATTACGGATATCTTCCTTGCCTTTCCGAAGCTGGTGCTGGCGCTCGCTTTTGCTGGCGCGCTGGGCGCCGGCATCGAGAATGCCGTCATCGCCATCGCCATTACCTCGTGGCCGCCCTATGCCCGTCTGGCACGCGCGGAAACGATGACCGTGAGGCACTCCGACTATATCTCAGCCGTGCAGCTGATGGGGGCTTCGTCGCTGCGCATCATCTTCCGCCACATCATGCCGCTCTGCATCTCCTCGGTGATCGTGCGCGTGACGCTGGATATGGCGGGCGTGATCCTGACCGCCGCCGGTCTCGGTTTTCTCGGCCTCGGCGCGCAGCCGCCTCTGCCGGAATGGGGCGTCATGATCGCCAGCGGCTTCAAATACTATCTCGACCAATGGTGGGTGGCGGCCATGCCCGGTATCGCGATCCTGATCGTCAGCCTCGGCTTCAACCTGCTCGGCGATGGCCTGCGCGACGCGCTCGATCCGAAGGAGAGCGGCCAATGACAACGATGCTCACAGTCGACAATCTCAAGGTTCGCTATCCCACGCGCACCGGCGTTATCGAAGCTGTGCGGGGTGTGTCCTTCACGCTTGGCCGGGAACGGCTCGGAATCGTCGGTGAGAGCGGCTCCGGCAAGTCACAGACCGGCAGAGCCATCATGGGGCTGACGCCGCCACACGCGCTTGTCAGCGCCGACAAGCTTGCCTTCAGCGACATCGACCTGCTGTCGTTGTCCGCCAAGCAACGGCGCTCCTTGCGTGGCAAGCGCATTGCCATGGTGCTGCAGGATCCGAAATACTCGCTCGATCCTGTCATGACCATCGGCAAGCAGATCACCGAGACGCTGCGCACACATGAGAAGATCGGCAAGGGAGAGGCGCGGGACCGCGCGCTTGCCATGCTCGAAGCCGTTCAGATCCGCGATCCCGGCCGTGTCTACGATCTGCATCCGCACGAAGTCTCGGGCGGCATGGGCCAGCGCGTCATGATCGCGATGATGCTGATTGCCGGTCCTGAACTGCTGATCGCAGACGAACCGACCTCCGCACTCGATGTCACCGTACAGCTCGATGTTCTCAAGATCATGGACAAGCTCGTGTCGGAGCGCGGCATGGGGTTGATTTTCGTGTCGCACGACCTGCGGCTGGTTTCCTCCTTCTGCGACAGGGTGCTCGTGATGTATGCCGGCAAGGTCGTGGAGGAGCTCAAGGCTAGCGAGCTTACCAATGCCCAACATCCCTACACGCGCGGCCTTCTGAACTGCATGCCCGTCATCGGTGAGAACAGGCATCCTCTGCCGGTGCTCGACCGCAAACCGGAGTGGGCAGCATGACGGTGGCGCTTGCAGTTGACGGCCTCAACGTCGTCTATAACGGTTACTACGCGCTGGATGCGGTCAACGTCGATGTCAACGGGGGCGAATCCTTCGGTCTGGTCGGGGAATCCGGTTCAGGCAAGTCGACGCTGCTGCGCGCAGTTGCGGGTCTTGCACCCGTCACCGGGGGCACGATCCGCGTCGGCGGCGAACAGCTGAAAGGGGCAAGGCGCAGCAAGGCCTTCTATCGCCAGGTGCAGATGGTGTTTCAGGATCCTTACGGCTCCCTGCATCCGCGCCAGACGATCGACCGGCTGCTGCTGGAGCCGCTGGCGATCCACGGTATCGCCAACGCGGAGACGCGAATTGCCAGGGCGCTTGATGAAGTGGGCCTCGGGAACGGCTTTCGTTTCCGCTATCCGCATCAGCTCTCCGGCGGCCAGCGTCAGCGTGTCGCCATCGCCCGGGCGTTGATCGTCGAGCCGTCCATCCTGCTGCTTGACGAGCCGACATCGGCACTCGATGCCTCGGTGCAGGCCGAAGTGCTCAACCTGCTCGAGCAGGTTCGCAAGGATCGCCAGCTGACATTCGTCATGGTCAGCCACGATCTCGGTGTCGTCACGCATATGTGTGAGCGTCTCGTGGTCATGCGCAACGGCGCTATTGTCGAGCGCCTGAGCGCCAAGGAGCTGGCGGCCGGCGACGTCAAGGAAGACTACACGCGCAATCTCATGGTTGCCAGCAAGGGCTTTGTCCGCACCTGAGTGGACGATTCCAGCCGGCTTGTTAACCTAAAGCGGTCCAGAGTTTCGCGAAATCGCTGGACCGCTTTAACTATCTGTTTTGATGGAATTCCTAACGGAAATCATCTGCTTCGCCTTTGCCGGAATGGCGTGGTGAGCGCGCCGTCGAAACACGACCAATCGTATAGACTATTGACACCTGCCGCAATTCTGTCATGATCTCGTTAATGGCGGTTAACTTTCGTGATCCCGATCATGGGTCACACGTAAGTGGAGGCAGGCATGTTTTTCATGGGTGGCATGACGATGGGTTATCTCCATCCGCCGGTACCGGCGAAACAGGAAGCCGCACGGTCAGCCTCTCTTTCCGATGAAAAGTGCCGCCGTCAGGCCGGACCTGCCGAAGAGCAGGCTGCCGATGTAAGCGCCATAGAGCGCAGCTTGATTTGGGCTCGTCGCATTCTCTGCTGATTTGGTTTTGCCGATCTTTTGAGCCCCAGCAATCCAGTGGTTTATTTTTTCTCGAGCGATCTTCTGGACGGAAATTCATCTCTACCTAGTTGATAGGAAATGTATGAATGTCTGTTTCGAGTTTGGCACGAGGCGCATAAAGAAAAACGAACGGAGGCAACACATGGCGAATTTGGGCATTTCGAATGCGCATGTGAATCAGTTCGATGGTTCGAAGCGAGCTGCGAGGACGCGGCAGAAAATACAGACAGCCATTCACGTGGTGCTGTTCTCGGCGGCGTTCCTGTTTGTCGCGGCTATTGTTTGCGGCATCGTGGTCTGACTGAAGCCGCTTGCGGGTGAGGCGATCCGAGCGCGTCGCCGCAAGCCGTGCTCTTCCTAATTTCCTACAGGGATAACGGGCATTGAAGGCGTGGCCGACGTGGTTGTCGATGCCGCGCCTTTCGCGTGCTTGCCTCGCTTTCCGCACAGAGATCAAAAGATCGGGTGCAATTTGATATGCAAGCCTGATCAAGCTTGCACGCGATCGTGATTGGGCCGATATCGATCGTGTAAAGCCGCGACTCGCGGCGGCTGATATTTATGTTAGCGAGAGACCGACAGGCCGAGGCGGCTGGACCCGACGCACAGGATCCGCCAATCGGTGGTGCTGTGTGGCGATCGAAGGCTTTTGGGTCATCCGTATCGGGATGAAAGATGTCATGTTACGTCGAGGCAGCTTTCGAGATGGAGTGGCTTTTAGGCGGGTCTTGGACCGCAGGGCGGAAAAATGTCTAATTCCGTCTCAAAAGCGCCCGATGCGGCGGTTACCCGGTCATCAAAATTTACGGTCGGTTGCTCTTCTCCGGTGGGGCAGCCGATCAGACAGTCGCATTTCTGCACTGTTTTGCGTCGTCGTTCGGCGGCAAGGAGGGAACTCTTTGGCTCCGATCGCATTTGATTGTCGGAACAGGAGAGTTTCATGAACTCAAGGGCTAATATCGGCCCGGCAACGGCAAAACAGATCACCTTGCCGAAGCCGATGTCTCAGCGAGATACGCGTCTGGACGTCCTCCGAGCGTTGGCCCTGATCATGATCTTCATCAATCATGTGCCGGGGCAGATTTTCGAGTTCATAACCTCCAAGAATTTCGGCTTTTCCGACGGCGCCGAGGCTTTCGTACTGATCTCCGGCATATCGGTCGGCCTTGCCTATGGAACCCGCTTTTCTCCCGGCAGCAGGTTGTCGGTGGCGTGGAAAGCGGTCAGGCGAGCCTTCACGCTCTATACCGCCCATATGATCACCACTTTCGTGACCTTGGTGCTCTTCATCTCCGGCGCGTGGATATTTCAGCAGAAGGGCTTGTTGTGCGAGGTGAATATCCTCGCCCTGCTCATGGACCCGGCCGGCGGCATTCCGGCGCTCCTCACGCTTGGGCATCAGATCGGCTACAACAACATCCTGCCCATGTATGCCGCCCTGTTTTTGATGCTGCCGCTGATCATGCTCTTGGAGGCGAAGAGCCCCCTGTTGCTGCTTTTGGTTTCCGCCGGCGTTTGGCTGGTGTCGGGCATCTACTACATAGCGCCCCACACGACGTTGCTTGAAGGTTTCTGGTTTCTCAACCCATTGTCCTGGCAGTTCCTGTTCGTTATCGGGTTTACCGCCTGCATGCACGTGAAGAAGGGCGGCCGGATTCCCGCGCACCCGGCGCTGATCGCGCTTGCCGCTGTCTATGTTCTGGTGTCCTTCATCTGGGTCACGGACAAGCTCTGGGTGCTCGGCGACTATCTGGCGATGCTAGGCCTCCCCACCGTGGTGACCGGCTTCGACAAAACCTTCCTGTCACTGCCGCGGCTGCTGCATGTGCTGGCTCTGGCCTATCTGATTGTCAGCGTGCCTGCGATTTCGCAGTTTCTGCGCCGTTCCGCCCATCATCCGCTGACGATCCTTGGACGGCATTCGCTCAACATCTTCGTTGCGGGTACGATTCTCGCGATGGCCGGCCAGGTTCTTCTTTACGTGACCCACAAGAGCCCCGTCGTCGGTGCGATCTATGTGGTGATCGGTATAGCCGCGCAGTTCCTCTATGCCTACCATCTCGAGCACAAGCGGCTTCAGATTGCCGGCCAGCGGTCGGCAAAGATGCCGGCAGGAGCGGTAGCTGTGTCAGCCGGGACCGGGAAGCACCGCTGAATTCGCTTGAATTGCGTGCAAGCAAATCAGATCGCGCAGTTCGGCCGCCGCCGAGCCGGAGCCGCTTCAGAAAGTCCGTATTTGTGACGTCTGGAGGCTGCACTCGATCAAGGATTTCCCGATCTAGTCGGAAGTCTCCCCTATGAAGTGGAATGCTGCCGATCGCGACCAGTGGGCGGGCGTAATCAGCTTCAAGCGCAAGTTCTGATCCAGTCCCGACTGGACGCCGATGCCAATTCCTGGCGCCGCCCTGCTGAAGCAACCTCCGATCAGAAGATCGAAAGGCTCGGTGCTCCTACCGAGCCCCTTCTCTCGTTCGGTTGGCCGCGTCTTCCCGACAGAGGTTTCTTGCAAACAAGGCCGTCACCTAATCCTCCCCCGCGGGCGGGAGAGGATTAGGTGACGTGCGTGCGACGCGGTGGAGGTAAGGCACAGATCTTGCGCGGTAAGTCCCTCCCTTTCTCCGTTCAAACGGAGCTAAGGTTAGGATGAGGGATGTGGCTCCCTGTTGCGGTGCCATTGCGCTTGCCCGGCGAATGTCGTCCCTCCCAGAGCTTCGACAACAAAAAACCGGGAGAGCGGCGCTCTCCCGGTTTTGATCTTGTACCGCTTGCGAAGATCAGGCGGCTTCGCTTTCGGTGGCATATGCCTTGCGGACTTCTTCGTCCGTCAGGATACCGCTGGCGCGCAGCAGGGCGGCGAAGCGGCCGTTACTCTGGCTGAGCTCATTGAAGCTGCCATTCTCGACGATACGGCCGCTGTCCAGGAAGAGAACCATGTCCGCCTCGCGTACCGTCGACAGGCGGTGCGCGATGATGAAGGTCGTGCGGTTCTGACGCAGATTGTCGATCGCCGCCTTGACGCGGTTTTCGGTTTCGACGTCGAGTGCACTTGTCGCCTCGTCGAGCACGAGGATCGGTGCGTCCTTCAGAATGGCGCGGGCAATCGCGATACGCTGGCGCTCGCCACCCGAAAGCTTGTTGCCACGCTCGCCGACGCGGGTATCGTAGCCGCCTTCGCGGGTTTCGATAAAGTCGTTGGCGGCGGCAGCCTGGGCGGCACGGATCATTTCCTCCTGCGTCGCACCTTCGCGGCCAAGGCGGATGTTGTCGCTGATCGAGCGGTTCAGCAGGCCGGCATCCTGGAAGACGGTGGCGATGAAGCGGCGGAGCGACTTGCGCGTCACCTTGGTGATGTCGTGACCGTCGACGAGGATCTGACCAGACTGCGGGTCGAAAACACGCTGCAGCAGGTTGACGAGCGTCGTCTTGCCGGCGCCGGTCGGGCCGACGATGGCGACGGTCTGGCCCGCCTTTACCTTGAAGGAGATGTTGTGCAGTCCTTGCGACGAATTGGCGAAGCCGAAGGAGACGTCGCGGAATTCGACCTCGCCCTTGACGTCCTTGATCTCGGCAAGACCAGCCGGCTCTTCGCGGTCACGGACAGAATCTTCGAGCGTATAGAAATCCACGAGCTTGGCGCGGGCTTCGAAAATCTGGTTGGCGAAGTTGCGCAGCTGCTCAAGACGACCGATCAGAACGTTGGCGAAGGCGATGAAAGTGATGAGCGCGCCAAGGCTCAGGCTGCCGTCCTGCACAAGCACGGTGCCGATCATCAGGATCGCCATCATGGCAACGGTGGATGCCGTGCGGTTCAGAGCGCCGGCAAGGGCCCACCAGTCGAGAACCGGATACTGGGCGGCCAGCAGGCGTTCGGTGAACGACTTCAGCGCCTTGGTCTCGGCTTCGATGCGGTTGTAGCTGTGCAGTACGGAAACGTTGCTGATCGAGTCGCTCACATGTGAGAAGACGGTATTGTAATGGCTCTCGACCGAGGTCTGGCCATCCTTCGTCCGGTTCATGACCAGGCGGCCGATGATCCAGTAGAAGGTGCCGAGCAGGATGAGCACGGCCGAAAGACGCAGGTCCATGGCCATGGCGGTCGGGACCATAACGACGAGCGCGACGGCAGTCGTCAGATGGTTGCGCATGAATTCGAGCCACAGGCCGAACAAGGCTTCGCAGGCGCGCAGCAACGTGTTCAGCGCGCTCGCCGTGCCGCGCTGGCTATGCCAGGACAACGGCATCGAGATGATGCGGCCAAATGCCTCGGTAAGCAGGGATGCGCGGCGCCCATGCGCAAGGCGGTCAGCCTCGCGGGATACCACGATGAAGGCGACTGCGCTGAAGACGGCAAAGCCGGCCCACAACACCATGGTCGGCGTGACGGCTTCTTTCTTGGCAATCGCATCGAAGATGCGGCCGAACAGGACCGGTTCGTAGATGGTGGTCATCGCCAAGGCGATGTTTGCGATCACGACCATCCAAACGCGATAACGATACGCGCCAAGATACTTCAGGGCTCTCGCATAGACTTTGAACAGTGACACGTCTGGCACCCTCTTTGCATAGGCAAAACTCGGAATGTCGGGATGCTACAGATCGCTACCTGAACCGGCGATTAACGGAATCCTACGCTGTTTTTCAAAGCGATTTTTCGCGTCATACGCGCGAGTAAATGTAGTTGACCCTATCGGTTTTGATTAAAATGTGACAGTTTGAAACTGCCTTGGTGTCGCGTTGCCATATCGCGAAAGATCTGCCATCTAAGGTTGAATGATAAAAATTTCGCCAAAAGCGTTTAACTTTGTGCCGGGCTGAGTATGTTGCCGGCGATTGGACGCGTTTTGGGCTAGGCGAGACATCGATGGGAATGTCCGGGCGCCAGCAAGTCAGGCTGCAAAGCCAAGGGGTAGATGTGAATATCCATTCGTTATTACAACTGCTTGTGGTCATTGAGGAATGCAAGCTTGCCAAGAATGTCGTTGCCGAACTGGAGCTGGTGCTTCGTTCCTACAAGTTCGATTTCTACGGCCTGCTGAAGCAACCGCGACCAAACATCGATCTTGCGAACTTCATGCTTGCCGGCCGCTGGCCGGAGAAATGGCCGCTGACCTACGAGAACAAGCGATACATGCTTGTGGATCCCGTTGCGCGTTATCTCGGGCGGGCGCAGCGGCCGTTCCGCTGGCGCGACGCCATGACCGCCCTCAAGAGCGATCCTTTGCGCCGCCGGATGGAACAGATGATGGCGGATGCTCGCGCCAACGGCCTGCTCGACGGCTACATTTTCCCGATTCATGGTCGTAACGGCTTGCTCGGCAGCATGACGATCGGCGGTGACGCGGTGGATCTGTCGCCGACGGAGTTGTCTCTCTTCGATGCCGTGGCCAGAAAGACATTCTGGCGCCTGCTGGAGCTGCGCGATGAAGCGCAATCGCTGGAGGAGGCCGCCAATGTCGATGCAAAATTGACCAAGCGCGAGATGGAAGTGCTTAGCCACCTGGCCGAAGGCATGACATCGATCGAGATCAGCCGCCTGCTTGTCATCTCCAACCACACCGTCGACTGGTACATGAACAGCATCCAGGACAAGCTGAATGCAAAGAACCGGCAGCACATTGTTGCCATCGCTTTCAGAAACGGACTTATTCCGTAGCGGCAATAATTTCGATTTCCGACGGCCGGGGAAATTGACACTTCTTGTGACAAGAAGTTAAGAATTTTCTTCGCGGGTGCAGCATTGCCCGTTTCGATGCCGTGAGGAGACTGCATTGCCCATTTCCAAGATCCTGGTAGCCAACCGTTCCGAAATCGCCATTCGCGTATTCCGCGCCGCCAACGAGCTTGGCATAAAAACGGTGGCCATCTGGGCCGAGGAAGACAAACTCGCGCTGCATCGCTTCAAAGCGGACGAAAGCTATCAGGTCGGCCGCGGTCCGCATCTTGCCCGCGACCTCGGGCCGATCGAAAGCTATCTGTCGATCGAGGAAGTCATCCGCGTCGCCAAGCTGTCCGGCGCCGATGCCATCCATCCCGGCTACGGCCTGCTGTCGGAAAGCCCCGAATTCGTCGACGCGTGCGATGCCGCCGGCCTCATCTTCATCGGGCCTCGCGCCGATACGATGCGCCAGCTCGGCAACAAGGTCGCGGCGCGCAATCTGGCCATCTCGGTCGGCGTGCCTGTCGTGCCGGCAACCGAGCCGCTGCCCGAGGATATGAAGGAAGTTGCCCGCATGGCCGAGGAAATCGGCTATCCGGTGATGCTCAAGGCCTCCTGGGGCGGCGGCGGTCGCGGCATGCGCGTCATCCGTTCCGAGGCCGATCTCGCCAAGGAAGTGACGGAGGCCAAGCGCGAAGCCAAGGCCGCTTTCGGCAAGGACGAAGTCTATCTTGAGAAGCTCGTCGAGCGTGCCCGCCACGTCGAAAGCCAGGTTCTGGGCGACACGCACGGCAATGTCGTGCACCTGTTCGAGCGCGACTGTTCGGTTCAGCGCCGTAACCAGAAGGTCGTCGAGCGCGCGCCGGCGCCCTATCTCACCGAGGCGCAGCGCCAGGAATTGGCCGCCTATTCGCTGAAGATCGCCGAAGCCACGAATTACGTCGGCGCCGGCACCGTCGAATATCTGATGGATGCCGATACCGGCAAATTCTACTTCATCGAAGTCAATCCGCGCATCCAGGTCGAGCATACCGTGACCGAAGTCGTCACCGGCATCGATATCGTTAAGGCGCAGATCCATATCCTCGACGGCTACGCCATCGGCACGCCGGAATCGGGTGTTCCGAAGCAGGGAGATATCCGCCTCAACGGCCATGCACTGCAGTGCCGCGTGACGACCGAGGATCCGGAGCACAATTTTATTCCGGATTACGGCCGCATCACCGCCTATCGTTCGGCCTCGGGCTTCGGTATCCGCCTCGACGGCGGCACCTCCTATACCGGCGCGATCATCACCCGATACTATGATCCGCTGCTGGTGAAGGTGACGGCCTGGGCGCCGAACCCGCAGGAAGCGATTTCGCGCATGCACCGTGCGCTGCGCGAATTCCGCATTCGCGGCGTCGCAACCAACCTCACCTTCCTCGAAGCGATCATCACTCACCCGAAGTTTCGCGACAACAGCTACACGACACGCTTCATCGACACGACGCCGGAGCTGTTCCAGCAGGTCAAGCGGCAGGACCGCGCCACCAAGCTTCTGACCTATCTCGCCGATGTCACCGTCAACGGTCATCCCGAGGCGCGGGGTCGTCCCGCACCGTCGCCCAAGGCTGCCGAGCCGGTGGTGCCTTATATCGATAGTGCTATTCCGGATGGCACCAAACAGCTGCTCGACAAGCTTGGGCCGCAGAAGTTTGCCGAATGGATGCGCAACGAAAAACGCGTGCTGATGACCGATACGACGATGCGCGACGGCCATCAGTCACTGCTCGCGACCCGCATGCGCACCTATGACATCGCCGGCGTTGCCGGCACCTATGCGCGCGCTTTGCCGCAGCTCCTGTCGCTCGAATGCTGGGGCGGCGCCACCTTCGACGTTTCCATGCGCTTCCTCACGGAAGACCCGTGGGAGCGCCTATCGCTGATCCGCGAGGGTGCGCCGAACCTGCTCCTGCAGATGCTGCTGCGCGGCGCCAACGGCGTCGGCTACACGAACTATCCCGACAATGTCGTGAAGTATTTCGTGCGCCAGGCCGCAAAGGGCGGCGTCGATCTCTTCCGCGTCTTCGATTGCCTGAACTGGGTCGAGAATATGCGCGTGTCGATGGATGCGGTTGCCGAGGAGAACAAGCTCTGCGAGGCAGCGATCTGCTACACGGGCGATATCCTCAACTCAGCCCGCCCGAAGTACGATCTGAAATATTATACCGATCTCGCCGTCGAGCTGGAAAAGGCGGGCGCTCATATCATCGCGCTGAAGGACATGGCCGGTCTCCTGAAGCCGGCGGCCGCCAAAGTGCTGTTCAAGGCACTGCGCGAGGCGACCGGGCTGCCGATCCACTTCCACACGCATGACACCTCGGGCATTGCGGCCGCAACGGTGCTGGCTGCGGTCGATGCCGGCGTCGATGCCGTCGATGCGGCGATGGATGCGCTGTCGGGCAACACGTCGCAGCCCTGCCTCGGTTCGATCGTCGAAGCCCTTAAAGGCTCCGAGCGCGATCCGGGCCTCGATCCAGAGTGGATTCGCCGCATCTCCTTCTACTGGGAAGCCGTGCGCCACCAGTATGCCGCCTTTGAAAGCGATCTCAAGGGACCGGCTTCGGAAGTCTATCTGCACGAAATGCCGGGCGGACAGTTCACCAATCTCAAGGAACAGGCTCGTTCGCTTGGTCTTGAGACGCGTTGGCACCAGGTGGCGCAGGCCTATGCCGACGCCAACCAGATGTTCGGCGACATCGTCAAGGTAACGCCGTCCTCCAAGGTGGTCGGTGACATGGCGCTGATGATGGTGAGTCAGGACCTGACGGTTGCCGATGTCGAAAACCCGGCCAAGGATATCGCCTTCCCGGATTCGGTCGTCTCCATGCTGAAGGGCGATCTCGGCCAGCCGCCGGCCGGATGGCCGGAAGCGCTGCAGAAGAAGGCGCTGAAGGGTGACAAGCCCTATGTCGTGCGTCCGGGCTCGCTGCTTGCCGAAGCCGATCTCGATGCGGAGCGCAAGGTCATCGAGACCAAGCTCGAGCGCAAGGTCGACGATTTCGAATTCGCTTCCTACCTGATGTATCCGAAGGTCTTCACCGACTATGCACTTGCGGCCGACACCTATGGCCCGGTCTCGGTGCTGCCGACGCCGGCCTATTTCTACGGCCTCAAGGAAGGCGACGAGCTCTTTGCCGAAATCGAGAAGGGCAAGACCCTCGTCATCGTCAATCAGGCGATGACGGCGACGGACGAGAAGGGCATGGTGACCGTGTTCTTCGAACTCAACGGCCAGCCGCGCCGCATCAAGGTGCCGGATCGTGCGCATGGCGCCTCCGGCAGCGCCATCCGCCGTAAGGCGGATGTCGGTAATGCCGCCCATATCGGCGCGCCGATGCCGGGCGTCATCTCCACCGTCTTCGTTTCGCCCGGTCAGGCGATCAAGGCCGGCGACGTGCTTGTCTCTATCGAAGCCATGAAGATGGAGACGGCGCTGCATGCCGAAAAGGACGGCACGATCTCGGAGGTGCTGGTGCGCGCCGGCGACCAGATCGACGCCAAGGACCTGCTCGTCGTTTATGGCGCTTGACGGTCTGTAAAAATACGAAAGGGGCGAGCTCGCCGATCCCGCCCCTTTTGTGTAGATCCCCGTCGGAGTCAGCATTCCATGACTGATCGTTTCCTGCGTGTTGGCCCATACGATGTTACCCTTCTGCTTGACGGGCTTTTTGAGGCGCCGGCCGACGTTTTGATCCATGCGGATGGCGATGCTGCAAGGCAGCGCGCGATCGAAGCCTGGGGTAGGCCAACGCTGCAGTTCGATGTGAACTGCTTTCTCCTCAGCGGTCCGACCGGTCTCGTCCTCGTCGATACGGGGACAGGTCCCTCGTGGGGCCAAAAACTCGGCCATGCGCGATCGGCTTTGCAAGAAGCGGGCGTTTCGCCGGCCGACATCCGGAGCGTCTTGCTCACGCATTCTCACGGCGATCATGCTCTTGGCCTGTTCGATGGCGACAAGCCTTATTTCCCACGGGCTGACGTGTTCATATCGGAGCCGGATCTTGCCCATTTCACCGATCCGGCGGCGCGCGAGGCGATGCCGGAGGCCAGACGCGGTGCCTTCAAGATTGCCGAGCAACTGCGGCGCATCTACGGGTCGCGCGTCAAACAGATCAAGGCAGGCGAAGTGCTGCCCGGGATAGAGGCGCTGCCGTTGCCCGGGCACACGCACGGCCATACCGGCTATCTGCTGCGCGGCGATGACAATTCCCTGTTGATCTGGGGTGATACCTTGCATCTGGGGGATCTGCAGCCCGGCGATCCCAAAATCGGCCTCACCTATGATCTCGATCCACAACAGGCGGTCAGAACCCGGCAAGCGGCTCTGGAAGAGGCCGCCCGCGAAGGCTGGATCGTCGCCGGAAGCCACATTACCGGCTTCTGCCGCGTACGACGCGCCTCCGGCGGCTACGAGATCCTGCCGGCGTGAAACATGGTATCGGCAAGAAAGCCGATCTGCCCGATCCTTCAAAGAAGACGGCGGGACGCGCCGTAACAGCTGTGCGGGAATTATGGAGGTTGGGGCGTGACGGGAGCGATTTCCCTGCGAGCGGCAACGGACGCCGATGTGGATGCCGTGAGGGCGTTGACGCGCGAGGCTTATGGCAAATGGGTGCCGCTTATCGGCCGCGAGCCGCTGCCGATGACGGCGGATTATGCCGAAGCCGTGCGCAAGCATCGTATCGATCTTGTGGAGGCCGATGGCGAACTTGTGGCCCTGATCGAGATGGTGCCGGGTGGGGATCATCTGCTGATCGAGAACATAGCCGTGTCGCCGCGCCATCAAGGGCGGGGCATCGGCAGGAAGTTGCTTGCCCATGCCGAACAGGTCGCGGCCACGCTCGGTCTCACCGATCTCAGGCTCTATACCAACAAGCGCTTTGCCGAGAATGTGCAGCTCTATCTCAGACATGGCTACATGATCGACCGTGAGGAGCCGCTGAGGGACGGCTTCCTCGTCCATATGAGCAAACGCATCGCATAGGCCGTCGCCGCTCAATAGCTCCGCTTTCCAATGGCGGCGGCCCAGATTGCCGCCAGCAGCGCGAGGAGAGCGGATGCGAGCATCAGCGTGAAGAGCATATGGATGGTTGCCGATTGCGCGATGAAAACCCCGCCGACGGAGCCGATGAGCGCGCCGCCGGCGATCCGCATGGCGGCAGCAAGCCCGGCGGCTGTCCCGACCATATCGGACCGGACCGACATGGCGCCGCTGTTGGCGGCCGGCATGGTGAGGCCATTGCCGATGCCGATGAAGATGCAGGGACCGAACAGCGCCAGAACCTCAGTCATACCCGAGAGCGACAGGACGAAGCCGATTGCAAGGCCGATGCAGGTCATAAGCCTTGCGACGACAAGGATCGTGCCGAGCGGGATTCTTGCGCCGTAGCGTCCGGCCAGATAGCTGCCGAGGATGAAGCCGGCGGGAACCAGGCCCATATAGAAGCCGAGCCTGGCGCTGGAGCCACCAAGCGTGTCGCCTATCGTCAGTGGCGCGCCGCCGAGGAAAATGTAAAGCACGCCCATCGAGCAGGCCATGCAGAGCGTATAGGCCCAGAACCGCGCGGAACGCAGAAGCAGCCCATAGGAGGCGAGATAGTTTCCAGGCGCTGCCGAGGATGGCGATCGCGATCCCTTCAGTTCGCGCAGGGACATGACGAAGGCGGCGATGCCGAAGATCGCCAGGACGACGAAGCTTGCCCGCCAGCCGAAAAGCTCATCCAGGGATCCGCCGAACAGCGGCCCGACCATCGGCGCCAGCGCCCATCCCATCGCGAGATAGCCGAACTTGCTGGCCGCTTCACGCTCGTCGGAGGTTTCCTTGATGATGACGAGGGCGACGGAATAGCAGGGACCGATGCACGCCTGCATCATGCGGCAGAGCAGGAATATGCCGATATTCGGCGCGAGAATGCAGCCGATCGATGCAGCGATGAAAATGGCAAGCGCCGTCAGCACGACCGGTCTGCGGCCGAAGCGGTCCGATATCGCTCCCCCGATCGCTTCCAGCAACGCAGTCACGATGGAAAAGCCGGCAACCGAGAGGTTTACGAGAGCGAAATCGGCATGGAATGCGCCTGCGATCTTCGGCAGCGACGGCAGGATCATGTTGACGGGCAGCACCGCAAGTGCCGAAAGCAGGATGAGTGTCGTCAACCTCGGCCGCACTGCGGCCCTTTCCGTCGTTGGGTCGTCAGTTGCCTGCTCTTGGGCTGCTTGCCCGGATGAATGGTCGATGCTGCTTTCGGTGCGCGTCATGGGCCTTGTCCGTCGTCTAGATGGAAGGTCTGGGGAGATCTGACGAGGCGTCGCCCGGATTCGGGCAATAAAAAAGGCCCCGTCAGGAGCCTGTTTACCGCGCATGGGTGCTTTCGCCGGATGGTTACACCATCCTGCCCATGCGCCTTCCTACCACTACGAGAACGAGTGCCGTGTTCATGGGCATTAGAGCTAAACGGAAAGCCGCGCATGGTCAATGCGCGGCGTATTCTCCGGAGCGAGTACTCTAACAGGCGATTCTAGATGTCGTAGCTGTGGCCGGCGTTCAGCGTCGAGATGAACTGCTTGGTGCGCTGCTGCGAGGGGTTGGAGAAGACATTGTGTGAAGAGCCGGTCTCGACGATGTTGCCGGCTTCGAGGAACACCACGTTGTTGGCGATCTTCGAGGCAAGCCGCAGGTCGTGTGTTGCCATGACCATAGTCGTGCCTTCTTTGGCAAGCTTGCCGAGCACGTCGACCACTTCCGCTGCAAGTTCCGGATCGAGCGCCGAGGTCGGCTCGTCGCAGAGCAGCACGCGCGGCGAGGGCGCAAGCGCGCGGGCGATGGCGACTCGCTGCTGCTGGCCGCCCGAGAGTGTCGAGGGCCACGCATCCATCTTGTGGGCCATGCCGACCTTGGTCAGCAGTTCCACGGCGCGGGCGCGCGCCTTGTCTGCCGGCCAGCGCAGGACGGTCGTCAGGCCCTCCATGACATTTTGGATCGCGGTCTGGTGCGGAAAGAGCTGGAAATTCTGGAAAACCATGCCGGTCTGGCGGCGGATTTTCTGGATGTCCTGCCAGGCCGGCTTTTTGCCTGGCTGAAAGGTGGCTGCCTCATCGCCGATGCGGACTGTTCCGGCGGTCGGGATCTCCAGAAGGTTGATGCAACGCAGCAGCGTGCTCTTGCCGCCGCCCGAGGGGCCGACGAGCGCCGTCACCGTGCCCTCCGGAAAGACGAGGCTGATATCTTTCAGGATGACGTTTTCGCCGAAGCGCTTTTCGATATGTGACAGCTCGATCATGTCCTTGCCTCCTCCAGCGTGCCGCCGGAGCGGGCGAAGCGGCGTTCGAGGTAGCCCTGCAGCGTCGACAGGAAGGTGCTGAGCACGAGATAGATGATGGCGGCCTCGATATAGAGGATCAGCGGCTCATAGGTCGTCGCCACGATGCGCTGCGCGGCCTGGAAGAGTTCCGGCACGGTGATGGCGGCGGCAAGCGAGGTATCCTTGACCAGCGAGATGAAGGTATTCGACAGCGGCGGCACCGCAACGCGGGCTGCTTGCGGCAGGATGGTGCGGCTCATGGCCTGGCGCCAGTTCATGCCGATCGAATAGGCGGCTTCCCACTGGCCCTTCGGTACGGAGGAGATGACGGCGCGGATGATTTCGGACGTATAGGCGCCGACGCTGAGGGTAAAGCCGATCACCGCCGCCGGGAATGCATCGAGCAGGATGCCGAGGCTCGGCAGGCCGTAGAAGATGACGAAGAGCTGCACCAGAAGCGGCGTGCCGCGGATCACCCAGACATAGAAGCGGGCGACGGCGACCAGCGGCGGCGGCCCGAACAGCCTTGTCACGGCGGTGATGAGGCCGAGCAGCAGGCCGAGGACGAAGGTGATCAATGTGAGCGGGATGGTGAAGACGAGCCCTGCCCAAAGCAGCGTGCCCAAAGACTCCCACATCAGTTGCAACCAGTGCTCCACGCAGATGCGACCTTTCCATAAGAGAATGCGTCCGGAGATGACCCCGGACGCATCTTTTTCACAATTTAGCGTTTCTGCCTATTCCCCTTACTTCGAAACGTCCTGTCCGAAGTATTTCTGGGAGATCTTGGCATAGGTGCCATCAGCCTTGATGTCGGCCAAAGCCTTGTTGATAGCGGCCTGCAGCTCCGGCTCGCCCTTGCGGATGATGGCGGCGGAATAATCGGCATTGGCCTGCTGGGCGACGATCTTCACCGGCGCATCGGGCTTGTGCTTCTTGAAGTCGAGGAAGGAAAGGCTGTCGTTGATGGTGGCATCGGCGCGGCCGGTCAGCACGAGCTGGATCGACTGGTCGAAGCCATCGGTGCCGACGAGTTCGGCGCCGGACTCAGTGGCGAGCTTGCCGAAGTTGCTGGTCAGCGACTGTGCGGACTTCTTGCCCTTCAGATCGGGGAAATCCTTGATGTCGGTATTGCTGTCCTTGACGATCAGCACGGCCTTGGAGGCGATGTAGGGATCGGAGAAGTCGTACTTCTTCTTGCGGGCATCGGTGACGCCGACTTCGTTGATGACGGTGTCGTAGCGGTTGGCGTCGAGGCCGGCGATCAGGCCGTCCCACTTGCCTTCCAGGAACTGCGCCTTGACGCCGAGCTTGGCGGCGATGGCTTCGGCGATCTCGACATCGAAGCCGGTGAGCTTGCCGCTCTCGTCATGATAGGTGAAGGGCGCATAGGTGCCTTCCGTGCCGACCTTCAGCACGCCGGCAGTCTGGATCGCCTTGAGATTGTCGCCGGCATGGGCAGGCGCGAGAAGCGCAGCCTGCACAAGGGCGGCGGCGGCTACAGTCTTCAACCAGTTCATCGTTTTCTTCCGTTTCTTGAGAGCGGTTTCGATCAATGCGGCATACATTGCAGAAATACCGCATCGAGAAAGCGTAGAAAACTGCGAAAGAAAGCGGCAAATGCGAATATTTTTCTCAAAGAGGGAGTGGTGGCGATTTTTGGTGAGAACGAGATGCCGGCGAATATCATTCGCCGCCGGAGGCGTCTCTCATCCGCGGTGAGTGCGGCATATCCAGCCGAGTTGTGGCGAAGTTAATGTGTCCGCTTGATCCCGCATGTTTTGATCCAGTCTGCCGGCAGTACGTTGACGGCGACATCTGGCTTCACTTCAACCAAGGCCATGCGGCTGTAGCTCCAGATGTACGGCACGCAATGTCTTAGAGCGGCGGAATGGACGTAAAGCTGAAATTCGCGGGGCACTTCGCGAATGGAATCGAAAAATGAGTGTTGAAGTTCCAGATCCGGCTGAAATTCGAAGATCGCCTCCCTTCTCTTCCAATCTGCATAGGTTCCGACTGAGAACACACCCAGAAGCATCCCTACAGCAAGAAAGACTGGCGGGCGAAAAACCGCACCAAGCCAAGGCATGAACGTGCGAGAGGTTATGAGCGTGGCGAACGCAACAGTTGCGGTCAGCACAATTCCCTCGAACGGAATGCCAAGTCGATCCGCAAATGTGATAGAAAGTGCAATGAATGTATATATATTACCGCAGATCAGTAATGAGATAACACAATAAACGATGATGGAAAGCACGAGAGATATCAATACTTCCATATGCTAATCCATCTGAATGAAGTTATAATTTTGAATTTACCAAGTTTGCCAGCTATTGAGTTGGCATCCATATTCTAACGGCTGCTGCGCCCCGAGACCGGCTGTAAGCAGTCTGATAAGAATTATCAAAATCAACTTATAATTGACAATGTGTTGCACAGCAACTTCTTGCTTGCCGTCATTGATGTCATTTGAGCGGGGAGACAATCTGATCTGCTTTTGGCAAAGCGCTTGTCATGCTATCGCTCAAGCTCTTCGGGACTGGCATTTTCGTAGCCCAAGTCCGGGCTCTACCCTATCGGCCCTCGCGTCGCCCGCTGCGACATCACTACGGTATTGATTGATGCATCCGAGACTTCTCAGGACATTCCTCGCCGTCGCCCGCAACAGAAGCTTCACGCGCGCTGCCGAGGAGGTTCACCTCGCGCAATCGAGTGTCAGCGATCAGATGCAGACCTTGGAGGCAGAGCTAGGCGCCGAGCTCTTCGTCCGCTCGCGGCAAGGTTTGGATTTGACATCGGCCGGCAACGCCCTGGTCTCCTATGCCGAGGAAATCCTGTTGTTAGCGGACGAGGCGCGGATAGCCATCGCCGCTGCGGGCGGTTCCACGAAAGGAACCGTCACCATCGGCGCGCTTGAGACCATTGCTTCCGTCCGGTTGCCGGAATGGCTGGCCGGCTTTCAGGCGACACATTCGGACATCGCGCTTCGGTTGAAGATAGCCGGAACCGGCGAGTTGATGCGCAAGCTCGAAGCCGGTGAGCTCGACGTCGTCTTCTGTTTCGACGGCGGTGGCCTTGATGAGCGTTTTGTGAAGCGTGCGGTTGCCAGAGAAGCGCTGGTTCTCGTGGCGCCAAAGGGCGGCGCCTTTGACGGGCGACAGCCGGATCTGGCCGAACTTGCCACGGTCGATTTTCTGGCAACCGAGGTTGGATGCGTTTATCGCGCCCTGTTCGACAGAGCCTTTTCCGAGGCTGGTCTGGCGCCGCCGAGGCTTGCCGCAGAGGCCGGGAGCATCGGCGCGATTGCGAGGCTGGTCGCCGCGGGGGCCGGCATGGGACTGGTGCCGCGCCTAGCCGTCGCCGATGCCATCGATCGTGGCGAGATCAATGAGCTGCGCTGGCCCGGGCCGTCGCAAACTGTTACGCTTGTCATGATCTGGCGGCGCCGGCGCGTGCAGCCGCCGCCGCTGAAGTTGCTGCTGGCGGCTGCGGGGGAAGGCTTTGCGTCGGTTAAATCAACCGATGTCCGCCCTCAACATGCAGTACAGTTCCAGTCGTAAAGCCGTTGCCCATCAGATAGCCGATGGCGTCGGCTATATCCTCGGGCTGCCCAACACGTCCGGCCGGTAGCCGCTTGGCCATGGCATCCAGGGTCTCGTTTCTTTTGTCGCCGGCGACGAATGCCCAGATCGGCGTGTCAACCCAGCCGGGCGATACGGCGTTCACGCGGATCGGCGCCAGTTCGACCGCAAGCGCACGCACCAGTCCTTCCAGCGCCGCATTGATTGCCGCCACGACAGATCCGCGCGCCGAGGGGCGATAGGCTGCAATGCCGGAGGTGAAGGTGAGGGAGCCGGAAGGCGACAGTGCGGGCGCGCCGTGTTTCGCCAGCAGCAGTGGGCCGAAGAATTTGCTGTCGACGACCCTTTGGGCGGCGCTCAAGTCCACGTTAGGCAGGAGTTCATAGGCTCCCTCGATATCGGCAGCGGTGCTCACGATGTGATCGAGCGTGCCGATGCGATCGAACATGGCGGCTACCTCCGCCTCTCGAGAAATGTCCATCGTCACCGTCGATAGTGCCGGATGCGACAGTTCCGCGCTGACACGGTCGAGCTTTTCCGCATTCCGTCCGGCGATGATGACTTCCGCTCCGGCGGTAAGGGATTGCTTCGCCAGCGCCAAGCCCATTCCCGAACTGCCGCCGACAATCAAAATCCTTGAGTTCGCTATATGTTTCAGTGCCATGTTTCTCATTCCTACAACTAATGACCGCAGGGGGACACTTGGCAGAGACAGGCGGAGAGCGAAAACGGAGAAAACCGATGGCGCTATCGGCAAGTCCGATGGCGGCCTGGCAGCTGGATTTGAGGCAGGATGAAAAGAAACCTGATCGGCGCGCCACAGTTTCGGATGTCAACAATGCGAGAATGGAATAAACAACCATGAGGTGCGCAAACGATATCGAGGCCTTCCTGCTCGCGGTATCGTCAGCCGCTACGCCTCTATGAATGAGCAAGCATAGACTTGCCGGTGCAAGCAGGGTGTTTGACGTCGGCTACCGGCCTTTCGTCATCGTCCACATCGTTTGAGCGGCGGCAGCTAACCAAACTACAATACGGTCCGCTCTTGGAAACTCTTATCATGCTATCGCTAAAACCCTTTTCGACAGAGCATTTCGCAGTTTTGTCCGGCTGGTTCGACAATGAGAGGGAGTTGGCTCAGTGGGGCGGTCCGGGCTTCAGCCATCCGCTTGACGCTTCGCAGCTTGCTCCCCTGCTTCAGGCGGGCCATGGCGACCGCCCGGAGCGGCTCTGCTGGATGGCGGAGGACGAAAGCTCAAGCCCGGTGGGTCATGTTCAGCTGGTCTATGATTGGCAGAACGGGGTGGCGCGGATAGCAAGGGTCGTGCTGGCGCCTGCCATGCGCGGCAAGGGCTTCGCCGCTCCGATGCTGAAGCTGGTTCTGGATAAGGCTTTCTCGGAAGAGGCAATCGAGCGGGTGGAGCTCAATGTCTACACCTGGAACGAGCCGGCCATACGCACTTACGCAAAACTCGGCTTTGTCAGGGAAGGCGTGCGGCGATCCTCCGCAAAGGTCGGGGACGAGCGATGGGATACCGCGATCATGGGCATGCTCCGAACCGAATGGAATGATCTGACCGGGAGCATCTGATCTGGTCGAACATCCGTGTCAGGCTCTTTGCCGCCTTTTCCATGCTTCCGTTATGGTCGCCACCAAGGCATCCAGCGGGTTGGTGGTGTCGATTTCGAGATCGTAGCGGCAATAGTCGTGCGTTTTCAGATGATGACGAGCTTCGCCGATACAGCGGTTGCCGCGCTCCCGTTCGCGGCGCTCGATCTCTTCGATCGGAGCATGCACACCAACCCAGAAAACGTCGAGATGCGCGAATAGACGGTTGAGCTGGTCGGCCCAGCTCTGCTCCTCGACGATGTGTTCCACGATCAGGTCGTTGCCGGCGGCGGCGAATGCGGCGATGGAGCGGTGAAATCCGTCGAAGAACTTGCTGCGTTCGCTGGGCGATCCATTTTCGGCA
>NZ_JAELTU010000840.1 GCF_016429015.1 Rhizobium sp. ASV20
GTTGGAATGGAGAATTCCCAGCGGGCAGCGAGATTGATTGGCGAGGATTAAACTTGCTTGAGACGTTACCAAACGAGATGGGAGATGTTATTCCTGGGCTTTGTGTTGTCGAGGTAGCCCCAGAGAGCATCTGAGACTGGAAAGCAAAGCCCGGGTTGCTGGAAGCAGACGAAGTCGGAATCGGCGGGGAGAATGGCAATGCAGGATATTGAGCTGAAGCCTGGCGCGACGTATTGGTGAGCGAAGGCGAGACTGACGGAGCCGGGGGCTCGTCATCCGGCAGAGAAACACCAAGAGCACGTAGTTTAGCTTCTTGGAGCTCATTGACATAGTCTTTCCAAGCTGCAGTCGAGTTAGCAATTTACCATTTTCAGTAGAGACATGAAG
>NZ_JAELTU010000841.1 GCF_016429015.1 Rhizobium sp. ASV20
GTTTACAGACGGCAAAGGCTTCTTGGTTTTATTAATTAGCTTACGAGCGGGAGGTGTCGGGCTGAATTTGACGAGTGCGGGACGTGTTTTCATGATGGATCCGTGGTGGAGCTTTGCTGTTGAAGCGCAGGCGATTGATCGCGTTCACAGACTAGGGCAAGAGGATGAAGTGCAAGTCAAACGCTTCATTGTTAAGGAGAGTGTAGAAGAGAGGATGTTGAGGGTCCAGGAGCGGAAGAAGTTTATGTGAGTTGCGCCGCAGTTTGATATACTTGTTGTTTCCGTCGTTGCTAACCAACATGACAGCGCTACCTCATTGGGGATGATGACTGATGAAGAAAAGAAGACGCAGAGAATCGAGGATATCAAGGAGCTTCTCAGCTAAAT
>NZ_JAELTU010000842.1 GCF_016429015.1 Rhizobium sp. ASV20
GCACCACCCCCTTCAAAGATATTTCTGACCGTGAATCTGCCGGTGCATCCTTCCGCTCATTGCCGAGATAATCGATCACCGACCTTTTCGACACCTGTCCCTTCCGCCAGTCTAGTGTGCAACGCGCTTCCTCGAATCGAGCATTCCTCTGTGCTCTATTTGATCTGATCCGATCTGATCGAAAAAAACGAGGCCGCTATATCGCTACATTGTATACTGGTGGCTAGCCAATGGACACGCCATAATCAGTCCACCAAAATACCGCTTCCTTCAACAGAACGATGCCACGAACACGTCCTCCCACGACGGGCTACGAACGCCTTACGCAGGCCGATCGCTTCAGCGACGACTCCGATGATGAATATCTCGGCGAATCTTCTGCTTCTC
>NZ_JAELTU010000843.1 GCF_016429015.1 Rhizobium sp. ASV20
AGACCTACACTCCAAGAATTTCGTCGGCAGCGTCAGATGTGTATAAGAGACAGGTATTGGCGCGCTAGACGACCAAATGAGTGGCTTCAGACAAGATGCAAAAGATTTCTTAAGAAGGAAAGGTGGCAAACGTCTACGCAGATCGGATGAAAGCAGTGTAACTACGGACGATTTGGAACTTGACAAGTATACTATGGACAATTTGGGAACGGGAAGCTCACAAAGACAGTATCCTGACATGGAGTGTGCACTGAGTCGGCGTGATGATGAAGAGGCTCGCGCAGGTTCATCTCGGAGACGCTGAAGGCTACCGTGGCTCTGTCTCTTATACACATCTGACGCTGCCGACGAAATTCTTGGAGTGTAGATAGGGGTGGGGGGGGTGG
>NZ_JAELTU010000844.1 GCF_016429015.1 Rhizobium sp. ASV20
CAATCAGCCCATGCGGAAACCGAAACAAGCTCAGAAGCGGCGGCTTTCCGCCTATATCAGCGCCGTACGAAAAGTATCGCACGCATGCCAGGTCGGGCGTCGCCGGGTTGAACTCTGTAGTCAGGAACCGCGTGCTGAGCTGCTCAAACGCCTCGGTGCCTAGACCCGTGCGCTCAATGAGTCCGTATAGCCTGGGCAGATAGATTGGCCCTGCGCCCTTTTCGACAAAGTAGTCGGCTACGGGACTTCCGCGGTGGGGGGTGGCGATTGTTGTGAGGGACGCGACGCGGATTGCCGGGTGCTTGAGGCGTGAGATCATGTACCGCGCGTCTAGGCCGCCGAGGCTGTGGGCTATTATGTTTACTGGCTGTGGCTGTGTAGTAGGT
>NZ_JAELTU010000845.1 GCF_016429015.1 Rhizobium sp. ASV20
CTGATACATACTGCTCATCCTGTCTATCAAATGACTTAGCCGCCGAGGAGAAATGTCGCAGGTCGGTGACAGGGGGCCGGGGTAGTTTCAGTGGCGCGAGCTGGGGTTCCCGTGTAAGCGGCGTAGCTGAAGAAAGACAAGATGTGTGGCCGTGCCGTGTCTCTGGAGGACAAATTTGTCTCGTGGACGGCCTGTGACATAAACCTATTACGTAGCTTCGAGGAAGCTGCAGCTGTTATTTCTCCTCGTCTTTTTACTATCTCGCATCTTCAATCCATTGTTTACTAGTTACGGACTCTCGCCTGCCGTACTAGAATTCGAGCAAATCGCAGGTCATCATGTCTTCCAAAATCAAGTCTTTAATTGGCTCAATCAAAAGAAAGCCT
>NZ_JAELTU010000846.1 GCF_016429015.1 Rhizobium sp. ASV20
CCCCCCCCCCCCCCCCCCCCCCCCCCCCCCCCCCCCCCCCCCCCCCCCCCCCCCCCCCCTTTACCGATCCGGCCCCCACCGAGAACTACACTCCAAGAATTTCGTCGGCAGCGCAGATGTGTATAAGAGACAGTCAGTAACCTGCAAGTCACTGAATAGGTTCTTGGGCAAATTCTTTTGAGAATAAAATGCCGCGTGGATAATTGCAAATCTATCTATTATTCTAAACACAAACTGCAAGGTGTGATGCTGTCTCTTATACACATCTCCGAGCCCACGAGACATCGGCGAAGATCGCGTATGCCGTCTTCTGGTTGAAAATGGGGGGGGGGGGGGGGGGGGGGGGGGGGGGGGGGGGGGGGGGGGGGGGGGGGGGGGGGGGGG
>NZ_JAELTU010000090.1 GCF_016429015.1 Rhizobium sp. ASV20
GTTTTGACAAACGGGCAGGAGCAATGGCTGTTCAGGCTGCCGTTGCTTTTGTACCAGCAAAACAATGACAATGATACGGACCCATATCATTTCTCGCTTCCATGATCCACAAACATATCAAATTCGCTTCACAGCGATGAAGGAAAGCTCAAGGAGCATTTGAAGGTAATGGCCCCAAATACTCAATAGTCGTGCCGACTAATAAGATCGGGTACTAAACCCACAACCGGCCGTGGTTTCCGAAGCCGGCTCGGCCAACTCGTCCGAATATGCAGTGATAGCACAACCAAGCACTCCGACTTTCTCATCCCGAACGAAATCTGTCTGTCGTGGAAGGCTTTGCCGCGCGACTAGAGTTTTTGCCAATGACAAGATGGCGGCGAGCCACACAGGCCAGTTGCGTGCCAAGCTTGCACGCACTGGAACCCTGATCGGGCTTTACGACCAGTTGATTGCCGATCACGCGCGCTTACATGGGTTGATACTGGTCACAAGTAACCGGCGCGAGTTTGATCACGTGCCAGGCCTGCGTATCGAGGATTGGACGGCGCAGGCGCCCTGAGGGCACTCAGTCAGCCACTTTCACATGCTGCGACTTGCCTGACAATTTCATATGACCGGTGCAATCTCCCGCACTAGATATAGCGAGGCCGTCAGTTCAAATCCTTGCAGGAGCAAAGCTATTGTGAGTCGGCGCGGTGATTAGAGGCAACTCGGCGTCACGCGCTATTGATATTTCAAAGAAGGGTGGGGTCATTCGGCGACGCCTATTCACATCATGTCTTCAGATGTTTGCAGCGGTATAGATCTCAAAGGGAAGTATGTGTTGCGATACGGTCGCGGATCGTTCGGCATCCAGTGCTTCCGCCATTGCTCTGATTAACGTATCTGCGAGCAGCCGTGCTGGGTGCGAAAGGACAACCTTGATCAAGCCTTCGGCTAGGCCAGCGCGGGTTTCGTTGGTCAACTCGTGGGCCACCACCACTAGGCGTTTGGCGGCAGGGCCCCCATCCTCCCGAAGCGCGCGCATGACGCCCGTCACGCCGCCGCCGGCGACATATAAGCCTACCCAGTTTGCTTCTTTCGCCAACAGGTTACGCGTGAGCTCGTAGGCAACATCCGGTTCTTCCTGCGTGCCCAGTGTCTCCATCATTTGGAACTCGGACGCGCTCTCGCGGAAATATGACCGAAAGCCCATTTCGCAAAGCTCCTGCGAGAGGTAGCGATGGCTTCCCACGAAACAGGCGACCTTACCGGGGTTGGGGTTGACGTTATCGATGAACCACGCGGCTGTTCGCCCTTTCTTGACGCAATCATTGCCGACATAACCGGCGCGGCTAGGTGCAGTCAGATCCGAAATCATCGTGAATACCGGGATGCCCTCTGCCTCGAGGCCGTCAACTGCGTGGTTCACTTGCGGATGGTCTGATGTGATCACGCTGATAACATCAACCTCTCGGCTGAGCGCTAGCATCGCGTCGGCGGTATGCTCAGGCGCGAGCTCGTTGTCGAACCGGACGATGGCCCTTCCATGGGCATCCGGATAGTTCTCGACCGCTTTCGTCAGGACTTCTCCCCACATGCGATAGAGCTTGCGGTGGGATTGCTTCAGGAGAAAGCCGAATTTGATGACCGGCTTTTCCTTTTCGAGCCTGCGTTTAATGGCCGTCACACCGTGAAAGCCGATGCGCTCGGCTGCCTCCAGCACCCGCGCGGCGGTCTGATGGCGCACCGGATCCCGACCGTTCAAGACCCGGTCAACCGTGGAAACCCCTACATTCGCGGCCTTGGCGAGATCGGCGATGGTCGGTCTGGACAAAAAGCTCTCCCAGAAAATGAGAGTAATTATGGGATGTTTTGAGAGAATCGTCCAGCCCGAAATTGACAGAAACGGGGAGAATATGGTGATTTCAGTGCCGCTGGAGGAAGCATTCAGTCATCGACAAGAAACGCCTGAAGGGCGAAAGTTGGGAGGAGCAGACATGTCTGCGGCCATGGGATCGGCGCGTCTTAACAGCAGCGTCAGCGGACATTCCTTGCAGGGCGACAACGTCGTCCTCGAGATGCGCGACATCGTCAAGGCATTTCCCGGGGTGCTCGCTCTCGATGGCATGAACCTCAAGGTTCGAGTCGGCACCGTCCACGTTCTGGTCGGAGAGAACGGCGCTGGCAAATCGACGCTCATGAAGATCCTGAGCGGCACCTACACGATCGACGGCGGCGAAATCCTCTTCAAAGGTGAGACGTTGGGCAGACAGGGTACGTCGGCGGCGCTTGAGCGCGGAATCTCGATGATCCATCAGGAACTCAGCCCCGTCCTCGACATGACGATCGCCGAGAATATCTTCCTCGGCCGCGAACCGGCCATGTCCGAAAAGGGCTTGCTGTCGCGCTTCGTCGATTTCGCCAGGATGAACGCCGACACCAAGGCGCTGCTCGACAGGGTTGGGTTGAAATATGACCCAGAGACGAAAATGCGCGATCTTTCGATCGCCGCGATGCAGCTGATCGAGATCGTCAAGGCCATCTCCCGTCAGGCCTCTCTCGTCATCATGGACGAGCCGACCTCCGCGATCAGCGATACCGAAGTCGCCATGCTGTTCCGGCAGATCGCCGACCTGAAGGCAAGCGGTGTCGCCATCATCTACATCACCCACAAGATGGACGAGATCTTCCAGATCGCCGACGACATCACCGTCATGCGCGACGGCCAGTTCATCGCGACGGCGCCTGCGAGCGACTATGATCCGTCCAAGCTCATCTCCCAGATGGTCGGGCGCACGATCTCCAGCATCTTTCCAAAGGAAGAGGTTCCGATCGGGGATGTCGTGCTCTCGGTCGAGAAACTCACACGAACCGGTGTCTTCGAGGATATCAGTTTCACTGTTCGTGCCGGCGAGATTCTGGGTTTGTCCGGTCTGATCGGCGCCGGCCGCACCGAAGTCGCCCGCGTCATCTTCGGCCTCGATGAGGCAGATGGTGGAATGATCCGGCTGAACGGCGTTCTGCTGAAGTCGAAGTCGCCAAAGGATGCGATTTCGAAAGGCATCGCTATGGTGTCCGAGGACCGGAAGTCGGAAGGGCTAGTGCTCTGCCGGTCGGTCGGCGAAAACATATCGCTTGCCAATCTCAAGAAGTTTGCTGGTGGCCTCTTCATCAGCGAATGGCAGGAGGAAGCCGCCGCCCAGCGCATGATCAAGATGCTGCAGATCAGGACGCCGGACACCGCGATGATCGTCGAGAACCTGAGTGGCGGCAATCAGCAGAAGATCGTGCTCGCCAAATGGCTGCTCGGCGATCTCAAGCTGCTGATCCTCGACGAACCGACGCGTGGCATCGACGTCGGGTCGAAATCCGAGATCCATCGGCTGATGACCGAATTCGCCCGGCAGGGTCTGGCGATCATCATGATCTCGTCCGAGCTGCCGGAAATCCTGGGGATGAGCGACCGCGTCGTCGTGATGAGCGAAGGCCGGGTTGCCGGCCAATTGACAAGAAGCGAGGCCAATCAGGAAAGCATCATGCGCCTCGCAACGGGAGGACACTGATGAGTACCGAACCGATGGCTGTTGTTGCGAAGGGCGCGACGCCCAAATCCAAAACGAAGTCTCATGGAATCGATTTCGCCCTGATCTACCGGAAGTACGGCACCATCCTGATCTTCGCCGGTATCTGCATCCTGGCCTCGCTGCTGAGCCCGACCTTCTTGACGGAGGCGAATTTGACGAATGTCCTGCGCCAGGTCGTCGTCGTCAGCCTTCTTGCCTGCGGCGTCACCTTCATCATCATTCTCGGCCAGATCGACGTCTCGCTTGGATCGGTGCTGGCGCTCTGCGGCGTAATCGCGACCAGTGTGATGGCAACGACCGGGAGCATCACGCTTGCGGTGCTGGCGGGTGTCGCGATGGGTGTGGTGACGGGCTTCATCAACGGCTTCGTGATCACGTTCTTCCGCATTCCGTCCTTCATCATGACGCTGGCGATGACGACGGTCGCAAGGGGCGCCGTGCTGCTTTATACCGGCGGCGCACCGGTTTCCGGTCTCGGCGAGTTCAAGGTCATCGGCCAGGGCTCCGTCGGACCGGTGCCCATCTCGGTGCTGATCCTCGTGGCCTTCGTGGTGATCTCGTGGATCTTGCTCAACAAGACCAAATTCGGCCGCTACGTGTATGCCGTCGGCGGCAACGATCGCGCGGCAAGGGCATCCGGCATCAACCCCGACAGCATCGTCGTGAAGGCGTTCATCTACAACGGAATTCTCTGTGCGATCGCCGGCATCGTCCTGATGTCCCGCATCAATTCGGGCCAGCCTGCCGGCGGCGTCGGCTATGAATTCGATGCGATCACCGCTGTCGTCGTCGGCGGCACCAGCCTGATGGGCGGCACGGGAACGATTACCGGTACCGTCATCGGCTCGATGATCATCGGCGTCATCAACAACATCCTCAATCTCATGAATGTCAGCTCGTACTGGCAGCAGATCATCAAGGGCCTGATCATCGCGATCGCGGTCATCCTTGATGTTTGGACGAAATCGGCCCGCAGCAAGAAGAAGGTCTGATCGAACAGTTCCCGCAAGTAACGAACCGCACACGCGGAGGACCACCTGTGTGTCGGCGCGAAAGGGCGCGCCGAAAAGCCTGAACTTTGTAACGCCCAATGGGAGGAGAAGAACCAATGAAATTCATGACCAAACTCGCACTGGCGGCAGCTGTATCGACCGCCGCTCTGTCCGCGACCAGCACATTTGCCGCCGACAAGTTCGTGGTCGGCTATGCCAATATGGCGGATACCGACGTCTTCGTCATGGCGCGCAAGATGGCTTTCGTCGATGCCGCCAAGTCCGATCTGAACGTCGACATCAAGTTTGCCGACGCCAACAACGATGCAAGCAAGCAGCTCGACCAGATCGACAATTTCATCGCTCAGAAGGTCAACGCCATTGTGGTCGTTCCTGTCGACTACCAGGGCATTGTTCCGGGCGTCGAGAAAGCCAATGCTGCCGGCATCCCAGTGGTAGCACTCGGCATTCAGTCCGCAGGCGGCAAATATACCTTCGTTGGTTCCAAGAATATCGACGCTGGCAAGATGCAGGCCGAATACATGAAGGCCAACCTGCCGAAGGACGCGCAGATCCTCTATCTGGAAGGCACGCCGGGCCTCTATCACTCGCAGGAGCGAAAGAAGGGCTTTGAAGAGTCTCTTGGGCGTCCGGACGTGAAGATCCTCGCGAGCCTGACGGGCAATTATGACCGTGCCGAAGGCATGAAGGTTACCGAAGACTGGATACAGAGCTTCCCGAAGTTCGACGCCATCGTCGCCGCGAACGACCAGATGGCGCTTGGCGCGCTGGAAGCTCTGAAGGGCTCCGACCGCCTCAAGGGCGTGATGATCGCAGGCGTCGATGGCGTGCCGGATGCGCTGAAGGCGATCAAGGCCGGCGAGATGTCCCAGACGATCTTCCAGAATGCAGCGGGTCAGGCAAAGGCCGCCTTCGAAGTGGTTGAAGGCATCAAGAAGGGCGACCAGCCGCCGGCCGAGAAGCTGGTGCCGTTCGAGTCCATCACCAAGGACAATGTCGACCAATACATGAAGAAGTGATCCCTCCCGAGCTGCGTGTCGGGGCGGTAAGCGTCCCGGCACGCAAATCCAACAAGAAATGACGTCAGCGGAGCCAATGAAATGATGCGTCTTAGTCTGGTAACCGACATTCTCGGCTACCTCCCATTCGAGGATATGCTCGACACGGTTTCCAAGCTCGGGTTCGAGGCCGTCGAACTCGGCTGCGGCAACTGGTCGAAGGCGCCGCATCTGAAGCTTGACGAGCTGCTGTCGAGCGAGCTTGCACGCAAGGACTTTTTAGCTGCCCTTGAGCGCCGCGGCCTGTCGATCGCCGCTCTCAATTGTTCCGGCAATCAGCTTCATCCGGGGCGAAGCGGTGAGCAGCATCGCGCTGTGGTCGACAAGACCTTCCGGCTTGCCGAGAAGCTTGGTGTGAAGACCGTTGTCATGATGTCCGGCTGCCCCGGCGGAATGCCGACGGACGAACTCCCCAACTGGATTACCCACGTCATTCTGCCCGAACATGAAAAGGCGCTGGACTATCAATGGAACGAGGTTCTCATCCCGTATTTCCAGAAGGCAGGTCATCTTGCCAGGGAGTGCGGCATCAAGGTGGCCATCGAGAACCTCGGCGCGACCATGATCCACAATCCCGCCAACATGCTGCGGCTGCGCGAACATGTCGACCCCGTGATCGGCATGAATTTCGACCCGAGCCATCATATGTGGATGGGCGGTGACCCGATTGCGGCCGCACGCCTGCTTGGCAACGCCATTCACTACATGCATGCAAAGGACGTTCGCCTGGAGCGGACGCTTGCCGAGGCCAACGGTCTGATCGACACCTACTGGATCAACGACATTGCAAGGCGGTCCTGGAACTACGTGGCTCTCGGCCACGGGCACGACGTTCAGTGGTGGAAGGAGTTCTTCGCCGTCGCCCGCCTTGTCGGCTACGACGGCCCCGTCAGCCTCGAGATGGAGGATGCCGGGATGGAACCGCTCACCGGCGTCAAGAAATCACTCACCACGCTGAAGCTCGCTTTGCCGCGCGACTTCGACTGATCCTATTTTAAGGAAACAAACATGCTCAAGATCGGTGTTATCGGAACCGGCGCTATCGGCCAGGAACATATAGAACGGCTTCACAACAAGCTTGTCGGCTCGACTGTCGTCGCCGTCAACGACATTAACAATGCGCAGGCCGAAGAGGTCGCGAGGCGTCTGACACCCGTCGCCCGCGTTTTCAAGAGCGGGCATGATCTTGTGGCCGATCCCAACGTCGAGGCTATCGTCGTCACGTCCTGGGGGCCAACACACGAGGAGTTCGTGCTAGCCTCGATCGCGGCCGGCAAGCCAGTCTTCTGCGAGAAGCCGCTCGCGACGACCGCCGCGGCCTGCCTCAACATCGTCAATGCGGAAGTGGCAAGCGGCCGCCATCTCGTCCAGGTCGGCTTCATGCGCCGCTACGACAAGAGCTATCGCCTGCTGAAGCAGCAGATTGACAGCGGCAATCTCGGCGAACCCCTGATGGTTCATTGTGCTCATCGCAATCCGAATGTTCCGGACGTCTACGGCGGCGACATGGCGATCACCGACAGTTTCCCGCACGAGATCGATGTGCTGCGTTGGCTGCTGGACGACGACTATGTCTCGGCGCAGGTCATCATGCCCCGGAAAACGAAGCACGCCCGCAAGGATCTCGACGATCCCCACATGATCCTTCTCGAAACCAGCAAGGGCATTCGGATCGACGTCGAGGTCTTCGTCAACTGCCCCTATGGCTATGACATCCAGTGCCAGGTGGTCGGCGAGGATGGCATCGGCTATCTGCCGGAACCGATGAGCGTGCTTCTGCGCAAGGACGCCAAGCTCAGCCACGAAATCCTTCAGGATTGGAAGCTGCGTTTCATCGACAGCTACGATGTCGAGCTTCAGGAGTGGATCGACTCCGTCAAGATGGGCGTCGTGCGCGGGCCGACCGCCTGGGACGGTTACTTCGCGGCCGTGACTGCCGATGCTTGTGTCGAAGCCAAGCATTCCGGGCAGATCGTGCCGATCCGGATCGGCGAGCGACCTGCCTTCTATGCGCCGGCTGTGCTGAAGCCCGCCGCATAAAGAATTGTTAGAGGAGGATAGCACATGAAGATTGCACTCGATCCGCACATGCACCGGCATCTGCCGCTCAACGAGTTGTGCCGCAAGGCCGCCGAGCTCGGTTACGACCATATCGAGGTCTCGCCACGTGACGACCTGCTTCCGTGGTGGGTACGCCCCCGCGCGCACAAGCAGCGCGTCAAAGATTTCAAGAAGGCGCTCAAGGATCATGGCGTCCAGGTGGCTTCGCTTTTGCCGATGTATCGCTGGGCAAGCCCGCACGAGGATGAGCGCAAGGCAGCCGTCTCCTATTGGAAGGAGGCCATTCAACTGGCCGTCGATCTCGGCGTCGACACGATGAACTCCGAATTCGGCCGCGGGCCGTCTCCCGATCGCGGCCACCGCTCCAATTGCTGCGGGGGCAATTTCACGCATGAACATAGCGAAGCTGCATGGTGGCGTTCGATCGAGGAACTGGTGCCGGTCTTTGAAAAGGAAGGCGTCAACCTGAACATGGAGCCGCATCCTGAAGATTGGTGCGAGACCCTGCACCCGGCGATCGACATGCTGAAAACGATCGGCTCGAAGAACGTCAAGTTCCTCTACTGTGCGCCGCATACTTTCTATTTCGGCGACGATATGGCGAAGATGATACGCGATGCCGGCGATCTCATCGCGCATGTCCATGTGGCCGATACCTACAATCACCGGGCATCCTCAGGTCTGCGCTACATTGTCAATCCGCCCGGCGCCAAGGTCACGATCCATCAGCACATGGACATGTATCAGGGCGAGATCAACTGGGACGTCTTCTTCTCTTCACTCGCCGAAGTCGGCTTCGACGGGATCGTGACGGCCTGCGTCTTCGGTTGGGAGGACAGGGCCGATCAGTCGGGCCGCTTCATGCGCACCGAGATCCAGAAATACGTCGACAAGTACTGGAAGAAATAAGTCGCTTCGATCGAGAGGATGGGTGGGATGCGCATTGGTCTTGTGGGTTATGGTACGGGCGGGCGGCACTTCCATGCCCCCTATATTGCAGCGGCTCGCGGAGTTGAGCTTGCGGGCGTCGTCGCGCGGGCTCCGGAAACGGTGGCACGTGTCAGGGCGGACCTACCCGGCATAGCCATCCACTCCAGTCTCTCGGACATGATAGCCGCAGGCGGGATTGACGCGGTGACGATTACCACTCCGCCTCAAACCCGCCGCGACCTCGTGCTTGAAGCCATTGGGGCGGGGCTGCATGTCGTTGCCGACAAGCCTTTTGCTCCGACCGCGGCCGTTGCCCGCGAGCTGGACGAGGCCGCGAAAAGTGCCGGCATTGTTCTTGCCGTCTACCATAATCGTCGCCTGGATGCGGATTTCCTAACCTTGTGCTCGGTCGTCCGGTCGGGGAAGCTCGGCCGTTTGTGGCGGGTGCATTCCAGGATGGAATTTGATGATCCCGCAACGCTTGAGGCGGGCCCGAGCGGAGGGCTTCTTCGCGACCTTGGAAGCCATCTTGTCGACCAAATGCTTCATCTGCTGGGTCCGGTAAGGTCAGTTTGCGCCTATTGGGACATGGTCGAGACGAAAGATGGCCCGACAGACGCTGGCTTCGTGCTCAATCTCCAACATGACGGTGGCGTCCATTCGCACCTGTCTGCAAGCAAGCTCAACCGCCTTACGGTACGCGAGTTTCGAGCCTACGGCTCAAACGGCAGCTTCGTCTCCGCAGGTACGGATGTTCAGACGCAGGCGATTTTTGCCGGAAAGCGGCCGGTCGGCAATCTTGATGCTTGGGGTTACGAGGATGAAGCGCTGTGGGGTACGTTGAGGACACGTGACAGGGAGGAGCAGGTTCCATCCGAACAGGGTTGCTATCATCATTTCTATGAGCAATTTGCGCAGGCGGCGTCTGCGGGTCTAAAGCCGCCGGTGACGGCCGCCGAAGCTGCGGAGACACTCGCCTTATTGGATGCGGCGCGGATCAGCGCCCTTGAAGGGCGTACCATAGAGGTATGATCCGCCGGCTCAAGCCGGTGGTGTGACCCGCATCCACAGCGACCCAAGAACTGGTCTCTCGGGTCCGACCAGACGTATTGACCGAAACAAGCTCTCGCACAGGAGCGATAAAATGGCACAGGATAAGGCTTTTCAAACCCCCAGGGACGTTGCCGAATTGAAGATGCTGGTTGTTTCAAGAGCCAGAGAGTTCCCGGAATCGCTTAAGCGCGTCTTGGAACTCAGCTTCACTAAGCCCGAAGCAATTGCTTTCAGTAACGCCTCATCGCTGGCCGCAACCTGTCACATTGCGCCATCTTCTGTCTCCCGCACTGTCAAAGCGCTTGGGTTTGGCTCCTTTCGAGATTTCAGACAGATCTATCGCAATCACATCGTGACACTTTCGCGCCGCTCTTCCTTTGCGTTTCGCGATGGCCTCGTTCAAAATGTTTCCGACGTGCAGCCGCCGATTGATTGATTTCAATCAAATCTGCAGTATTTCGATTGCCGCTAGCATTGGAGAATGTCGCAAGAGCCGGAAAATTTGAGGAAGTTCCGACCCCCGGCTCGACGGATAGGACGCCTGTCTTCCGCCACTCCTGATGTGCCTCTATGCGAACATCAAAGTCATTTGCAAATTATTGTCAGCTTCAGGAGGCACCCAGCCAATTGATGTGGAAGAGACGCGTCCGACAGCATATTTCGAGGCAACTGTCGGACGCTGCGCTGCCCGGCCCGGGGTGGCGTCGAGCCGGTAGAACAGGCCTACCATCTACTGCAGGTTTAGTTTAGCTACCTGTTCGGGCGGGCAATCCGGCTCTTTGCCGTGACCTTGCGTCCGGTTGCTTTCGGGTGCCGCCGATCGAGAGGAGCGTTGAATTCATGCGAGTTTTTGATCTATCAGATGTATCCCCCGGAAATGCGTACAGGCAGTTTGATGCGCACGACGCCATGCGTAACCTTAGCACCAGGCGTGTGGAGGCCGTCGGCTGCGCTACGCCCACGTTGGTTTACTGCGAGCCCAGCCATGCATTTGCCGAAGCGGCTCGCCGCGCGTTCTATGATCATCACCCCTTGGTCATTCGACCGGACGATATCTGGTTCTGCATCGCTCAAGGCTTTGCGACCCATGTTTCGCTGAACAGTGAGGCGCTGCGTTCGCAGTTCGTCGCGCATGAGGGCCGAAAGACACTTGTGGTGTCACGTCCCGATTTCTTTCTGGGGCAGGCCAATCCCTGGCCTGAGATGTTTTCTGCGTTTTCGCATCAGATTGCTGGCAGCATTCCACAGATGAAGGACGTTCTGGGCGTCCGCTTCACGACGACGACCGCCATGGAAGCGGCGGCATTCGATCTCTGCTGGATGGATGCTTTCAGGGATTATTTTGAATACGAGGCGCGGGCCGGTTGCGGCATTCCTCAGATCATCCTGCATGGCACGGCCGAGGATTGGCGCTCGATGATCCCTCGTTTGCAGCAGATGGCCCAATACGGATTGGAGGAGTGGTGCGCGACGCTTGTTCCGGTGCTGGAGAAGATTGCAGATGCAGCGGAAGGCCGCGTCGACCATCAATTCTGGTTGTCATTCTTTCGCTATCTCGCCGGATCCGGCCCAGCCGAACTGACGGGTTGGATCGTCACCTTGTTTCCATATCTAACGGTCGACTGGCGTAGCGGCGCGCTCGGGCCAAACAAATATCTATCCGCATGGCGTGAGCGTCTTGATCGGTCGTTGGCACGCGGCGGACTTGATTGGACGGCGGCGACAGAGGGACCGAGCCTCGACGCACTCCCCCAATCGCTGGCAAGCGCACCGTTAAGGTTCATCGACATTCGCGATGAAAGCGAGACGAATCTGAAGCTTGTCGCTGGCATGTTTGGTTTTGCCCAGGCGCGCGAAAGCAATGCGCTGTCTGCCTCGTTTGGATGGTCCGTGGTCTATGATGCCGATTGACCGTGACCTTCTTGGTCGACGCGGTTGTCGGCCACTGTCAGGATCAACGACACTCAGGGGATGGCAATCGCAGCATGCGGCGGCAAATCCGGCTTGAGCACCCAACATAGGTTGCCCACTTGGGTGATGGCAGCTTAGCAAGCCGCCGTGGACGACTTGCGGGGCTAAAGATGTCTTGTGTCAGGCGGACTTGGCCGGGCTCAAGGGACCCTTCGCGCTTGTGTAGGGCGGCAGCTCCAGATTCGAGCGGAAATCGTCCCCGACATAATCCGTGTCGATGATTGAGCGCCGCCGCAATTCCGGAAGGAGCCCGTTCACCAGCCGATCCTCCTGGTCCGGATTGCCGAAGCCATGTAGGGATAGAACATCAAGAATTCCGGCCCTATAGCGCTCCACGATCGCATCGGCGAGCTGCTCGGGCGTGCCGGCCACCGACCAATGGCCGGTCTCCTGCGCCTGAATGATGAGTTGCCGCAAGGTTAGACCCTCACTCGCATAGCGACGGAAGATTTCTACACGGCCGCGCCGGCGGTTGACGCTGCCAACCTCGGGGAGAAGCGTCTCCGGCAAGGGCTTGTCGAGCGGTAGCTCGGAAAGATCGAGATTGCCACCGAGCATGTCCGCAAGCTTCAGGCGGCCCTGATCATAATCGATCCGCTCGTGCTTTTCCCTCAGGCGTCTGGCGACATCCGCATCCGACTCGCCGATCACGGAATGGAAGGAATTCATGATGAAGGGCAGGCCTGCCGCCCGTCCGAAACTTGCGGCTTGGCGCCGTAGTTCCGCCGCGAATGCGACTGCCTCCTGAAGCCTGGGCTGAGACGTATAGACCACTTCAGCATATCGTGCGCCGACGGCCACGCCGGCATCCGATTGCCCCGCCTGAAACTGGACAGGACGGCCTTGTGGCAATGGCGGTACATTGAGAGGACCGTCGACTGCAAAATGCTTGCCGCGATAGTTGATCGGATGGAATTTTGCGGGATCGATGCCGATCGCGCCGGACGGCTTGCGCTCGGCCGCATCGTGTTCATTGGCATCATAGAGCGCATGGACGATCTCGATGAACTCAGCAGCCCGCTGGTAGCGCTCCTCCGGGCTTGGCAATGTCTCGCCGAAATTCTCCTCGCCGACCGACGAGGTTACGGCATTCCACCCGGCGCGCCCGCCACTTGCATGGTCCAGCGTGCCGATCTGGCGGGCCAGATTGTAGGGGTAGTGAAAGGTCGTGGAGACGGTGGCGATCAGACCGATATGTGAAGTCACCTGGCTCAACGCGGCAAGCGCGATGATTGGCTCCTGGATGCCGGCGGTTCCGGCAAGCCCGGCCGGGTCTATGTGGAGCAGGTCGGCGGTGAACAGCCCGGTAATCTTTTCTGCTTCCGCCTTGCGGGCGAGTTCGACCGCACGCCTGATGCCGGCGACGGGACTTGCGTCGTTTCCGGCAGAGATGACGCTGCTTGCACCTGTGAGGGTCTTGAGGCGACGGGGACGATTGTGGGCCATGACGTGTTGCCTTGATCGCTTAAAGTGCCGGTCTGCATCGGCGGCGTGAATTTCGTATTTCATGGGAGGGCCGGAACCGCTTCGAGGAGCGCGTGGATGCCGGCGGGCGTGACCTAGAACGAAATTCCGGCGTGCGGTTTCCAGCCAGTTACGGCGAAGGCATCGTCGAGCCTATCAATGATATGGCGATCGGTTTCAATGCGGCCAGCCGCCGCCAATGACGTCGCTGACTGCGCGCCGAAGGCAAGTTCGGTGAGGGTCTGCAGAGACAGGTCAATCATCGGCGTCTCCTGGCTGCGAACCGCGCCATTGCTCGACAGGGACCATACCCCGCTGTTTTCCGGCAGGATCGGATCGGTGACCCGCAAGACGACACGGGTATTCCGCCCGAAGCTTCGGCCATTGAGGAATTTTTCCAGGTCCAATGGTCTGATCCAGCTCTCATCGCGCAAGTCCGAGATCTGCACTGCCCGAGGATTGTCGATGAGAAGCTGCAAGGGATCGTCGATCGGGCGTGACGGCAGGATGACCTTGTGAAGTATATCCTGCGAGAAAAGGTGCCCCATCAGCCCCCGCCAGGCATTGTCGTCATGCGCAACCAGATCATCGACAATCACGGTCCGTTGCGTCGAGGTGAACCAGTTTTCGGAGGGGTGAACGTGGAATCTCAGATAGCCGCGCACCGCGCCCTCGGATCCGATGATGACCGCGTGATGTGGTGTCGATCCCTGTTCGGTGCGAAATTTCTGGATTTCCCACCATGCGTCCCAGCGACGCAGAGTGGCCGCGCGCGGTGTTGGGCCGGAATTGGCTATTTTCTTGAACAGGTCGAAGCTCCCCAGAGCGTCGACTTGTCTCACCTCGCCTCGATACCCGGCTTTCAGCCGCCCTCCGTTGGCGAGGTCGACCTCCTGGCGAATCGACCACGACGCGATACCATATCCGTATCGGCCGTATATCCTCGCATCCGATGCGCGAAGGCCTGCAACTGCAAATCCTCGTGCGCGAGCCTGGCGGAGCTGCTCGGTCAAAAGCCTCCGCGCGATCCCGCGTCTTGCGTGCGTAGGTGACACGCCGACATGCGTGACAGCCAGGTGACTGACCCAATTGCCCCCTGGTAATGCAATAGCGGATTCGTATCCGTTCACGACCCCTTGCAGCTCGCCGTCGACAAATCCTCCAATCGGGAAACCGCTCTCAAGATAGGCGGCTTCAGCTCCGGCGCTCGCTCGGCCGATATCGCCGATGCCGAGCATCGACTGTCGGAACTTGGCGAAAGCGTCCCGGCGCCCGGCGTCGCTATGGGCAAGCGATCGAATTTCGAAGTTGTGCAACTGATCGGTCATCTTGGGCTTTCAAACCTTAAACACGGAGAGATGTGGACAATGATGGGCAGGCGCCATCCGGTTCCGTCAGCGCCACGATAAAGGCGCAACGGAACCGGCTCGTCCAACCCACAGCTACAGCGGAGCGAGGCTGCCGCGTGCTTTCAAAAGAGCGGCGGCGCCTTCGCCGAAATGCCATGCTTCCTCGAGGTGGGGTTGCCCCGAGAGGATGAAGTGATCAAGGCCCACGTCGTGATAGGTTTCGATAAGGTCAGCGACCTGCTCATGGCTTCCCACCAAAGCGGTGCCGGCGCCTCCACGAACGAGACCGAAGCCGGACCACACACCCGGGTGGATCTGAAGTTCGCGTGCAAATTCCGGCAGGACGTCGCGATCGGCATGCAGCGCGGACATATGGCTCTGTCCGACCGCTTCCGACTTCGACGCAAGATCACGGGCTTTCGCGACCTGTTCCGGAGAAATCCAGGACAGAAGTTTGTCAGCAACCACCCAGGCCTCGCTTTCGGTATCCCGCGAGATCACGTGCAAGCGGATACCGAACCTCAAATCGCGTCCTTTAGTTGCAGCCTGCGCTTTCAGCTTTGCAATGTTCTCGGCCTCCAGGCCTGGCTGGCGACCCCAGACGAGGTACACGTCGGCATGGGATGTCGCGACCGCGGTTGCCGCGCCGCTCGCGCCGCCGAAGAAAATGTCCGGAAGCCCGAAAGGAGCTGCGTTGATACGTGCGTCCCGGATGTCATAGTGCTTGCCCTTGAAGGAGAAGGGCTCGTCCCGGCTTTCCTCCGTAACGCCTCGAAGAACCTGGATGAACTCGCCCGTCCGTTCGTAGCGCGCATCATGGTCAAGATGGTCGCCGAAACGAGCCTGTTCGAAACGATCGCCGCCGGTGACCACGTTCAGCAGCAGTCGACCACCGGTTACGCGCTGAAAAGTTGCTGCCTGATGCGCAACGAGCGTCGGTGAAATCAGGCCTGGACGAAAGGCCACAAGGAACTTCAGTCGCGTGGTCTCGCGGGAGAGTGCCGCGGTGGCAATCCACGCATCCTCGCACCATGTTCCGGTCGGCGTCAGCACCGCATGGAACGGCTGGGCTTCCGCCGCTCGGGCCACCTCGCCAAGATAGGAAAGCGTCGCTGGCCTGAAGCCTCCAGCAAAGCCGATGACGTGGCTATCATTTCCCGAGCCCGTCAAGCCGCGACTGTCGCCGTTGGTCGGAAGGTACCAGTGAAGTTTGATGCGCCCGGTCACAGTCTTGTCTCCGAATGGGCGCGGGCATGCGATGGACTTGAGATGGCTGAGGTCGGCAAGTCGTTGCTGGTCATGCGAAATCCCGTTGTAGAAGGGTGTCTGGTGGTGGTGGTTGGCTCGTGTGTCTCCCAGGGACGGACGCGACCAGCTTGCGGGCGTAGGTGGATCTCGGATCGCGGATGATCTGGTCCGCCGGAGCCACTTCGACGATTCTGCCGTTCTTCATGACGGCAATGGTATCGGAGATCGAAGCAGCGACGCGCAGGTCGTGGGTGATGAACAGCACGGTGAGGCCGAGATCACGCTGCAGCGCAGACAGGAGCTCCAGGACCTGAGCCTGAACCGAGACATCCAGTGCCGATACGGGCTCGTCAGCGACCAGCAGCTTCGGCTGCAGCATGAGGGCGCGCGCCAGCGCGATGCGTTGACGTTGTCCGCCCGAGAAGGCATGCGGCTTGCGTTCGGCTGAACCGGGATCGATACCGACCCGACCAAGCAGGTCTGCCATGCGCGCTTCGGCGGCGTCGCTGGGGAGGCCGCAATGGATGACCGCCTCTGTGAGGAGGCGCCGAACACTGTGACGTGGATTAAAAGACGACTGCGGATCCTGAAACACCATCTGCACCAAAGGACGCCGGTCGTGGGTGAACAGATCACCGGCGCGCACGATCTCCTCGTTCATGAGCCGGAACCGCCCTTCGTCCCGTTCCAGCAGGCCGGCTATGATCTGGCCGAGCGTCGACTTGCCGGAGCCGCTCTCGCCGACAAGCGCGAGAGTTTCACCCTGTCGCAGCACAAGATCGACGTCGTCGAGCGCGGGAACGGCTTCGTGCGCCTTCCCGAATAGGCGGCGCGCCGCCTTGTACCGTTTGCGGATATCGGTGAGCTCGAGAATGACAGGAGCGTCGGCCTTGCCCCGCGGCGCCCTGGGTGACAGGTCCGGTACTGCCGCCAGCAATTTGCGCGTATAGGGGTGTCTGGGCTCGGCGAGCAGCTCCGCTGCGGTTCCGCTCTCCACGATCCTGCCGCCCTGCATGACGACGATGCGATCCGCGATATCGCGGACCACGCCGAAATCATGGGTAATGAAGAGCACGGCGAGACCGCGGCTTTCTCGCAGTTCAAGGATTAATCTCAGGATCTCGGACTGTGTCGTCACGTCCAGCGCCGTTGTCGGCTCGTCGGCGATCAGCAGCTCGGGCTCGCATGCGATCGCCATCGCAATGGCCACTCTTTGGCGTTGTCCGCCAGACAATTCATGCGGATACTTCTGGCCGATCTTTTCGGGATGGGGCAGATGCATGGACGCAAACAGCGATGCGACCTTCTCCGCCGATCCCGAATGGCCGTGGGCCTGCAACGTCTCCTGGAGCTGCTTTCCCGCAGTCAGCAGCGGATTGAGCGCCGTCATCGGCTCCTGGAATATATAGCCAATTCGAGCGCCCCGGAGCCGTCGCAGCCGAGCTTCATTCAATCCAAGCACATTCTCGCCATCGAACGAAAGCGAGCCATTCACCACCCTTAGCGCATCGCTCGGGAGAAGGCCTGAGATCGCCGAGGCAAGTACCGACTTGCCAGAACCGCTCTCGCCGACGATGCAGACCACCTCGCCGCGTCCGATGGCAAGCGTTGCATTTGAAACGGCAAGCAATCGGTCCGCACCCTCTGGAAGGGCGATATCCAAGTCTTGGATCGATACCAATGGCGGCGATGCTTGCATCATGATCGGCTCCTGCCGCTGCGCTTCGGATCGAGCCATCGCTCAAGCCCATCGCCGACAAGGTTGAACGCAAGCACTGTCAGGAAGATCGCAAGGCCGGGCAGAGTGGACAGCCACCAATTCACACTAAACGATGTGCGCCCGGATCCGAGCAGGAACCCCCATGAGATGGACTCGCGGTTTCCGAGCCCGAGAAAACTGATGCCGGATTCGATCATCACCGCACCCGCAATCAGCAGGGATGCTTGGACGACCACCTGCGGTATCACGTTTGGCAGGACGTGATAGAAGGCGATCCGCAGGTGCGAAAGGCCGCCGACCCTTGCCGCCCTCACCCAATCGAGGCGGCGGATGGATAGGACCTCGGCGCGAACGATCCGGACGATCGGTGGCCATGAAATCAGGGCGATGGCGAAAACGACTGTCCAGCGCTTCGGAGATAGGATGGCCACGATCATGATCGTCAGCAGGAATCCGGGAATCGTCTGAAAGAATTCGGTGAGACGGATGATCGACTCGTCGACGAGCCTGCCAAAGTAGCCGGCGAGGAGCCCCAGAGCGGCCCCGACCGTAACAGCAAATGCGACGACGCTGATCGCAACCGTGAGCGTCGCTCGACTGCCATGGACAAGGCCTGCGGCGAGATCTCGCCCCAGCATATCGGTTCCGGCGGGAAAGCCCGGAGAAAGGGGCGGCAGATTTGGCCGGGCAACCATCCGCCAGGGATCGCCGGGATAAAACACATCCGCAAAGAGAACGAGCACCAGCAAAGCGGCAAGGATCAGAAAGCCGAGGAGTGCAGGAGGTCTGAGGAGGGGGTTGTCGTGCCGGAAGATCACGCCGTTCCCTCCCTGTCGAGTCGTGGATCGATGATCCGGTAGACCCCTTCGGCAACAAGGTTTGCCAGGATGACGCCGCAGGACGACACGATGAACACCGCCAGCAGGACGTTGTAGTCACGGCTCGCCAAAGCGTCGAAGGCAAGTCTTCCAATGCCTGGCCATGCGAACACCGTTTCGACGAGTATCGACCCCCCGATCAGCTGGCCGGCCTGGAGGGCGGCGAGCGTGATGGTTGGAAGCAGCGCGTTTCGAAGTAAATGATCCCGCCAGATCAGCCAGGGCGAGAGCCCCTTTGCCCGTGCCGTCCGGATGAAGTCCATGCCCGAGACCTGAAGGAGCGCGGTGCGCGCTACCCTTGCATGGACCGACATGTGAAAGAGCCCGAGCGTCAGGACTGGCAGGACCATATGGGAAAGGCGATCCCGGAAGGCCAGCCATCCGCCCTTCGCGGCGATGGAGGCGGTTTCCATGCCGTAGGAGGGAAGCCAGCCGAGTTTGACGGCAAAAATGATGATGAAGACGAGGCCGACCCAGAACATCGGCATAGCGAAGAATGCCACCGTTATGGTGGTGATAAGCCCATCGATTGCCGATCCGGGCCTGCGTGAGGAAAGCGCGCCAAGCGTGACACCGAGCACAATGGAGAAGACGAAACCGCTTGCTGTCAGAAGTAATGTCGCCGGGGCCCTCTCAAGGACGATATCGATCACCGGACGCTGGTCGCGATAGGAGAGACCGAAGTCAAGTGTCGCCATGTGCTGGAGATACCGCCATAGCTGCAGATAAAGCGGCCCATCCAGGCCGAGATGCCGACGCAGCTCATCGACGAAGGCCGGATCGCTGCCACCCTGGTCGCCAGCCAGGATCAACGCCGGATCGCCCGGCGCGAGGCGCAGCAAGAGGAAGCTGAACACGACAACGCAAAACAGCGTAAGAACGGCCTTGACAAGCTGCTGCGCCGCGCCGAACGCTGCCAAACCCGCCCGACCCCTCAGGGACATGAACCGTGCCGGCGCCATTATTTCTTCAACCAGACGGAGGCAAAATTATCGTCGGTTCCGAGCGCTGTCGTGATGAGATCCTGAACCTTGTCGCGATGGAGCGTCGGAAACACAATGTCGTGGGTCCATACCATCGGGACGTCCCGTGACAGGATTTTCTGGACTTTCGAATAGATCGTCCTGCGCTTGGCGACATCCGGCTCATGTGAGCCCTGATCAAGGAGCGCGTCGATCTCGGGATTGGAGTAGCCGTTGACATTGCCGCCTGTGCTGCCGGCATTGTCACCCTTCACTGTCTTGTAGGCGTAGGATATGCCGATGCCCGGATCTGCTGTCGTGTAGACGAAGTTCTGAGCGAGATCATAGTCGAAGGTGGTGAGGCGCTTGAACCATCCGGCGACGTCGACGGACTGGATTTCGACCTTTATGCCAACCGTAGCCAGGGCTTCGCGGAGATACTCCGCCTGCCGCGACCAAATTTCGCCATAGGGCAGCGGAACGAGCTTCAGTGTGAATCTGGTTCCGTCAGCACCAGCCTTGTATCCGGCATCGTCGAGCAGGGCTGCGGCTTTCTGCGGATCATAAGGATAGCTCGTCTCAACGCTCGTATCCTTGTATGCGGACAGACGCGAGAAGGGGCCGCTGATTGGCTTGCCATAGCCGGAGAAGATCGTGTTGATGATGAAATCCCGGTCGATCGCCTGAGTGATCGCCTGTCGAACTTTCTGGTTTGCAAGGATAGGATTGCGGTTGTTGAGATGGACGTAGCCGACAGGTTGCAGGAACTCCCAGCCTTCTTCGCTGGTCTTCACTCCGTCGAGCGCCGACAGCCGCGGAATATCGAAATTCTCGACATCGCCGGACCGAAGAACATCGACCTGTCCCGTCTCGAAGGCGATCGATCGGGAGTTGGCATCGGGCACGATCTGGAAGTCGATTTCATCAAGATATGGCTTACCCGCGTCCCAATATTTGTCGTTTCGGACCAGGCGAATGATGCTGCCCTTCTTCCACTCGGCGAACCTGAAGGGGCCGGTGCCGATAAATTCGCTGTTTGCCGGTGCGTTGCGATAGTCGGTGACGCCGACATATTTGTGTGCGGGGACGATCGCGACATTGAGGGACCACAGGAACGCCGGATAAGGTGCCTTTAGGACGAACACGACCGTAAGAGCATCCGGCGTTTCAATCCGCTCTATTTCCGCTCGCAGATCTTTCGAACGTGCATGCTGGACCGGCAGGAAGTCGCCAAGACTGAACGCGACGTCTTTCGATGTGAACGGCTGGCCATCATGCCAGGTGACACCGGGTCGAAGCTTGAACGTATATGTCTTGCCATCGGCAGAGATGTCCCACGCCACCGCAAGACGCGGTATCGGCTGGATGTCTCTTGCGGAGTAGCCGAGCAGGGAATCGTAGATCTTGTCGCCGACGAATGTTGCAGGCCCGAGCCTGTTGATGCCCGGGTTCAGTGAGATCGGTTCGGGCTGGACGATCAGATTGAGCGTCCCGCCTCGGTCGGCGGCAAACGCGACCGAGGCGAGTGTCGACGCAAGCAGCGCTCCGGCAACGCCAAGCACAGATGATTTCCGAAATACGCGAGCCACAAACACACTCCACAAATCTCTATAATGTGTGTAGATATGCTATAGAATGATGCAAAGGGCGCAGTTGTTCTGTTCTAATTTCAGCCCACATCGTGAAAATCCTAACTCAAGATCGTCCTCACCGGCGTGCCCGAGGCTCCGAACGCGCCTATCGCTGCGAGACACCTGGCGCGATCCCGTGGAAACGAATTCCGCGAAACCGTACAGATCAGGGCAGATATTTTTCTCGTCCCATCGAAGTTTGGAAGGTGGGTCGTTCTCGCAATCCTGTAAATCTATAAATCTTATAGACAATATCAATTAAGGCATTGAAAAATGAAACGTCGCTCTTACCGCTTGGCAAGTGGACTGCTCTTGGCGAACCTCGCAATCGCCGCCGTGCTCGGCTCTAAAGCCCTGGCAAGCGAACCGCAATTTGGCGGCACATTGCATATCGCCTCGCTCCAGGATCTGGACGCATTCGATCCACTCACAGGCTACAGTACTGATTCCTGGGAAATCCTGCGTGCGGTCACCCGCCAGCTTGTCACCTATCCAGGTTCGCCCAAGGATATCAAGGACGACACCAAGCTCGTGCCAGATCTGGCGAAGTCGTGGGATGTGACCGACGGCGGAAAGACCTACACCTTCCATCTGAAGGACGATATCTTCTATTCCGGCCCGACGGATCGCCAGATTGTGGTCGGTGATTTCGTATACGACATCAAGCGCTTCTGCGATCCCAATAAGCAGGTCGCTGCGATCAACTACTTCAACCTCGCAATCTCCGGTTTCAAGGCCTATTGCCAGGAGTTTGCGAAGGTGCCGACGGGAGACCTGGCCGCATCGAAGGCATTCATCGATGGTCACGAGATCTCTGGTGTCAGCGCACCCGACGACAAGACGCTCATCATCAGGTCGGACAGCAAGAACTACGATTTTCTCAATATTCTCTCGATGAATTTCGTGTCGCCATTGCCGCCTGAAGTGGCATCGAAGTATTTTCCGGATTCTGCCGAATTCCGGCGGAACTTCCCGTCGAGTGGTCCCTACTATGTCGCGTCCTACCAGGACGGGCAGAAGCTCGTCCTGAAGAAGGCGACGAACTTCAAGCCAGAGAGCGACCAAGCCCGCAAGGCCTATGTCGACGAGATCGTGGTCGACTTCACGGCGAATAGCGAGGACAGCATTGTCCAGAAGATCGAAGCGGGCGAGGCGGACCTGTCGCTCTATCTCGACGTCCCTCCGCGCAGTGCCATCAAGCGTTTCCAGACCCAGAAGGAGGCCCAACTGCACTCCTCCAATAGCGGCGCTGCGAATTTTATCACCTTCAATGCCCGTCCGCAGGCGCAGAGCAACGGGGCGACGGCTCTTCGCAAACCGGAGGTGCGCCAGGCGCTGACCTATGCGGTGAACCGCGCGCATCTCGTTCAGGTCCAGGGTGGCCCGATCGCTGCCGTACCGCTGTCGCAGATCATCACATCGACGATTCTCGGCTACGAAACCTTCGACCCATATCCGACCGAAGGCAACAAGGGCGACAAGACGAAGGCGAAAGAGCTGCTGGCGAAGGCGGGCTATCCCAATGGCGTGAAACTTGACGCAATCTATCGGACGACCGCCCAATTCGAGGCGATCGCTGTCGCGGTCAAGGAGGACGCCGCAACTGCCGGGATCGAACTCAACCTGATCCCGGTCCCGCCGACACAGTGGTATTCTTTCATCCAGGATGCAAAGAGCAGATGGGACATCTCGCTTGGCGGTCAGTTCGCTCCCGACTGGCAGGGGCCGAGCACCCGCATGCTGCTTGGCGGCTGGCTGAACTCGGATGCGTCTCCTTGCGGAACAGGAAATGTGAACTCGATTTGCTACAGCAACCTCGAGCTCAACAAGCTCGCCGCTGAAGCCTTCCCGTCGGACGACCCGGCGCCGATCTGGGCCAAGGCCGACAAAATAGTCTCGACCGATTTGCCATGGATCCCGCTCTTCGAAAAGCGGAAGATCGCCATCACCTCGGATCGCATCACGCACTGGGCATGGTCGTCGCTCGCTGTTCAGGCCGATATCACGAACATCGCAGTGAAGAACTGATCTGATGAGCGTTCTTTCTCTTCGTGACTTAAGGGTTCGCTTCGGAGCCATAGAGGCGGTGCGAGGCGTGTCGTTCGATGTCGAACCGGGAAGGACGCTCGCAATCGTGGGTGAATCCGGATCAGGCAAGAGCGCGAGCCTGCTCGGTGCTGCAGGCCTTCTGCCCGCCTCGGCGTCGGTCGATGGCAGCGTGCTTTATCGGGGCCAGGAAATTCTCGGAGCCTCTTCCGCCGTCCTGCGCAAAATCCGGGGAGCCGAGATCGGCTTCATCTTCCAGGATCCCTTGAGCAACCTGCATCCGTTGAAGACGATCGCAGACCAGATCGGCGAAGCCGTGAGCGCGCACCGCTCTATTGGCCGCAAGGAGAAGCGCGAGCGGATACTCGAGCTTCTAAGCGATGTCGAGATTTCCAATCCGGCAAAGAGGCTGGAAGACTATCCGCGCCATCTGTCCGGCGGGATGCGGCAACGCGTCATGATTGCCATGGCGATCGCGTCAAATCCCGGGCTTATCATTGCCGACGAGCCAACGACGGCACTCGACGTGACGGTGCAGGCGTCCATTCTCGATCTGTTGCGGCGATTGCAGGAGCGGCATCGAACGGCACTCATGTTTGTCAGCCATGACCTTGCCGTGGTCTCCGACATTGCCGACGACGTCGTTGTGATGCGCGACGGTGTCGTCGTCGAGTATGCCGGCGCCGACAGCATCTACTCGACGCCCAAGCACTCCTACACGCAAGCGCTGCTGGGTGCTGCACGGCTCGACGGGCCCAGAACCTTTGCGCAGCCGGCGCCGTTCGGCAGCCGGGAGCCTCTCCTCGATGTCGCGTCATTGGGCCGTTCGTTCGTCTCCCAGCAGACCGTTCTCGACGATGTCTCCTTTTCCCTGGGAAAAGGAGAGATACTTGGCCTGGTCGGTGAATCCGGATCTGGAAAGTCCACCATTGGTCGCCTGATCGCAGGGCTTGACCGCCCTGACCGGGGCACGATTGCTTTGTCGGGCGCACCGTACGCAAGGGCGGATGGCGCGATAAAACTGGGCGGCGACCTGCGCAGAAAAATTCAGGTGGTCTTCCAGGATCCCTATGCGAGCCTTAATCCGCGGCGATCCGTCGAGGCCATTCTGACCGACCCCTATGTGATCGCCGGCGAACGCGACGCAACGCGATTGAAGGATTTGGTCCGGCAATTGCTGGCAGACGTTGAGCTTCCGCAAGCGGTGCTTTCCCGGTTGCCCTCCCAGATTTCCGGCGGACAAAGACAACGTGTCGCGATCGCCAGAGCAATCGCGCTGAGGCCATCGCTCCTCATTGCCGACGAGCCGGTCTCGGCGCTCGACATAACGACACAGGCAAAGATCGTGGAGCTGCTCCGCAGCCTTCGCGATCGCCTCGGTGTCTCGATCCTGTTCATCTCCCACGATCTCGGCGTTGTCGGTGAATTGTGCGATCGCGTCATCGTGCTCGAAAGGGGGCGAATCGTCGAAGCCGGGCCCGCAAGGCGGATTTTCGAGCGAGCCGAGCACGACTACACGAAGCGCCTCCTTGCTTCGATGCCTGGCGGCAGGCGGCAGAATAAGTTCATCACGGCGAAAGTGGCGTCGCATGTCGGTTGACCTCCTTGACCAGAGGCCGGTGCGCAATCTGACGCCCCGGTTCCTGGCTCGCCTGTGGCGCGAGCGCAGTGTCCGCGTTGGCCTTACGATCGTCGGCCTCGTGCTGGCTGCCGCCCTGCTTGCGCCGGTTGCTGCAATCCTGTTGGGACACGGGCCGACCGAGCAGTTTGCGGACGCCGCACTCGACGAGATGGGTATCCCAATCGGACCATCGTCATCATTTCCATTGGGAGCAGATGGAAATGGGCGCGACGTCCTTGTTCGAACTCTATATGGCGCGCAAATATCCCTTCTGGTCGGAATTCCGGCGACGACAGTCGCGATGATCATCGGTACGCTGATCGGCATGGTCAGTGGCTTCCTTGCCGGCCGTGTAGACCGCGTCATCAGCCAGGCGATCGACGTCGCCATGTCGTTTCCTTTTGTCGTGACGGCTCTCAGCCTCCTGTCGCTCAACAGAGGTGATCAGGGCATGCCGTTGATCTCTCCGATCCTCGTCATCATCCTTGTGATAGCCCTGTTTTCCTGGACCTACTTTGCCCGCCTGACGCGTGGAATGGTGCTGGAAATGCGATCCGGCCCGATGGTCGAGGCTTCGTTGGTCATTGGTGCGTCGAAGGCCCGTATCATCTTCTTGGACATCCTGCCCAACGTCCTTCCGACACTGCTCGTATATTGGGCGGTGCAACTACCAGCCAACATCGTAGCCGAGGCGACACTGTCATTCCTCGGTGTGGGAATTCAGGCGCCGGTGCCAAGCTGGGGCAACATGATCGCCGAGGCGCAGCGGACGTCTCTCTACCAGGATCAACCGTGGTTTCTGGCCGGGCCGGGCCTTGCGCTTTTCGTCACCGTTGTCGGCTTCAACACCTTGAGTTCAGGGTTGCGGAGCGTACTCGATCCGCATGGGAGGCACTGACAATCCATGACAAGAAATATTGTCTCTATCGTATTTCGGTCGGCCTCCACTCTTCTGATCGTATTGGTGCTCTCATTCTTCATCACGAGAATTGCGTATCGAAACCCGGCCGCTATGCTCGCTCCGCGCAATGCGACACAGGAAACCATAGATGGCGTCGCAAGGGCGCTGCGCCTCAACGAACCATGGTACAATCAACTCTGGTACTATCTCTTTCGGGGGCCGGATATTCAGGGGGCGCCCATGGGGCTGCTGCATTGGCCCCCGGCCCTTGGTTACTCCTTCCGCAAGCAGGCGCCCGTCGCCGATCTCATTCTGTCCAAGGCTCCCGTGACGATGTCGCTTGCGCTTGGCGCGATGCTCATCTGGATGACGTTGTCGATCGTCGCCGGCGTCGTGGCTGCACGTTGGCACGGGCGGTTCATCGATCATATCCTCGCCTTTGTCGCCTATATCGGCCTGTCGGTGCCGACCTTCCTGAGCGGTATCCTGATCTCCTATTTCTTTTTCTTCCAACTCACGGATCATGGCTTTGCCTGGTTCCCGAGCAGCGGATATGTTCCGCTGTTTGAGGATCCGCTTGAGTGGGCGAGACATCTCGTGCTGCCATGGGCCACTTTGGCGATCGCGGAAATCGGTATCTTCCAGCGGATCGTCCGTGCCGGGATGCTGGACGTCCTTGGCCAGGATTATATCCGAACGGCCCGCGCCAAGGGGGTGTGTGAGCGCAAGATCTATCTGTCGCATGCTTTGAAGTCGGCGCTCAACCCCATCATCACCTTGGGTGGCCTCGAACTGGCCGTCATCATGGGCGGCGCAATCGTCACGGAGACGATATTCGGGCTCGATGGCGTCGGGCGCATGGCAATAAGCGCTGCGCTGGATGGGGATTTTCCGCTTGTCATCGGAACGACCATCTTCGCCGCGTCTGTCTTCGTTGTTTGCACCTTTGTCGTTGATCTCGTCGCCGAGTGGCGGGACCCCAGCCAGTCGCCGTCTCGGTGAGAATTTTACGCAGCCCTACCAGAATGGAGAAGAACATGACCGCAGTGGATGCACCACTTTCGCTAACCTACCTGCGTCCCGCGACCGCAAGGGAAGAGGGGTTGGTCGAACGCTTCCAGCCGATCTTCGATCGCATTGCCGCGGGAAGCGTCGAGCGTGAGCGAAACCGGACCTTTCCCTTCGAAGAGGTTCAGTGGCTAAAGGATGCCGACTTCGCCCTCGTGCGAGTTCCGGAAGATCTTGGAGGCTTTGGTGCTTCGCTCGAGCAGACGTTCTACCTGCTTGCTCTTCTTGCCGAAGCCGATGCCAACGTCGCCCATGTCTGGCGCAATCATCTTGCCTTCGTGGAGGATCGCCTGAACGCCCGCCCATCTCCGACGAATGAGAGATGGTTCCAGCGCTTTCGCGACCGCGAGTTCGTGGGCGGCGGCTGGACTGAGGCGAACAACGGAACCTACGCGACAATCAAGACGGTGGTGACGCGGGAAGACGATCACTACAAGATTTCCGGCGCCAAGTTCTACGCGACCGGAAGCCTTTATGCCGACTGGCTTGATGTCATCGGGAAGGGCGAGGATGGCGCGCTGGTCACAACGCTGGTGAACCGCCACCAGCCAGGAGTGGAGTTGACCGATGACTGGCCGGGCTTCGGGCAGCGCACTACGGCAAGCGGCAGCGCCATCTACAGGGACGCAATTGCCTACGATGGCGACGTGTTTCCCGCAAGCGAGAGGGTGGTGTATCAGGGGCATTTCTATCAGACGGCGCTGCTCGCGGTACTTGCCGGTATCACTCGAGCGGTCCAGCGCGACGGTATTGCTGCACTGAAATCACGAGGGCGCAATTATCCGCAGGGTCTCGATCCAGTCCCTGCGCTCGATCCGCAATTATTGCAGGTGATCGGCGAAGTGTCGGCCAGGGTGTTCTCCACCGATGCGGCCCTGCGTCGTGCCGCCGCTTCGCTCGACCTCATCGCGGCGGCCCATGCGGCCGGAGACGTCGCCCTGCGCGATCGGCGGGTCATTGCGGGAGAAGTGGCGGTTGCGCAGGCACAGCTCGCAATCATCGATGGCGTCCTATATGCCGTCACGCATGTCTTCAATGCGCTTGGCGCCTCCGCGACATCCGAGGAGGCGGCGCTCGATCGTCATTGGCGCAATGCGCGAACGCTCGCATCGCACAATCCGGTTGCCTATAAGGCTCGCATTCTCGGCGATTACTTCGTCAACGACAAATCCCCCGTCTCAAGCATCGCGCGGCTCGGTCGCGGCGGCCAAGGTAATTAGGAAGGCGCGTCATGACGAAACCCTATCTTGCCCTCGGGCTCGCTGGTCCGCATCTGGTCGAACTCACGTCCAGTCGGGCGCTCCTTGCGCGATGGGACGCATTGGAGGTCGCGTTCACCGTCCTGGGAATCGATCGCATCGATGGCAGTGTTCCGGCACCGGTCACTTTGACCAGCTCTGCGGTGGGAGCGACACTAGCGGCGGCAACCAGCAATGGTCGGTTTCTGATAACCGCGACCCCACAGCGCGACCATCCCTATAATATCGCCCGGCGTGTCGCGTCGCTTGCCCACTTGTCTCGGGGCCGCAGCGGCCTCGTGATCGGCATTCGCGATGCCTATGCACCACTCGGCCCAACGGACGCTCCGGCATGGGGAGGGGCGGGGCTCGGCGGTGGTGCTGCGCTCACCGCCCAAACGGCCTATGACGCCGCCCTGGCGGTTCGGGCACTCGAACAGAGCTGGCCCCATGACTCGATCATAGCGGACACGCAGTCCGGCATTCTGGTTCAGTCCGACCGCATCGTCCATGTCGACATCGATAACAGCTTTTCGATCGCCGGGCCGTTGAATGCACCAGAGCCCGCAACGGGAGCGTCGGTGATCGCCTGGTATCACGCAGATGATGCAGATCTTCCACTGCGAGGTGATGACGATCCGATCGATCTGGAGTTGGGTGCTCTTGGCTGCGTTGCCCTGGTGCAGCTTGGCGGGAAGCCGCCCGCCGCCGGCTATTCGGGTATCCTGCTCCGCGCCGGCCTCGATCGAACCATCAGTGACCTGTTTGATGCCGCCGAGCGCTTGCTTGCGGAGGACTTCGCCCCCACTCCTGTCGGAGGTTCGCTTCGCTCCGCGCTTGATCTCTCTCAACCGAAGCCACTGAGGCCGGCCGCGCGACCGGCCTTCCTGACGCCGAAGCCGCATGTGGCGCTCTAGGTCGCAACGAAGAGACAACAAATGACAAACAAACGATCTGGTCACGTGCTCCTCGGGATCAACGTTCTCGTTCTTGGCTATCTGCCCGCGGCGTGGAAGACGCCGCTCCTGAACAAGGATGCCTTCATCGATCCCAACTATTGGGAGGGTATCGGCCGCACTGCAGAACGTGGAACCCTGGATGCGCTGTTTCTTGCCGACGGGCCATTGCTGGGTGACCCGGCCTACGACGCCAACCCGATCCGCCTCGAACCTTCGGTCAACTGGGGACATGTGGCAGCCGCGACGTCGCGCGTTGGACTGGTAGCGACGGCGTCGTCTACCTTCAATGATCCCTTCGAGCTGGCCGAACGCTTCCTTTCCTGGGATCATCAGACGGGTGGCCGCGCTGCATGGAACGTCGTTACGACCCGCAACATTCCTGCAGCTCGGAATTTCGGGTTGCCCGACATTCCCGATCGCGATGATCGCTACGGGCGTGCGAGCGAATTTGTCGATGTGGTGCGGGCCCTATGGGCCTCGGCCGCCGACGGTCAGACGATCCGTCACCGTGGCGAGTTCTTCGATATCGAGGGCCGCCTGCGCGTACCGCCATCCAGGCAGGGCCAGCCGATCATCTTCCAGGCGGGTGGCTCGCCGCAGGGAC
>NZ_JAELTU010000847.1 GCF_016429015.1 Rhizobium sp. ASV20
GTGTTGATGTTGAAGAGCATCTGTATTGTTTGTAGTGTTAGTCGTCGTCTTGACGCTCAGGAAAGACAAGATGCGTTGTAATCCGTCTGAGCTTACAGAAACTTTGCATTGCTTTCCTCCGCTGCCCATTCCCATGTCCATGCCGCCGTGATCCATGCCGCCGTGATCCATGCCGCCGTGATCCATGCCGCCCATATCCATGCCACTGTGGTCCATGGCGCCTGAGGTCGAGGCGGGCATGTCCATTGATGTAGTTGTTGATCCCATGTCCATATTCATGATGATTGGCGGTTGCGTGTGTTGAGCACGCGCGTGTAGGCAATCTGTGTGTGTGTGCAGTGACAATGTCTCGGTTATATGAGTTTGGTGGGTGGGTGTCTATAGAC
>NZ_JAELTU010000848.1 GCF_016429015.1 Rhizobium sp. ASV20
ATCATCGCGAGCCTCGCTGGCGGAGAGTCCATTCTTTCTACCAGGGGCACTGGATGGTCGGCTGTCATCAGCAACGTTTGAATGGCCGCCTTGGTCAGGGCTGTGGCTGTGCTGGGACATGAAGCGCGAGGTGCTACCGTTTGTGTTTGCGGTGGCGGCAGCGGATGCGACCGAGCCGTTTGCATCCGATCGTAGCGTCATGTCAGCCGAGTTTCCATGAGCCGCCGCTACTGCGTAGTATGGTGGCGGTGGGAGCGCAGAAGGAGAGAGTTGCAGACGACGCTGCGATGTTGCGCGTCTCGTCGAGCTCGAGGCGGTGGTGGCGGTTTGGTGTTGGAGCTGCGGAGTTTCCGAGCGCGGATGGGTCCCTAGTAGAGCTGTCATGC
>NZ_JAELTU010000849.1 GCF_016429015.1 Rhizobium sp. ASV20
GTTTACTTGAGCGGGTGGTGGGCCTTGCTGCGTCGGTGGCGCAAACTGTTGGTTCTGAGGCATGTTGGGTGACTGGCTATACATTTGACGCTGCGGTATATGCTGCTGCTGTGGCGACATGTTGCGCTGAGGAGGCATTGGCGCCCCATTTGCGTAGCCGCCGTAGTTTGCTGGCGTCGGCGTGCCTTGGTACCCTGGCTGGAACTGGTACCTAGCATTAGGCGTACCTTGTTGTGGCGTCTGTTGCTGTGGCATCTGGTTGAATGGCGGTCTCTGTTGGTTCGCGTGCTGTGGCATGTTCTGGTGTCCTTTTTGATTTTGCGGCTTTGCATGTTGCGTTGCATATTGGTTATTGTATCCATTCTGCCGCGTATATTGTTTCGGT
>NZ_JAELTU010000850.1 GCF_016429015.1 Rhizobium sp. ASV20
TCTTCGCCGATGTCTCGTGGGCTCGGAGATGTGTATAAGAGACAGGGACTGGCATCCGCGAAATCCTATTCCGCAACTCCCAGATTAAGCCTCAGGCAGGCTACACGGGGAGAGTTACTTATCCGTCTGAAATTATCGGTCTCAAGTGTTTTTATGGCTTCCAGATGACTGTAGATGAGCATCAGAAGCGGGTTCTGCGTGGTGACTTTGCCTCTGCGAGCAGGCTCGAGAGAAAGTGGGCAGATTACATGCAGGCAAGCGAAGAAGCCGGCGCTGCAGGTGCGGGTTACCGAAGACGCCGGCGTCGTGCTAGAGAGGCTCAGGCACTTCACCTCGACGAAGAAGACGGCGGGATCATTGGGCGACGTCGCGCCAGAACGATGGG
>NZ_JAELTU010000851.1 GCF_016429015.1 Rhizobium sp. ASV20
GCCCTAGTGTATGTAATTTTGATACAACTCGGAACAGTTTGGGTATAGTGGCTGAGCTGCCGTCATTTACCACTAGTTGAAGCCCTCAAGTCGTGGCTGCAGCGAAATACGCACTGATCGGAGTGACAGTACGATTACAAGAGAGAGAATAGCCAAGGCTCCGCAGCCCATAAACATGATGTGGATCGCGGCTTCATAGCTCTGTACCACTTGCTCTTGGTATGGTGCATCCAGATTCACAATAGCCTCGACAGAGGATCTGGCTATGGATACGACGTAGTCTTTTTCGTCGCCCTGGACAAACTTGTCAAGGTAGTACAGCAAGGCATTTTGAACAACCAAGCTGCTCAGCCCAACGCCGAGAACCATTCCCAGACTACGCCAT
>NZ_JAELTU010000852.1 GCF_016429015.1 Rhizobium sp. ASV20
CCCTCGAGCTTCGACGCCATAATAGCCGCCTTGGCAGCCAGCGCGTCGGTCGGCGCCTTGCCTGGCATTGGGCTGTTTCGGCCTTCTTTCAACTGGCTCATACCAGGCGTGTCTGGCCTAGAAGGCAAGGGCGTTCCGGTGACAGAGTTGTTGGCACTCGACGCTGGTTTGGTTGCTGATCCCATCGGAAAGCTTGGGAGTACGGTTACAGGCATCATGACCACTTTTTTGAAGGAGCTGAGAAAGTCCTTTTTTTCCGCCGAGCGGTTGATATTCGACATGTAAAACGACTCAACTGACGAGTTGTGTTCTGATAGTTTCTTCTCCCACTGCGAGACTTCTTGCTCCGCTTGCTTTGTAAAGAACTCGAGCTCCTCTTGTAGAT
>NZ_JAELTU010000853.1 GCF_016429015.1 Rhizobium sp. ASV20
CGTTCGCGGCTGGTTCGGCAGGCGTATTGAAGAGCTCCGCGGAGCTTGCCATGATTGAGATTCTTCACATTCCGGATAGAGAGTAGCCGCACGCTATAATGGGGATCATTAATTATGTCGTGACAAAGATCCGACGTCACGGAGAGTCCATCAAGAACCAGCGTTTGAACATCCTGCAAAATATTCCGCCGTCTTAGAGTTGCGAATACACCCCGCAGAGGACCAGCGTAAAAGCTTGTATAGAAGCGTCAGTGACTGTACGCTGGACAACATTGAGTGAAAGCGAGCTTACTCTTCTTCAGTAAGATACTCATCTAATTGGACGTTTCTCCAGACTTCGCCGCCGTTGTCAATAGAGTCTAGGTTGACTTGCGCTGCTTTGAGT
>NZ_JAELTU010000854.1 GCF_016429015.1 Rhizobium sp. ASV20
TCCATTTGGCGGGCCTTGATCATCTTGGACTCGATTTGGCCGTTCTTTTCGGCTTGTACCAGGGAAAGAATGGTATCCATGCTCTCCTACAAAAGAGAACGAGTTAGAACGGGCTTTTACTCATTTCCAAAAGACGTACCTTGTCGTCGGCAAAGATCTTGCCCTTCTTCTTGCCCTTGGGTTTCGTCACACCCACAGGTGTAATCATATTTAGCTTCGGAATATCCAGCTGAGACTCAGCGTAGACCTTCTTCTTGGGCTTCTTGTGTAGATCCGCAGTACGGCGCTCCCTGACCTGCTTGGACTGGGCAGCGCCCGAAGGCTTCTTGGGTTTGGACTTGGAGATGCCGTCGGTTTCGGAGCGCTTGCCACCACCAGCCTTGGC
>NZ_JAELTU010000855.1 GCF_016429015.1 Rhizobium sp. ASV20
TCGCAGCTGCGCCCAAAGTTTAGTATCCGGGATAGCGGCACGGATGAAGAGCGGCTGCCAAGCACAAGTACGTGTGTCAATCTGCTCAAGTTGCCTCGGTATACAAAGGAATCGACGCTGCGGGAGAAATTACTTTATGCTATTACTTCTGGTGCAGGATTTGATTTGAGTTAAGACGCATGATGGTACTAGGATTTGTCACGAAATGCATAGAGCGGACTAATTAGATGACTGGTCAATTCAACTTAGATACATATATCATTTCACTAAACTAATTAAGTGTGCCGTAGATGTAATTACGTGACGATGGTCAATGCTAGCCTCACGCATTAATTTTGGAAACTCTGCCTCAATATCTCGGGCTTGCGGTTAGACAGGTCAATTA
>NZ_JAELTU010000091.1 GCF_016429015.1 Rhizobium sp. ASV20
TGCCTTCGGTCACCGGCAGCATATCGAGACGATGCGGCAGGCCGGTGCGGTCTTCAATGAGGCCGTGCTTTCCGGCGGTGGTTCACGCAGCCTGATCTGGCCGCAAATATTCGCCGATGTTCTGGGCTTGCCGGTGTCGATCGCCGGTTCGCGCGAAACCGGTGCATTGGGGGCGGCAATCGCGGCGGGAGCGGGGATCGGAGTCTTCGCGGATTTCACAGCCGGTGCGGCTTCCATGGTGCGGGTCGAGCGAAACTATGTTCCGAACAGGCATCTTCAGAGCCATTACGAGCGGCGCTACGACCTCTATAACGACATAATTGCGGCGATGGCACCGATCTGGCGACGACTGTCTTCTTCCATGCCATCTGCGAAGGGAGCGGCAGCATGAGCGGGCCTTCCGATCAGACGATCACGGATGCAGGCAGCTACGACTTCATCATCGTCGGAGCGGGTTCTGCCGGATGCGTCCTTGCCAATCGGCTGTCTGCCAATCCGGCAAATCGCGTCCTTCTGCTCGAGGCTGGCAGCAGCGATCGATATCACTGGGTCCATATCCCGATCGGCTACCTCTTCTGCATGGGCAATCCACGCACGGATTGGATGATGAAGACGGAGCGCGAGGCAGGCCTCAATGGTCGCTCGCTTCCCTATCCACGAGGAAAGCTCCTCGGAGGCTGCTCATCGATCAATGGCATGATCTACATGCGCGGTCAGGCTGCCGACTATGACGGCTGGCGGCAGGAGGGCAATAGCGGATGGGGTTGGGATGATGTCCTGCCTTATTTCCTGAAGTCAGAGGACAATTATCGCGGCCGGTCACCAGTTCATGGCAAGGGCGGCGAATGGCGGGTCGAGCGGCAGCGCCTCTCCTGGCCGATTCTGGATGCGTTTCGTGATGCGGCGGAGGAACTCGGTATTCCGAAGACCGACGATTTCAACGATGGTGACAACGAAGGGTCCGGCTATTTCGAAGTCAATCAACGCGGCGGAGTCCGCTGGAATACAACCAAGGCCTTCCTGCGGCCTGCGATGAAACGAGCCAATCTTAGAGTGCTGACGGGCGCGGAAACGGAAGCACTTCTGTTTGAGGCGCGCCGTGTCAGCGGTGTGCGGTTTCGACTGAACGGCATGGTTCATGAAGCGCGGGCAGGGCGCGAAGTCATTCTCGCGGCCGGAGCGATCAATTCGCCGAAAATACTGGAACTCTCTGGGGTCGGCAGACCCGATTTGCTGCGGGATATCGGCATCGACGTCATACATTCTCTGAAAGGAGTTGGAGAAAATCTGCAGGATCATCTGCAGATCCGCACCGTATTCCGCATCGAAGGCGCGAAGACACTGAACCAGCTCTATCACAATCTCTTCGCCCGTGCCGGAATGGGCCTGGAATACGCCTTCCGCCGTTCTGGGCCGTTATCCATGGCGCCGAGCCAGCTCGGCATCTTCGCAAGGAGCGATCCGGCGGTGGCGACGGCCGATCTCGAGTATCACGTTCAGCCGCTCAGCACGGACAGGTTGGGCGAACCGCTACACCGCTATCCTGCTGTCACCGTCTCCGTTTGCAACCTACGTCCCGAAAGCAGGGGCACGGTGCATATTGCAGCGCCGGATGCTTCGTTGCCTCCGGAAATTAGGCCGAACTATCTCTCGACGGTTGGCGATCGCATCGTGGCTGCACGCTCCATTCGCCATGCACGAGGTCTTATGCAGACCAAGGCGATCTCACAGTTTGCGCCAAGGGAGATGTTGCCGGGGGTCGAGTTTCAAAGCGATGAGGAACTGGTCCAAAGAGCAGGCGACATCGCAACGACGATTTTCCACCCTGTGGGGACATGCCGGATGGGAGGCGGCGAGGACGCCGTCGTCGATTCCAGACTTCGCGTCCATGGTATTGGCGGTTTGAGGGTGGTCGATGCCTCCGTCATGCCGAAAATTGTTTCGGGCAACACCAATTCACCGGTCATCATGATTGCAGAGAAAGCGGCCGACATGATCTTGAGCTAGGTTTGGTTGCCGCATGCTCTTGAAGATCGATAGGTATCTCGACGCTGCTAGCCCCTCAGAGCAATCGCGAATAAGACAAGGGGATCCAGCCGCGCGGCGGGAAAGATCTTGAGCCATTCCGCTGCGCTCCCATCGCGCGAGGACCGGTTGGTGAGTTGATCGGATCGCATGTACGGGTTACACGAGCGAGAAAATTCAAGAGGAAATGATGAGTGCGCATCATGATGCCTTGGTAGATGAACCATCGGTAAGAGGCTCGCCGCTTGAGGTTCTTCGCGTCTTCCTCATGCTTGGATTGACCTCCTTTGGCGGTCCGATTGCTCATCTGGGCTATTTCCGTGACGAGCTTGTCGTTAGGCGGAAATGGATCGATGAGGAAGGCTACGCCGATCTCGTTGCCCTCTGTCAGTTTCTGCCCGGCCCGGCTTCCAGTCAGGTCGGATTTTCGCTCGGCGTCCTGCGCGGCAACGGACTTCTCGGCGGCTTGGCGGCATGGCTTGGCTTCACCTTGCCGTCGGCCGTGATCCTGTTCGTCTTTGCCGTCGGCACAGCGACTTTTGTAGGCGCGGCATCTGCGGGTGTCCTGCATGGCTTAAAACTGGTCGCCGTCGCGGTGATCGCCCAGGCAATCTGGGGCATGGCAAAAACCTTGACGCCCGATCGTGAGCGCGCTGCCATTGCTCTTGCGGCAGTTGCCATTGTTGTCTTCGGCGGTGGTGCGCTTGGTCAAACCGGTGCGATCGCTCTCGGAGCGGTCGGTGGACTCTGGCTCTGTCGCGGAAAGCCATCGTTTACATCGGCGGCCCACCTGCATTTTCCGGTATCGCGTCGCGGCGGAGCGATCGCCCTTGTCGCATTTGCGTCTCTCCTTGTTCTTCCGCCGCTATTGACGGTGACAAGCGGTCATCAGGCAATTGCCTTGTTCGATGCGTTCTATCGCTCGGGGGCATTGGTCTTCGGGGGAGGGCATGTCGTTCTTCCCTTGCTGCAGGCCCAAGTGGTGGACACGGGCTGGGTTACGAACGAATCTTTCCTGACCGGCTATGGTCTGGCGCAGGCGGTGCCGGGGCCGCTGTTCACCTTTGCGGCCTACCTCGGCACGGTCATGGGACCTCTACCCAACGGCCTTGCCGGCGCATCCATCGCCCTCGTCGCGATCTTCCTGCCGGGGATTTTATTGGTCTATGGCATGCTCCCCTATTGGGATGCGTTGCGGCTTCGGCCGGCCGCGCAGGCTGCCATGCGCGGAACCAACGCCGCAGTTGTCGGCATACTTGGGGCTGCGCTCTACAATCCGGTCTGGACATCGGCGGTTCTCTCGCCACAGGATTTTGCCCTGGCGCTGGCCGGGTTTCTGCTGCTGACCGTCTGGAAAGCGCAGCCATGGATTGTCGTTGCGCTGTTGGCTGCGAGCGGCGCTGCTGCCCATATGATCTGATGTGTGCCGCGCAAGAGCGTGCGGCAGCCTTGCGCGGCATGGACAGAACCGAAGACTGAAGGCGCAAGCCGCAACCCTGAAAGACCGCGTTGCGCTCCAAGCAGCTTCAACCGAAACCCACCCTGTGACAGTTGTCGGGGAGCTGGCCAATATGGGGATGAGCCAGCCGACTTCAGCGGGTCGAGAGCGGCGGAGGCGGTGGCGGCGTGGTCGAGCCAGAGCCCAGCGAACGCTGGACCATGACAGTATCGGCCCAATGTCCGTAACGATAGGCAACCGCAGGCAACAGGCCGACGCGCGCGAAGCCGAACCGTTCGTGCAGCGCAAGCGAGGCGACGTTGTCCGCATCTATATAGCCGATCATCTGCCGGAACCCGGCGGCGGCACACGCATCGATCAGCCCGCGCATGAGCAGGCTGCCGACACCCTGGCCGATATGGTCGTGATGGACATAGATCGAATGCTTGACGGTGTAGCGATAGGCAGGGCGCTTGCGGAATAATACCACATAGGCATAGCCCACCACCTTTTCACCGTCGACAGCGACGACATGCGGGAACCGGCGGCTCTTCAGGTTTTTGCGTCGGTCCCTGAGATCATCCGGCTGCGGCGTGTCATTGTCATCTACCCCGTCCTCGACGCCGCGACGAATGTGGCGGCGGTAGATCGCCAACATTGCATCGACGTCGGCCTCGCGCGAAGGGCGAATGACGATCGTTTTGTTCTGCTCCATGATCGAACCTGAATTCCCGGCCTATTCCGCAACGACGTAAGTATAGAGGCGGATACGGCCGGTTTCATCAATCTCGCGATAGAGGCCCTGAATTTCGACGTCGAAGCCAGGGAAGAGATTGAAGCAGGTTTCAAACATCTTGAGATAGTCGAGCATAGGCTTTGCCTCTTCCGTCAGGCGTTCGCCCGGTACGATGGTGGCAATGCCCGGCGGATAGACCACAAACGGCGTCGTTGCGATGCGACCGGCAATCGCATCGATCGGCAGATAATCGACGTCGTTGCGCACCAGGCAACGCGCGGCATCATGGGGCGAGAGCGCGATCGGCGGCAGGTGGGCCGCTGAAAACTGCAACGTCTGCAGTGCGCTGACATTGGCCTGGCGGAAGAAATTGTGCATGTCCGTGCACAGATCGCGCAGCCGTACGCCCGCGTAGCGACCCGGTCGGCGGCGATAAAATTCCGGAATAGCCTCTTCCAACAGGGCGTTGTCGTCATAGAGCTTCTTGAAGGCGACCAAGCCGCTGATCAAGGTGCCGGCTTTGCTGGCCTCGACGCCGGGAGTGAGGAGGAACAGCAGCGAGTTGAGGTCGTTCTTCTCCGCGACGATGCGGTTTTCGCGCAGATATTGCGCAACCACGGGCGCGGGAATGCCATGCTCGGTATATTGCCCGCTTGCCCGATCAAATCCTGGCGTGAGCAAGGTGAGCTTGTTCGGGTCCGTCATTGCGAAGCCCGGCTCCATGTCGGCAAATCCGTGCCATGCTGCCTCGGGCGTCAGGTGCCAGAAGGCCGGATTGGTCGCGAGCTGGTCGGTGGCGATGCTCTCCCACGGCACGTCATGCACGGCGCCGGGGCTTGAGACATCCGGGATTGCCACGCGATCCGGCACGAAAGGCTCGAAGAACCAGCGACGCTCTGCGCGTTGTTCCTTCTCTTCGAATTCGCGGCGCACGGCGCGGATTTTCTTGCGCAGCTCGATGCCGAGGCGGATCGTGTCATCCCAGAGCACTTCGCCCGAGCGGCCCTTCATCATCTGCGCGCCGACGTCGAGCGAGGCAAACAGCGGATAGAAGGGCGAGGTTGAGGCGTGCTGCATGAAGCTTTCGTTGAAGCGCCGATGCTCCACGCGACGCTTCTGGCCGGTGATATGCCGGTCCTTCATGTGAATCTGCGAGGCCTGCGAGAAGCTCGCGAGCTGCTTGTGCGTCGATTGGGTGGCGATGATGCCCGGTGCGTCCGGGCCGAGTTCGGAAAGACCCATGGCGAAACGTCCGGCATAAAGCGGATGAAACTTCATGAAGCCGGCCCAGGCCTCATCGAAGAGGATGTAATCGCACAGGTGACCGATGCGCTTGAGGATCATTTCGGCATTGTGGATGGTGCCGTCATAGGTGCACTGCTCCACCACTGCTACGCGGAAGGGGCGCTGCTTCCTGTGGGCTTCCGGATCCTTGACGAGTGGATGGGTACGGATGCGCTCCCGCAGCGCTTCCTCATCCATGGCAGCGAAATCCATGGGGCCGATCAAGCCGTAGACATTGCGTCTGGTCGGAAGGTAGACCGGAATGCCGCCGGAGATCATCAGGGCGCCATGATGAGCGGCCTTGTGGTTGTTGCGATCGAAAAGCACGAGATCGCCATCGGTGACGAGCGCCGAGAGCGCGACCTTGTTGGAGGTCGAGGTGCCGTTCAGGACGAAGTAGGTCTTCTCGGCGCCGAAAATCTTGGCTGCCTCTTTCTGCGCCGCAAGCGCCGGGCCTTCGTGGGTCAGAAGATCGCCGAGGTCGAGCACGGAATTGTCGAGGTCGTCGCGAAATACCGCTTCGCCGAGGTGTTCCATGAACACGCGGCCGATCGGGCTGCGGCTGTAGAAAATGCCGCCATTGTGCCCAGGGCAGGTCCAGAGCTGATTGCCTTCCTCGGCATAATCGACCAGTGCACCAAAAAACGGCGTCTTCAGCGTTTCGGCATATTGCTTGAGCCGGCTGATCAGGCTTTTGGCGATGAAGGCAGGTGTTTCTTCCGACAGGAAGACATAGCCGTCGATGAAATCGAGCACTTCGACCGGTACATCCTCGAAACGCTTGCGGCGGATCAGGAGGATGATGGGGAATTCGAGGCCTCGCCGACGCATCAGATTAATGAGGGAGGCCGTCTTGCCTTCAAGCCCCTTCTTGCCCCAGTCGACCAGCATACAGCCAATGGCGGCGTCCGTCTGGACGGCGATTTCCGCATCTTCGATATTGCGAGCACGCACGACTTCGAAGCCTGAGCGCTCGATCTCCTCGACGATCTGATTGTAGCGGGCACCCTCCAGATCCTCGCTGTCGAAGGCCGGCGTTGCGAACAGAAAGTTGAAGCGTCTGAAATAATCCATCTCGGTACCCGCTGTTATGATCAGGGACGAGGTGTCAACGTATTTCATGACATGGATGTGACGGTCCCTCGTACGCCGGAAACCGTGCCGGCGAGAGTGAGCCACTTGGGCAGAAATACGAGGCAATAGAATGGCGGCCGCGCTTCGCATCTCTCAGGCTTGCGACGGCCGGGCGAATTCCTTTTGCGTCTATCGCCCGTCGCAGCAGTTCTCGATCGCAGCCGGCTCACATTGCCTTCTGCGGATGCGGTGACCCTTCGTAGGCGCCCCAAATAGACTGGTCCAGGTTGATCGTGGCGCCTGTCATCAGCCCCGATTCTTCCGAGGACAGATAGGCGACCGCCCGCGCAACCTCGGCAGGGGAGACCAACCGGCCAAATGGTTGCTCGGCTGCCGCCCTTGCCAGCCAATCCTGATCGGCGCCATGATATTCGCGCTGTATGCGATCTTCGCCATCACTCGACATCCAGCCGATATTGAGGGCGTTGACCCTTATGCGGTTTCTAAGCAGCGCGAAGGCCGTGTTCCGGGTCAGGGTGTCAAGGGCTCCCTTGGACGAGCAGTAGGCGCTGATGAAGGGTTGGCCCGCCATCGAAGACATCGAGGAAATGTTGACGATCGTACCTTCTATGCCGTTGGCGATCATGTTCTTGATCGCATCCTGCATCAGAAAGAACGGCGCTCGCACGTTGACGGCGAACATGCGATCGAACAGGTCCGGATCCGTGTCCAGGATGGTGCCGCGATCGGTGATGGCAGCGACATTGACGAGTACATCGACGCGGCCGAATTTTCGAACTGCTGCCGCAATAACCTCGCGACAATCCTCGACCTTGCCGAGATCGGCTCTGACGAAAGCGACCGGAATTCCGTAGCGATCGCTGATTTCGCGTGCGTGAGCTTCCCCCTTGGCTGTGCTGCGCCCGCAGATCGTCAGGCCTGCGGCCCCGCGCTCGGCAAAGAGCCGAGCGACTTCAGCACCCAGCCCCTGCGTGCCGCCGGTCACGACGGCGAATTTTCCATCCAGTCTACTCATGGATTTCAAGCCTCCCTGCGTGCCGCATGGGCGGCGATCAATTCTGCGAACTCTTTGTCACCCATGCCGGCGTCGATAGCATCCATCATGATCCGCGCCTGGGTCTTCGGTGCAAGGCCGCCGACCGGCGGGTCGCTGTCGAGATTGGTGGGAAAGGCGTACCCTTCAGCAGTTGACGCGATGACGTTGGCAGCTTCCGCACGGCTCAGCGTACCTGCGGCGAGAGCTGCGACCAAGGCAGGATAGACGGTCACCGACATCCGATTTCGATTGACGCTCTCCATCGCCCGCCCGAAGGCCGAGGAGACCTGCAGAAGGTTGGCCATGCGATAGATGTCTTTCGAGACATTGTTGCCTGCGCCGTGCATAACAGCGGGGTTGAAGAAGACGGCGTCGCCCTTTTGCAGCGGCAATTGCACATGATGTTCCGCGAAATATTCCTGGAACTCCGGACGACCGAAAGCGATGTAGCCTTCAAAGAAGGTCTGGGAGTAAGGGAGGAACAGGGTGGGACCGCTTTCGAGCGGCATATCGCAATGGGCGACCGCACCCTGCAGCGTCAAAAGCGGCGAAACGGCATGGATATGGCCGGGATAGGCTTGCATCTGCTGCGGAGACATGAAGCCGAGGTGATAATCACGATGGGGCTTCTGCGCCGTGCCACCCGGATTGACGCGATTCATCTGCGCCGTCATCTGATAGCCCGTCCCGAGCCATGCATCCGATACCATGGCGATGGCAGTCGAGGCATAGTAGCGGGCAAAATTCACCGGATCCGCCAGGCAATGTTTCTCGAGCGCATTCCAGATGCGGTCGTTCGCGCCTGGCTTGGCAAAATGATCGCCGGCGCCTTTGCCCTTCTCTTTTTCCTCGCGGACGATGGCTTCGAACACAGCGGTCGCGCGATCGACGACTGCTGCATCCGGCATGGCGTTTCTGATGACGATGATACCGGGCCCCGAGGTGAAGGCTTCGACCCATTCGGCCGTCAAGGCACGGCGTTCGTCTTCGACACCAGCAGCATGGCGAACCTGGTCGCCATCATAGATGAGGATATTTTTCCTGATGTCTGCGGCCAAGGGCCAGTCTGTTGACGTGGCGGTTTTCTCGACGAGGGATTTGACGGTGTCGAGGTTGCCGCAATCGGCAGATAGCCAAACCTTTTGGCTGCGGCGGCTGGTGAGCGGTTGAGCGTCCATGGTGATCTCCTCCCGAAATGGCGTTGGACTTATGCATTGATCGTAGCCTTGGTGCGGCCTATGAAAAAGACGCAAAACCCTTCAAAAACACCTCAGAAAGAACTCCGGTGAAGTCCCGTTTTCCGCTGAAAGATATCGCACTGCAGGCAGGCCTCAGCCTCGCAACCGTCGACCGGGTGATGCATGAACGCGACGGCGTCCGTGGCGTCACCCGAGCTCGCGTCGCTGCGGCAATCGCGGAACTGGAACGGCAATATTTGCAGTCCGGTCTTGCCGGGCAGCGTCTCGTCATCGACGTGGTCATGGACACGCCCCAGCGTTTTTCCGCAGCAGTACGCGATGCTTTCGAGGCGGAATTGCCCGGCATGCGGCCCGCATCCTTCCTTGCGCGATTCCACGTTGCCGAAACCATGAGCGAGCAGGAGCTTCTATCGATCCTGCGCGCGATACGCCGACGCGGCAGTCACGGTATCGTTCTGAAAGCGGCTTCCACGCCTGCCATCGCCGAATCTGCTGCCCAGCTCATGGCGGCCAAGATCCCGGTGGTTACCCTGGTAACCGATTTGCCGGAAAATGCGCGCATCGGTTACGTCGGCATGGACAATCGCGTCGCGGGAGCGACGGCTGCGTATTTGCTCGGTCGCATGGTGGGCGAGCGGCCAGGCAAGGTGCTGGTGACCTTGTCGAGCAGGCTCTTTGCTGGCGAAGACGAGCGCGAACATGGGTTTCGCGATGCGCTCGCACAGCGCTTTCCCCACCTTTCGGTCGTCGGGATCTCCGAGGGCTTCGGTGTCGACCGTGCGACGGAGCGACTTGTCCGCGATGCCCTGGAATGCGAACCGACCATTCGGGCCGTCTATTCGGCTGGGGGCGGCAATCGCGCGATACTGAAGGCTTTTGCGGAGGCTCGGCGCGATTGCAGTGTCTTTGCCGCCCATGATCTCGATCAGGATAATATCGGACTGCTCGCTGCCGGTAAGATCACCTTCGTCATCCACCATGATTTGCGCCACGATGCCCGAAGCGCCTGCCAGCTCATGCTCGCCTATCACAGGATGCTACCGCCCGATTTCAAGGTTGCGCCGTCGAGGGTCGCTATCGCCACGCCTTTCGAACCGACGCTCTGATCGGCGATCTCAGTTACGCCTCCCGCAACTATCGAGAGACTCCGGCGATGACATCGCGCCGGCGTCAAGGTAGGCTCGTGATCGTGCCGACCAGCTGCTTCCTGCCCAGATGCCTGGATCGGTCGGCGATCGCTATTTGAGAAAGGAATTGCTCCGATGCTTCGTTCGAAACTGTTCGCCGCCAGTGCCCTGGGACTGGCTCTCGTCACGTTAATGGTCAGCCAAGGTGAAGCACAGCAGGCTAAGCCTAAGGCTGCGCCAGGAATATGCCGCGGGGATGCCGCCAAGGCGCTCATAGGCAAGAAGCATGTGACGGATGCCGCCGCGCGGCGGCTAACAGGCGCTTCGATCGTGCGCCAGATCAAACCGGGACAGGGCGTGACGATGGATTATCGGCAGGAGCGCGTGACCATCGAAACCAATCCAAAAACCCGCAGGATTATCCGCGCCTATTGCGGATAGGCGTTTCCGAGGCAATCTCGAGGACTGGGGTTGCCGGTTCGCCCGGCAATCGCAGAAATGCGCTGTGCTTCGGCTTCTGACGCACTCCCGGCCGAAAGCGCGCTACGCGTCTTCCTCCAAATGCTCTAGATGTCATTGGCCGATTGTTGACTTTGCTCACTGCGCTCGATCTGGATCGCCGGCACCACGATGCCCGAGTATAGCGTCGGATTATCTGACCTGTCTCTAAAGGCTCTTCCGAAGGCTGCAACCCAGCGATAGACGCCATTCCGATCACGGACACGATATTTGGATTGCAGGGGCGTTTCGGTGATGATCGTGTTATGGATAACCTTCGCCAGCGGCGGGCGATCGTCAGGATGAACGCGATCGAGATATGTCTCTATCGGCAATCCGTGAACGGTCTCGGTCGCGTCAAGGCCGAACAGGCTGGCCAGGGCGGCGTCCGCAAAGACCAGGTTCTTTTCGATGTCCCACGCGTAAATGCCGGCCTCAGGCGCGACCGGTTCAGATAGTTCCGCTATGAAAAGCGGCTGCGGTTGCTTCAATTAACGTCTCCCCGCTGACGTGAATCATCAACAGCTTAGTATCGTTATAGGCGTGGTCAAGCGGGTCAAAAGCTTGCTCGCTCGAAAATCGCCTGCAGTTGCTCAAGGGCGGTCACGACGCCGCAACTCACCGCGGCCAATTCCGCGACATGTCTACTGGCCGACGATCGCGGGACCGTTGACCACAAATGGATGAGATGGCGCTGCAATATTGTAATCGGTGCTTGGCGTAACGCCAGACCGGAGGTCGCGGTGATACCGTCCTCAAATCGAGCCAAGGCGGCGAGAGTCGAATTGTGGTGACGCATGTGCCGTCTCACGAAGCCGGAGTCTAGTGGAATGTAGGAGCCGATAAGCTCCACACTACCAATTTTGATTGCATTTGGAAGAGTAAATTACATCTCTAAGGCGACATTGGCCGGCGCGACATTTCTGGTCGCGAAGCGATACGAGCAGTCGGGTATATCGGTTGCGGACGACAGAGATCCTCCCGGATCACTCTCATTCAGTATGAGATTAAATGCTGTCCGGCAGGTTGACTGGTGGCCATCCCAGATTGAAGGAAACCAACCTCGCAGCGCCGGAGTGTTTCCGCTTTCTTTGAACCGCGAAAACACCCCATCCTATTGTCCCCTTACGCCTTCCGAATGGAAGCCGCTGCGCACTTCTCTTGGGAATGCTCCAAGCGGAGGGGTCACAAGTGTGCCGTGCGATCCGCGGATGGGCCGAGCTCCTGTCGCTGGCCGTTCGCATCGAAAATGTGGAGGGCACCGGCGCTTGCGCCGACTTTCACCATATCGCCCAATTCGTTACGTGCCCTTCCCGAGACACGAAAGACCAGATCTGCGCCGTTCGACAATTTGCCATGCAACAGGCTTTCCGCGCCGACGAGTTCGATACCGTCGATCTGCGCCGTGGTTTCAAAGTCGAAAGGCTTGCCTTCGGGAGAAACCGGCGACAGATCCTCTGGCCTCACGCCGAGCGTAAAGTTGCCTTGTGGCGACACATGGTCAGCGAGGGACCAACTGGCTGCGGCGGAGGCACTCGGGAGCAGATTCATCGAGGGCGAGCCGATGAAGGTCGCGACGAAGGTGGTCGCCGGCTTTTCATAGAGCTCGATCGGCGTGCCGACCTGCTCGATACGGCCTGCATTGACGACGACGAGCCGGTCGGCGAGCGTCATTGCCTCCATTTGGTCGTGGGTTACGTAGACGCTCGTCGTGCCGAGCGCACGCTGCAGGCGCTTGATCTCGATACGCATCTGGCCGCGAAGCTTTGCGTCGAGATTCGAGAGCGGTTCGTCGAACAGGAAGGCGGCGGGTTCGCGCACGATTGCCCGGCCCATCGCAACGCGCTGGCGCTGACCGCCGGACAGCTGGCGCGGCTTACGGTCGAGATATTGCTCGATTTCCAAGGTCTTGGCGGCGGAAGCGATGCGGCGGTCGATTTCTGCCGCCGGCGTATTGCGGTTCTTGAGGCCATAGGAAAGGTTCTGCCGCACCGTCATATGCGGATAGAGCGCATAGTTCTGGAAGACCATGGCTATATCGCGCTCGGCAGGCTCCACGTCGTTGACCCTTCGTGCGCCGATCTGAATATCGCCGCCGGTGATGCCTTCAAGGCCGGCGATCATGCGCAGCAGCGTGGACTTGCCGCAGCCCGAAGGGCCGACGAGAACGACGAACTCGCCATCCTTGATGTCGAGCGAAACGCCCTTGATCGCCTCCACCGTGCCATAGGACTTGCGGACGTTGTTGAGGGTGATCTCAGCCATTACTTTTCGGTCTCCACGAGGCCTTTGACGAACCAGCGCTGCATCAGCAGCACGACGAGAATGGGGGGGATGATCGCGAGGATCGCGGTCACCATGACATAGTTCCATGGAGTAGACGCGTCGGTGAAGTCCACCATTCGGCGAAGACCGATGACGATCGTGTCCATCTTCGCATCATTGGTGACGAGCAGCGGCCAGAGATACTGGGTCCAACCGTAGATAAAGAGGATGACGAAGAGTGCGGCAATGTTCGTTGCCGACAGGGGCAACAGGATATCGCGCATGAAGCGGAAGGGGCCGGCATTGTCGATGCGCGCCGCCTCTACGAGTTCGCCGGGGATCGTCAGGAAGAACTGCCGGAAGAGGAAGGTTGCCGTTGCAGACGCCATGAGCGGCAGGGTCAGCCCGGCATAGGTATCGATCAGGCCGAGATCGACGACGACCTTGTAGGTCGGCAAAATTCGCACCTCGACCGGCAGCATGAGCGTTACGAAGATCATCCAGAAAAACACCATCCGCAGGGGAAAGCGGAAGAAGACGATCGCAAAGGCGGAAAGGAAGGAGATGACGATCTTGCCGATGGCGATAGCAAGCGCGACCACGGTCGAGTTGAACAGCAGCCGCTCCAGACTGACGCCGACGACACGTTCCACGCCGCCGCCCATCGCCTCGGCATAGTTGTCGAGGAAGTGCCCTCCGGGAGCAAGCGACATCGGCGGCCGGATAATGTCTGGCGAACTGTGCGTCGAGGCAATGAATGTATAATAGATGGGAAGTGCGACGATCAGGATGCCGATGATAAGCAGGAAATGACTGATCAGGCTTGAGATGGGACGGTTCTCGATCATGGGCGCCTCACGAATAGTGCACCCGCTTCTCGACGAAGCGGAATTGGAAAGCAGTCAGCGCAATGACGATGATCATCAAAATCACCGACTGCGCGGCCGAACTGCCGAGGTCGAGATTGACGAAGCCATCGTTGTAAACCTTGTAGACCAAGGTCTCCGTCGCCTTTGCCGGTCCGCCGCCAGTAACGGCATGGATGATGCCGAAGGTGTCGAAGAAGGCATAGACGGTGTTGACGACAAGAAGGAAGAACGTCGTCGGCGCCAGTAGCGGGAAGACAATGGTCCAGAAGCGCTTCGCGCCGCGTGCGCCATCGATAGCGGCCGCCTCGATCAGCGATTTCGGGATAGCCTGCAAGCCGGCAACGAAGAACAGGAAATTGTAGCTGATCTGCTTCCAGGCCGCAGCGACGATGACCAGCATCATCGCTTGATTGCCGTTCAGCAGCGGATCCCACATAAAGCCGTTGCGGCGGAGAATATAGGCGAATGTTCCCATCGCCGGATTGAACATGAAGAGCCACAGCATACCGGCAATTGCCGGAGCGACAGCATAGGGCCAGATCAGCAGGGCGCGATAGATGTTACGACCGCGAACGACACGTTCGGCTGCAGTCGCAAGCAGCAGTGCCACGGCCATCGACAGCAGCGCGGTCGCAACGCTGAAGACGACGGTAACCTTCAGCGAATGGAGGTAATCCGGATTGGAAAGAATGGTACGGAAGTTGGCAAGGCCGACGAAACCGGATTTCAGGCCGAATGGGTCCTCGCGCAAGACGGACTGATAGAGCGCCTGGCTCGCAGGCCAGAAAAAGAAGAGAACGGTCAGGATGATCTGCGGTGCGAGCAGCAGATACGGCAGGACCTTGTTGGGAAAGACGACAGGCTGCATAGCGCTCCCTTCGGTAGGTGACGGTCCCGCACCGCAAGACGGCGCGGGACGATGGTTCGAAGGATCAGTTGCCTGTGGCGGCAGCGATGGCGGCGTTTGCCTTCTGGACGCCCTCGGTGAGAGCGGCTTTCGCATCCTTCTGGCCGGCGAGCATCGCTTCAAATTGCTCGTTGAGAATGTCGCGGACCTGCGGCAGGTTGACGAGGCGTACGCCCTTGGAGTTTTCGGTCGGAGCCTTGCCCATCATTTGCTTGATCGGGGTCTCGCGTCCGGGGTTTTTGTCGTAGAAGCCTGACTTCTTGGTTGCCTCATAAGCGGCGACCGTCACAGGCAGATAGCCGGAAACCTCGTGCAGGCGGACCTGAACGTCGGTCTTCGAGAGGAAGTTGAAGAATTCGGCTACGCCCTTGTATTCCGCATCGCTCTTGCCCGCGAAGACCCAGAGGCTTGCGCCGCCGGGAATGGTGTTCTGCGGACCGTGACCCTCGTAATAAGGCAACTGTCCTACACCGTAATTGATGCCGGACTTGACGATATCGCCGAGGCCGCCGGAGGATTCGGTCAGGATAGCGCACTCGCCTGACGTGAAGAACTGCTTGGCTTCGGAGGTGCGGCCACCATAGCGGAAGGTGCCGTCCTTGCTCAGATCGGCGATCGCCTGGAAATGGTCGACGAAAATGGGGGCGTCGATCTTCAGTTGAACGTCAAGGCCGGCAAGGCCGTTTTCCTTCGTGCCGTAGGCGACGTTGTTCCATGCCGCAAAATTTTCGGTCTGGATCCAGGTCAGCCAGGTTGAGGTGAAGCCGCAGCTGGCGGCACCGCTCGTCTTGATCTTCTTGGCGGCAGCGAAGACTTCCGGCCAGGTCGTTGGCGGCTTTTCGGCATCGAGACCCGCCTTGGCAAAGGCGTCCTTGTTATAGAACAGAACCGGGGACGAGGAATTGAAGGGGAAGGACAACATCGTGCCGTCTGGCTTCGAATAGTAAGAGACGATGCCTGGCAGGTACTGGCTCTTGTCGAACTTGTAGCCGCCCTTCTGAAGCACGTCCGCCACCGGCACGATGGCGCCTTCCGCGCCGAGCATCACGCCGCTACCTGCATCAAAGACCTGCAGAATGGCCGGCGCCTTCTTCGCGCGAAATGCGGCGATGCCGGCGTTCAGCGTTTCGCCATAAGTACCCTTGAAAACGGGAACGACCTTATAGTCGCTCTGGCTTGCGTTGAATTCCTTGGCGAGTTGTTCGACGACTTCGTTGTTGGCGCCGGTCATCGCGTGCCACCATGCAAGCTCCGTAGCCGCAAGGGCGCCGGTTGCATGAAAAAGCAAAAGCGCAGATGTGGCCGCAAGGGTCCGATTGAAGCGTGCCATGGTGTTTCCTCCCACTCTAAGACGGCAAAGGCGATTTCTGCTTGCGTCGATTTTCCCAGATTATGCGCTGGGCTTTCGCAGCGAAAGCAAGCGAATTTAAAACGAACTAAAATGAATGCGCAAGAGAAAATGGAATGTATGAACTGAATAGTTTCAAAAACGGAATTTGCATTCCATTTATCGGATTTGGTTCAATGTTTATTCCATTGCTCTAAAGCGTAGAGGTCAAACCGACCGCGAGATGGCGTCAGCCCATCCGCCGCGTCCTCTGTGGGCTACGGTTACCACGGAAGATTTTCTCAGCAGCATGCGATTGCAACATCTACGTTCATCGATATATCCACTCGAATACATCGTCGCCTTCGCGACCGGCGACGATGTATTGGATGCCGAAATCCGCAGTGAAAGATCGTGTCGCCAACAAGGAGCAGACTTTGGCCTTCGAACTCGTCGTTTCCCAGGGGCGCATCGCCGATCGCAGTCCCGGTGCCATTCCCGGAGCAGCATTGGCCGCGGCGGTGATCCGGGATCGCACGGGATTGACGCCGGTCGTCATCGGGGCGGCATCACCGCCGAAGACGGATGACTGGTCGTCCAGTCTTCCCGAGGCCAAGGAAACCTTGCAGGCGCTGCAGCGAGCCGTTTCCGATATTCTCGATCGTGGCGGCAGGCCGCTTGTCGTCGCCAATACCTGCTCGGCAAGCCTTGCCACGCTTCCAGTTGTCGCGAAACGAAATCCGGATACGGTGATCCTGTGGATCGACGCCCATGGCGACTTCAACACGCCGCAGACGACGGAAAGCGGCTATCTCGGCGGCATGGTGCTTGCTGCGGCCTGTGGACGCTGGGACAGCGGCCTCGGAAGCGGCGTTGAGCCGACACGGGTGGTGGTCGTAGGGGCTCGGGACATTGATCCCGCTGAGGAAGAGTTGCTGCGACACTCGGGTGTGCGGGTAGTTCCACCGGCAGACGTCGGTCCGCAGAAGATCCTGTCGATAATAGGTGATGCCTCGGTCTGGATCCACGTCGACTGGGATGTGTTGGAGCCGGGCTATGTACCTGCAGCCTATGCGATTGACGGCGGTCTTATCCCCGACACGCTGCGTGCCATTTTCGAGCTTATTCCAAACCATCAGATTGTGGGAATAGAACTCGCCGAATTCGAGTCTTCGGACGATCCAGTCAAGGATGCGGCATCGCTGGAGCATCTCATTCATGCGGTTTCACCGCTATTGCCGGCCAAATAGAGCGACATCGGACTTCGTCGCCTTGGACTGTCCGCGAATTCGCTTGCAGCGATCGGTCATCTTCGAGCAATCGATGAAACAAGGCATACCGTTTCTTTCGAACGACGGCGTGGTTCTTTCGTTCGATTGTCGCCACGGCTTGGTGCGAGGTGCTTATTTGCCCTATAGCTGGGGCCAATCTCTGGCGCGCAAGGCGGCCTCGATCTTGCTGCGCTGATCTATTTTCACATAAAGCAATTCGACATTCGAGTGGTCGCGTATGACCAAATGCCCGTTGACGATGCCGACTGTGTTCACTTGAGCGCGGGCAAAGCGGTGCCGCTTGTCGCCCTTGCACACCAGAAGTTCCGAACTTGAAATGGTGACGACGGGCTCGTCGTGGATGATCAACACGCCGGTTAGGACGCCAAGGAGAGCGCCGAGCGCAGCGACACCCCATCTGCTGAGCATTTGCTCGCTCGCGATCAGCAGTTTGAGCGGGCCGTCCCAGGGAACCCAGGGCAAATTCGCGAGCGCCCAGTCGGCACCCTTCGGCAGAAAAAACAGCAGAGTTGCGCCGGCAACAGCCGCGACCATGATCACGACGATCTGATCGATCTGCTTCATCTCTATTGTGATTGGCTCGTCGCCTGATGCCGCCGGATGCAAAATCTCATTGCCTTTTGAAGTCTGGATGTCGTGATATGGATCGGCTCAGGGTTCGACATATTCCTGCGCATGGACGACGAGGGGTTCCTTGCCGCCCAACGAGCCGGCGCAACGGCGCGAGAGTGCGTCGAAGAAAGCGGCTGGTTGCAGAATTTCCTCGGGCGTGAATACACCCGCGCGGCCGTTGAATCCGGCTGCGAAAAAGGGGAGGGTCAGCGCAAGGGGAATGCTGGTCGCCCCACCCATGGTCCCGGAGGGCAGGATACGAAGATGAGCGCTGGCAACGATCTCGCGCCCGTCACGAGTGCCCTTTGTCCAGGCGAACAGCTGTGGCCGGAACGGTGTCTGCGTGTTCGAGTTCGGTTTTGAGGGAGTAGAATCCTCTTCGAGATATCTGGCTGCCCGCTCGATGGACAGAATGCCGGTATCAACGAGCTTCGCCAGCGACTTCAATTCCTTGAAATCCTCATCCTTGCCAATCATTACATTGGCGCAGGATCCGAGTTCCGGAAATAATCGAGGCAGGGTTACTGCCTCCGGATGACCGACGGTCCAGGCGCTCATCGTGCCGAGCCCAGGGTAACGGATATCGCGGCGCTGAAGCGGCGACACGTCCTGGAGCTTGCCGTCTTGCTGTTGGCGGATCTTGCCCGTTAACTGCTGCAGCCAATGGACGTTGGCGGCATTCAACGTATCGCCCGATCCCGAGTGCCGCTCGGATTCCGGATGGGCTTGCTCGTCGACGTCGATGGACCAGCCGGTCAGAATATCGTCAACCCGTTCGAGCGATGAAGCCGCGGACATTGCCAAGAGATTTGTAATGCCAGGGCTGGCGCCGATGCCGATGATCGCGGTGATGCCGCTTGCTTTTGCTGCAGCGTTAAGATTGAGCATATCGAGCGTCGGTTCCCAGTCATCGCAGATGTCGGCGTAATTCTTGCCTGCGGCCACTGCGGCTTTCAGGATGACTAAACCGAACCTGTAAAACGGCCCCACCGTGTTGAGAATGACGTCGTGCGCCGCCATCAGTTGGCGCAGGGCGTTGAAGTCGGTGACGTCACAGTAGGCCGCCTCGGCTCGTGCTCCTATCGTCTGGGCGATCGCCACCGCTGCGCCGTACTTTACATCGGCAACAGTGACCTTCTCCACAAAATCGTAGGAAGCGGCTTCGCTGGCGGCAATGCGCCCCATTTCACCGGCTCCGCCCAATACAAGCACGCGCACGCTGATCTCCTTGACGTTTTCGCCAAAAAATAACAACAGTTGTTATGTTGTCAATGCTTTTTCCGTTGTATCCATGCATGGCATTCGGCTATTCTGAGACATGCCGAAGAAGAATCAGAAGCTCGATAGCTCCCGCAGCGGAAAGACGAATGCCTCCGACGCGAGGCGCGAGGAAGTTGCGCGAGCGACACTCGCGGTCATCGCTCGCGATGGCCTCGATCGAGCATCCATGCGGGGTATCGCGCAGGAAATCGGTTGCTCGACGGGGGTTTTGACGCATTATTTTCGCGACAAGGACGCCATTCTGGATTTTGCCCTTCAGTCGATCATTAGCGCTGTCGAGGGTGCAGGCGAGGCTGCGGCCGGTGCGCTGACCCTCGATCAGTTCGCGGACGAGATATCGAGCGCGCTTCCGGATAGCCTTGACAGCAGGCAGTTGTGGAAGGTCTGGATCAATTTTACCGCTGCTTCGCTTAGTCGAACCGAACAACATCGCCGCCACCATCTTCTCTATGAAGGAATTCGAGATCATTGGTCGAAGCGGTTCTCTGCGCTGGCGGAGGCGGGCGCCTTTTCCGAGCCGATCGATGCCGATGAGGAGGCGGCGTTGCTCTTCTGTCTCATCGACGGCATCGGCATTCAGGCGCTCATTTCTCCGCGAATATTCGTTACGGCCCGGCAGCGCGGGTTGGTGCGAGCGCATCTCGCGCGGTTGCCCTGGGCGACACCCGTTTCTACGGGCCAATGAGGCGATATGCCTTGTTTTCGCCCGCCGGGTTGAGCACAACGAGAGTGCTCGCAAAGGGCGATTCACGGTTGGGATGAGACGTCATGATGAAGAGAGTAACGATTGCCACCACCTTGATGTTGGCAACGGCCTATAGCGCAAGCGCGTCCAGCGACGATGCCTGGAAGGCCTTGTTTGCAAAGGCAAACGGGACATGCATCGGTCAATCGCGCATGAACACGCCGGAGGCCAGTGCGCCTGTCGTCTTCGACGATTCCGTTGGGAAAGTCGCCGTCCTTCTCAAGGGGTCGATCGGCAAGGGCAAATCCAAGGTCCAGAACGTCAATATGATCTGCCTCTACGACAAGAAGACGGGTAAAGCCTCGATCGAAGAGTTTCATTGGTTGGGCAAGTAGAGCAGCCGCGCGGTCGTTGTTTCGACGTCCGCGCGATCCTCGCTACCATTTGACTATAGGGCGGCGGGCTACCGGTGTCGGTCGGTCGCCATCACTCAAGTTCTCTTGCTTGAGCGCTTCATCTCCTCGCTCCAGACGCTTAGGCCGTTTCCTTCGAGGCGGATCTCGATGGGTGCTCCTGCAATCCTTTGCGCAACGTGATGGGGCGGCGCAAGCGAGCCGCCTGTGACTTGCTCGAAAGCGGCTACTGAATCATTCGCACACGTTCCGACATGTCTCCGGCAGAAAGTGAAGGCAATGCTCTTTACAAAGAAGTTAAACGTTTTTATTTTGATATAAACGTTTAACAAGATGCCTGCATCGCCGACAGGGAGGAACCGTTGGCACCCATTCGTATCGATAATCTCCGCAAGGGCTTTGGTTCGCTGGAGGTGCTCAAGGGCATCGACCTCGATATAGCTGATGGGGAGTTCGTCTGCTTCCTTGGCCCATCGGGCTGTGGCAAGAGCACGTTGCTGCGGTCGATCGCGGGCCTCGAAAAACTGGATGGTGGCACCATCCGTCTTGGAGAGCGCGATATCACGCATGAGCCTTCGGCAAGGCGCGATATTGCCATGGTGTTCCAGAATTACGCGCTCTACCCGCATATGAACGTCCGCCGGAACCTGTCTTTCGGACTGGCACTCAATGGAATGAAGCGAAGCGAGATCGACCGGCGTGTGGACAATGTCGCCGATATCCTGCGCATCAAGGAACTGCTCGGCCGCAAGCCCCGTCAGCTGTCGGGCGGCCAACGCCAACGTGTCGCCATCGGCCGCGCCATCGTTCGCGAGCCGAAGCTCTTTCTGCTCGACGAGCCGCTGTCCAATCTCGATGCCGGTCTTCGTGTGACGATGCGCGTCGAGCTTGCCGCGCTGCATGCCCGCCTTGGCACGACCATGATCTATGTGACGCATGATCAGGTCGAGGCGATGACATTGTCGAACCGTGTCGTCGTTCTCGACAAGGGCAGGGTTAGCCAGTTCGGCACGCCGTTGGAGCTGTTCTACCAGCCCGCCAATCTCTTCGTTGCCGGTTTCATCGGTTCGCCGCGCATGAACTTCTTCGATGTGATCGCGGCCAAGGGAGACGGAGAGCGCATTAGCCTGTCCGGTGGTGGCTTGATGCGCGCGGTGGTTTTCGAAGCCGATAGAGCGGAGGCAGGTTCGTCCGGCAAGGCTACGCTCGGTATTCGCCCCGACAAGATTGAGATCGTGCCTCCGGGCGAAGGCGACATCGCCGGAATCGTGCGGCTCGTCGAGCGGCTGGGCACCGAAAGCCACGTCCATATCAGCCTCGAAGACGGTCGTGTGATGACTGCGGTGGTCCGTGGCACGCATCCTGTCGCCAATGGCGAAGCGGTCCATCTGCGACTGCCGCCGCAGCATTGCTACCTGTTCGACGCCGAGGGGAATGCGGTGCGCCGTCGCCTCGATGCCGAGACGCAGGCTCTTGTCGATCATGAAAAGGGGAAACGGGTCGCTTGACCCGAAATGGGAGTAGAGGAATGAAGAAGAGTGCCAATATCTTTATGGGTTCGCTGATCGCTTTGACGCTTGCCGGTACCTCGGTAGCGCGGGCGGACCAGGTGCTGCGGTTTGCCACCTGGGACTCGGGGGAGAGCCTGGCAATCGAGCAGAAGATTGCCAGCAAATTCGAAGAGACGCATCCCGGCGTAAAGGTGCAGGTCGAGCCTTATGCCGACGGCTTTGACCAGAAGCTGGTGGCGGCTTTCGGCGCCGGCAACCCGCCTGACGTCATGTATATGTGGAACTTTCCGCAGTACTACACGTCTCTGATGCCCCTCGACGATCTGATTGCGCGCGACGCCGCACAGATCAAGCCGGACGATTTTCCGAAGGGACTGATGAACACCACCCGCGTCGGCGGCAAGACCTATGGCATGCCCGCCGGCTTTACGACGCAGGTTGTGTTCTACAACAAGGACATGTTCAAGGCCGCTAATGTCGAAGAGCCGAAGGATGGCTGGACCTGGGGCGACCTTCGCGCCAAGGCCGCGAAATTCCGCGACAAGGACAAGAAGATCTATGGCTTTGCCGTCGATGCCAAGCCGGATCCCTATGATTTCGAGCAGTTCCTGTGGTCGAACGGCACCAAATACATTTCGGACGACGGCAAAACGATCGACGGTTACATGAACAGCGATGCCGCGGCCCAGGTGCTCGATATGTTCGCCGACATGGCGAAGAAGGAAGAGGCGCTCACTCTGAACGTCGGCGACGACACCACCGGTCTCACGCTCTTCAAGGGCGGCAAGATTGCCATGTTTCAGAGTGCGATGTGGTCCAAGGCAGGTATCGATTCCGCCGGCTTCAATTATGGCGTAGCGCCGCTGCCGAAATTCGGCGACAAGGCGGCCCATTCGGCGCTCGGCGTTTCGGCAATTTCGATCGCCAAGGATGCAGCCCATCCCGATCTCGCCTGGGAATTCGTAAAATTCTTCTCCTCGCCGGAAGCGGTTGCGATGCGCACAAACGATCTACCGGTGCGCACCAGCGTCGCCGAGGCCAAGGGCATGACGAAGGATGCGGTCTACAAGCCGTTCTTCGACATTCTCGCGACCTCCGACAAGGAGACGCATGCGTTCCTCAAGAACGCGAACTGGGGCAAGATCCAGGACAATCTCGCCCGCGCCATCGAAGCGACAATGATCGACCAGGGCAATGCCAAGCAGCACCTTGATGATGCCGTGAAGCGCTCTCAGCGGTTCCTGAAGTAAGACGGAAGCGGGGAGATGAACGTGAGCTACAAAGTCGCCTCAAAACCGGCAACGCAGAAACGGCAATCGGCTCTCCTGAGCCATTGGCCAGCCTATCTCTTCATCTCCCCGTGGATATTGGGGTTCCTGTTCTTCACGCTCGGTCCTCTTATCTTCTCGCTGACCATGAGCTTCTATGATTGGCCCGTGGTTGGGGCGCGCACCTTCGTGGGCCTCAAGAACTATCGCACGATGCTCTTCGACGACCCCCAGTTTTGGGACAGTTTGTGGATCACCGTGAAGTTCGCCGCGATCTACGTGCCTTTCAACATCGTCATGTCATTCCTGATCGCGCTGTTGCTGCACAACGCCACGGTGTGGAGCGGTTTCTTTCGAACCGCTTTCTATCTGCCGAGCGTCATCTCCGGCGTCGCTCTGGTGACGATCTGGAGCTGGATCTACAGCCGGCAATATGGTCTTTTGAACTTCATGCTGTCATTGGTCGGCATCGACGGGCCAAACTGGCTTGGCGATCCGGGTCTCGCGATCATCGCTATTCTGATCGCCAGCCTCTGGGGTTTCGGCGGCACGATGCTGATCCTGCTGACGGGTCTGAAGGCGATTCCCAAGGAGCTCTACGAGGCGGCGACCGTCTCGGGTATTCCCGGGTGGGCGCAGATGCTCTTCATTACGCTGCCCATGCTCGGGCCTATGCTGCTGTTCACCTTCATCACGTCAATTATTGCCGCCTTCCAGCAGCTGACGATTGCCTTGCTGCTGACCAAGGGCGGACCGCTGGGCTCCACCTATTTCTTTGCCATGTATATCTACGACAATGCCTTCAAATATTTCGACATGGGTTATGCCGCGGCCGGATCATGGGTGATGTTCCTCATCGTGCTGGCGCTTAGCCTGCTGGTCATGCGCTGGTCGGCGGCATGGGTCTATTACGAAGGCGAGGTCCGCGAAAAGGGAGGGGACAACCATGCGTAAGACGCTGCTCTATTCCGCACTGATCCTGCTGTCAGCCCTCTTCATCGCCCCTTTTTTCTGGACCTTCATGACGGCCATCAAGGGCGAGGCCGATCTCTACCAGTTTCCACCGGTCTTCTGGCCCTCGGAATGGCATTGGGAAAACTTTGCCATTGCCTGGAACAAGCAGCCCTTCGGCACCTATTTCCAGAATTCGCTGATTGTTGTCGTGCTTTCGACCATCGGTCAGCTCATTTCCAGCTCTCTTGTCGCCTATGGCTTTGCACGCTTCAGGTTTCCTGGCCGTGACCCGCTTTTCATCCTGCTGCTGGCTACGATGATGATCCCATGGGATGTCAAGATGATCCCGCTCTATATGGAGTTCAACCTGCTCGGCTGGATCAATACGCTGAAACCGCTGATCGTGCCTGCCTATTTTGCCGACGCCTTCTTCGTCTTCCTGCTGCGCCAGTACATCATGACTGTGCCGGTCGAGATCGACGAAGCGGCCCGCATGGACGGAGCCAATTCCTTCGATATCTACTGGCGCATTCACCTGCCGTTGATGATGCCGGCGCTTGTGCTTGTCGGTACGTTCCATTTCATGAATGCCTGGAACGATTATCTCGGGCCGCTGATCTTCCTCAACGATCAGTCGAAATACACGCTGACGCTTGGTCTCTCGATGTTCAAGGGCCTGCATGAGGTGGATGTAACGTCGATTGCCGCGATTACAGTGGTGCTCTGCCTGCCGCCGCTCGCGCTCTTCTTCTTGGCGCAGCGTTACATCATGGATGGCGCCGTCGGGTCGTCGGTCAAGGGATAGTCATGCTCTTCGATATCGCACATATTCCCTTCAGCCGTCGGGGACACTTTCTGACCCTGTCGACGATGCCGGTTCCCGGCGGTAACGGCGGACAGGCGCTCTATCTGCGTTTTGTCGCCGGTGGCGACGAGCGGCCTTCTCTCGGACGGCTGTGTCGTGTGGATTTTCTGGATGCATCGGGCAATGTGACGAAACCGGTTTTCGAACTGACCCCGGAGCGGCTTCTTGCCCGCGGCGATCGCTGCGAGGTCGAGTTCGTCATAGGCCAAGGCGAGCAACTGCATATCCGTGGGGTTGGCGGCGGCGTGCGCTTCCATCTCGAAGGGTCCCGCTATGATTACCTCTATCGCACGCCTGAGGGTGAACCCTGCCTCGTGGCAGCCGTCGAGAATGTGAAATTCATCCCGCGCGCAGATCTCGGCGCGCTCGATGTCACCGGCTCCTGGCAGCGTGATCATTCGGAAAAGGTCAGCTTTGCCTTTTCGGGGGATGGGATTTTCGAAGGCAGTGTCGACTTTTTCAGGACGGTGCCGACCGGCGATCGACCCTGCGCCTTCAATGACGCCCTTGCGAATGCGCGGACGGAATTTGCAGCATGGCATCAGCAGATGCCCGCCGGCATCGTGGGCCAGGATGAGGCGCATCGCCTTGCGAGTTACCTGCTCTGGGCAAATACGGTCCCTGCCGGCGGCGCGCTTACCCGTCCCGCGATCTATATGTCGAAGAACCATATGATCAATGTTTGGAGCTGGGACAATGCCTTCTCCGCGCTCGGCGTCGCTGGCGTCGACCCTGCTCTCGCCTTCGACCAGTTTGCCGTCATCTTCGATCATCAGGATGCGTCGGGTCTCTTGCCGGACTACGTCAACGATCGTGACGTGCTCTTTGCTTTTACGAAGCCGCCGGTCCATGGCTGGGCCGTCTCGCTGATCGAAGCGATGCACCCAGGCTTTCTGACGGCGGAGCGGAAGGCCTATCTGAAGAACGCGATCGGACGTCAGGTGGATTACTGGTTGCGCTACGCGCGCTCCGATAACGACACGTTGCCCTGCTACTTCCATGGCAATGATAGCGGCTGGGACAACTCCACCTTCTTTGCAGAAGGCGGTCCCGTGATCACGCCGGACTTGCCGGTCTTCCTGATTCTGGCCTGCGATACGCTTGCAACGCTGCTGGAAGACGATCAGTCGCGGGCGCAACAGTGGCGCGACAAGGCGGATCGGCTACAGGCTTTGCTTTTCCGGGATCTCTGGACCGGCGAAACGTTCCGCGCGCGTCTGACAGATGATCCCAGCAGAGACCTGCCCGATCAGAATCTCATTCAGTTCATGCCGTTGCTTCTTGGTGAAAGACTACCGCGCGATATGGCACAGAAGCTTGTGGCACGGCTCGTGGATGGCGGTTTCATCACGCAATGGGGGCCCGCAACCGAGAGCCTGATGAGTCCGCTCTACGAAGATGACGGCTATTGGCGCGGGCCGATCTGGGCACCGACGACCATGTTGCTCTGGGACGGCCTGCAAAAGCAAGGAGAGTTGGAACTATCGCGTAGTGTCGCGGAAAAGTTCTGTTCAGTTGTGTTGAGAAGCGGTATGGCCGAGAACTTCGAGGCTGTTTCGGGGGTAGGATTGCGGGACCGGGCGTTTGCCTGGACGTCAGCGGTCTATAGTCTTCTGGCCAGTTCCCTGAGTAAGATGAAGTCGTAGCGAGCCGCACCGCATGCAGAGACCGACGATCAAGACTATCGCGCAGGAAACCGGCCTTTCGATCGCCACGGTATCGAAGGCGCTGAAGCATTCGCCGCAGGTGCGGCCGGAGACGCGTGCGATCGTCGTTGCCGCTGCCGAGCGGGTCGGCTACGAGCTGAACATGCATGGAGTGCAGCTGCGCACCGGCAAGACCTATCAGGTCGCCGCGATCATGACGGCGCCCGGCCCGAAGCAGCAGGAATGGGAAGGTGTCGAATATGCCCAGCTCTTGAGCGGCATCTCCTGGGCATTGGAAGACAGTCCTTATCGCGTCTCGCTTTATGCCGTGCGCAGTTTCGAGGAGAGCCTTTCGACGATCCGGCAGATCGTCTCGCTGAAGAAGGCCGATGGCATCATCGTCTCGGGCACGCGCGCCGACGATCCGCGCATCCGCATCATGCAGGCGGCAGATTTTCCCTTCGTCACCTATGGCACGACGATCCACAATGATGCGCATGCCTATGTCGATGCCGACAATGAGCAGATGATCCGCCGGTCGGTGGCGCGGCTGGTCGAGCGTGGCCATCGCCGCATCGCGCTCATCAATCCGATGGCGGATCTGAGCTATGCCATCACCCGGCTTGCGGCCTATCGGCAGGCGCTCGATGCCGCCGGTCTTTCCTTCGATCCGGTGCTGGTGGTGCATGACCGGCTGACGCCAGCCTTCGGTCGGGAGAGCGTGCTTACGATGTCGCGGCTTGCCGATCCGCCGACAGCCTATATCTGCGCCAACGAAGCCTCTGCGCTCGGCGCCTTCTCCGGCTTCCACGAGCGCGGTCTGGTGCATGGCCGCGATGCGGTGATCAATGCGACTGATGATCTGAATGTCAGCCAGTATTTCGCGCCACCGATCACCACCTATTTCCTGCCGATCCATGAGCCGAGCGAGCTTTTGGGCAGCTACATCCTGCGGCGCATGGAAGGCGAGAAGCCGCAAGCCCTGCAAGCCCTCATCATGCCCAAGCTCATCGAACGATCCGACGATCGCGTCACACCAAGACGCTGATCCATGAGACGTCAGGCTTCACGCCATCTGTGCGAATTTTATCTCTCCCTTCGGCATTGAAACCCGTTTATGCCCGGTTTTTCGTCGCGGAGGCGTTTGTGCACAGTTCTTCCAATATGGAAATAAAAACGTTTATATTTTGCATTGAAAACGTTTATATTCCTTGCTAGGTAAAATGGCGTGAAGCGAGGATCTGACTGATGGCGTCGAGGGGGCCGGATCTTCTTTAGGGTTTTGTCGCGGGTCGCCAAGGTGGCGGTTGCGACGATTGAGGAGGAAGAAATGAAGAAAATTGTTGCGACGCTTGCATTTGCCATATTGGCTGCAGGCGCCACCCAGGCCGCGGATCTCGGCGGCAAGCTGCTCAAAATTGGCTCTGACACGACCTCTCCGCCGATGGAGAGCATCGATCCGGCGAGCGGGCAGATCGTCGGCTTCGACGTCGATGTCGTCAACGCCATTTGCACCAAGATCCATTGCCAGGCCGAGTTCGTGACCACAGGCTGGGACGGCATCTTCGCAGCGCTCGATCAGGGTAACTTCGATCTCGTGGCCTCCGGCGTGTCGATCACCGACGAGCGCAAGAAGGCGATGGACTTTTCCGATCCATACATCGTCAATAGCCAGGTCATCCTGACGCGCGCTGAGGATCAGGGCATTACGCTCGAGCAGTTCAAGGCACAGGGCCGCAAGCTTTCGGCACAGGCCAACACGACCGATGCACAGGTCGCAGAAGGTCTTGTCGGCAAGGAAAACGTTGCCGCATATGACACGTTCAGCGCAGCGATCATCGCCCTCAAGAACAAGGATGTCGACGGCGTCGTCATCAATGGCGCCAATGCGGCCGCTTATGAGCGCGAATTTGCCGGCCAGCTGGTTGCCGCGATCAAGGGCCTGCAGTCCGATCCGATCGGTCTCGTTTTCCGCAAGGGCGACGAAAACGTCGCAGCCTTCAATGAGGGCCTGCAGGAGATCAAGAAGGATGGGACGCTCGACAAGCTGATCGCCAAGTATTGGGGCCTCAAGTAAGTTCCTGTCGGGAGCGCGCTGCCGCGCTCCCGACCTCGTCTGCTCGATCTGGCGCTGGAGGCCGGAATGTTATTCATCAAAAGCGTGCGGCCCAGCAACCTGATCATTCTCGCGGCGCTGCCTTTTATCGTCTATCTGTTCGCGTCGTCGCCGGATTATCTGCGGTCGTTGCAGGCCATCCTCGGCGTCGAGCAGGGGTCTTCGGCGTTTGTGCCCGGCTTCTTGTTGCTGTCGGCTGCTTTTGCATCCGGGATTGCTGTTCTTTTCCTGTCGCGAGCGAATGTGGCGCGGCCGCGCCTCACCATCGCGGTGACACTTTTGGGTCTCGTCGCCACTGCCGCAATTCTTGCGGGCGATATGGTTCATCCCTTCATTGCCTCGGTGGTCGCCAACAATGTCGATCCCTTCAAATCCGATCTCATCGTCAAGGGCGTGACGCCGCGTCAACTGACGCCGGCTGCCGATGTCATCGTACGACAAGTCGAAGCCTGGATCTGGCCGGCCTATGCGCTGCTGCTGGTGGCGGGCCTCGCACTGCTCGCGATCGGTAACCGCGCGGCCGTCGCCGCTGAAAGCGCCGCACGGCGGGCAGGCGCCTGGCTGCTCGGAGTGGTCAACGGCGCCGGCCTCGCCTTTATTTTTCTGTTTGCCTATATCGCCTTCGCATCCGGTCTTGCCACCACGATCCGCGCCGCGATTGCGGCCTATCTTCTGGCTGCCGCCCTCGGGCTCATCTGGGTTGGTCTGCAAAAACTTCGCTATACGCGTTCAAGCCTGATCTTCTTTGTGGCGATGACGTTTGGTCTTGCTGCTCTTTCCACCTGGTTCCTGCTG
>NZ_JAELTU010000856.1 GCF_016429015.1 Rhizobium sp. ASV20
CCCCCCCCCCCCCCCCCCCCCCCCCCCCCCCCCCCCCCCCCCCCCCCCCCCCCCCCCCCCCCTCTCCCACCACCAGACGCCCTCCCAGATCGTCGCCGATGTCTCGTGGGCTCGGAGATGTGTATCAGAGACACCGATTGGCATAGGGGCTCTGCGGATCCTTCTTCATGCACACACCTGCAACCTTCGCTGCCGCATGGCCACCGATTGCACGCTGCCGAGCGTTGGCAGTCTCCCCCTCGCCGTCGAACCTGTCTCGTATACACATCTGACGCTGCCGACGAAATTCTTGGAGTGTAGATCTCGGTGGGCGCCGGAGCATGAGAGGGGGGGGGGGGGGGGGGGGGGGGGGGGGGGGGGGGGGGGGGGGGGGGGGGGGGGGGGG
>NZ_JAELTU010000857.1 GCF_016429015.1 Rhizobium sp. ASV20
GCCCTTGGTTGCTCTTTTCTTTTGAATTTATGCATAGCTCTGATTTTGCATCACTTTTCATCGGAAAAAGCAGCTTACTGCACAACAATACTTCTATGCCGCTCTGACCACTGTGAGTTTCGGCCCAACGCATGGCGTCACCACTTGCACGACTGCCGTCAAACCCCTCAACTTCCCCTTACTTTGCAAACTCCTGGCAATTGGCCTTCTAGCAGATGTCTTCGAACATCAGTAAACAACCTGCAAAAAGCTGCTGCATTGTATGCGCCGACTAGGCTTCTTTTTTGTCTGCCATTCGTTTAACCCGGGTATCGTGCCGTGCCATTGCAGCCAAGTTGTGATGTTGCGCTGACGCCTTCGTCCCGTCCAGAGAATCGCTTAAGAA
>NZ_JAELTU010000858.1 GCF_016429015.1 Rhizobium sp. ASV20
GTGTGCAAGAGTTTGGCCAATCTGTCTCCACGAGCATGAGTTCTAGATATTAGACGTTTTAGCTTACTTGCTCACTCTGTTTTCATTTGTTACAAAACTCTACCTTTGCCATATCTCGCTTTCATGGATGTTAGGCTCGCTCTTAGTGACGCAAGTGTCGCCTTGCTGTTGTAAATAGGATAGTAGCTCACTGCCTGGACGTCGTAGTCGCTGGGCGATAGGTCACCGGCTGCAAGAAGCGTGTCATACCACCACGGCTGGGTGTCGGAGTTCCATCCATTGTCCAAATGGATGAGGATCTTTGGCTGCGTGTCCAACTTCGAGTCTTTGACACCTGCTGACGCGGAATGAAGGATAGCCGCCACATTGGAAGGTTGACGTATGC
>NZ_JAELTU010000859.1 GCF_016429015.1 Rhizobium sp. ASV20
TATATGTAGAGGCCCTGTCGATGCCTGACCCTGCCGATATTGACCAGGCGCAGTTTGTGAGAGCACAGCCCAACGACAAGAATGCGAAACCCATGTTGGAAGTTTTGCGTGTATATTGCTTAGGCATGCTCAAAGCTTGCGGCTATGTCAATAGCAGGATCCAGTCCGAACACTTTTATGAGGTACGCATATAGAGTGAACATGACGATGTGTCAGTTCGGCCAGCTAATAGCTCGCTATAGGAGGAAGACTTTGTCTCGAATACGTACAACCGCACTTTGCTCATGCAGGTATCGACTAAAAGCGTTCAAAAGGCCATTACGGAATGCATTGACGTCTTAGAAACGTTGCGAGGGAGCGTCGAGGATGACCTGATCTCTGCTC
>NZ_JAELTU010000860.1 GCF_016429015.1 Rhizobium sp. ASV20
GCTGCGTCGTCTGAAGAAGGACGTCGAGAAGGACTTGCCTGACAAGACAGAGAAGGTCATCAAGTGCAAGTTCTCTGCCCTTCAGTCGAAGCTCTACAAGCAAATGGTTACCCACAATAGGATCATTGTCAGCGATGGCAAGGGTGGCAAGACTGGTGCTCGCGGCCTGAGCAACATGATCATGCAGCTTCGAAAACTTTGCAACCACCCATTTGTGTTTGACGAGGTCGAGAACGTCATGAATCCCATGAGCATCAGCAACGACTTGCTGTGGCGAACGGCTGGCAAATTTGAACTTCTGGACCGCATTCTGCCAAAGTATCAGGCCACTGGCCATCGTGTCCTCATGTTCTTCCAGATGACTGCCATTATGGACATTATGGA
>NZ_JAELTU010000861.1 GCF_016429015.1 Rhizobium sp. ASV20
ACCGAGATCTACACTCCAAGAATTTCGTCGGCAGCGTCAGATGTGTATAAGAGACAGTTCTGGAGCTCTGCGCGCTCAAGAGGGTTAAAAGCGCGGAAGAAGCTGCAAAGTGCTTTGAAAGAGCGGCTTGGAAGGGTACAGGCGTCTTGTCCGTTTGCGAGGGCGGAGAATATTGAAGACGGAGACGTGGCTGCCAATGCGCTGCTTTTTACGAGTTCTATCGCACTCAAGTCAATGGCTTCGCTGCTAACGGCATCATTGTTGAATATTTTCTTACTACCTGGAGACTGTCTCTTATACACATCTCCGAGCCCACGAGACAACGGCGAAGAACTCGTATGCCGTCATCTGCTTGAAAAAAGGGGGGGGGGGGGGGGGGGGGGG
>NZ_JAELTU010000862.1 GCF_016429015.1 Rhizobium sp. ASV20
GGCCACTACAGAGCAAGAGGCGAAGGATGCGAATGTCAAGAATCCTCCCAAGGTTAGTTTGAGCTATGCATACTTTTGAAATCGGTGTCAGAGCGTACAGTATGCTGACGGTGAAAGGTGCTCTTTGAGGACCAACATGGCCATAACGTAGCGCATAACCCAGAGACGCTGCAACATGTTTCGAAGAAGTAGAAATTTTAGCTATTTTAAATTTTACTTGGATTTTTCCATATCGCATTGTTGGGTTGTCTTGCAGAATCACCAAAAGTGCCCCCGACGCCGCAAAGTAAGAAAGGTATAATTACGCGGGCTGACAATTGTTGCGCGTTGAGCCGGGGCTGTACAAAGTTGGAACAATTTGGGCGATGCAATTGTACCATAGGC
>NZ_JAELTU010000863.1 GCF_016429015.1 Rhizobium sp. ASV20
GTTCTATATCCTGATGGAACAAATGGCCAGGTCTACAATACAATTACTCAAAACTGGGAGCTCGAAGAACCGCAAGTTGGTGCGCGCCGAGTACCGTGGGAAGAGCAACTGAGGGAGGTGGTAAGAAATACAGAGTCACGAGGGCAGTGGAAGCAGGTTGTCGTTGGTGGTTGCTGCATGGCTTCATCGGAGGATATCGGGAGGCTACGCGTTGCTTTGACGGAGTGAGGACGCAGAAAATGGTGAAATGCGGTCTTTTGTCAAAAGTCGTGTAGAGTGGTGACGTTGGCCAAGATTGGATTAGCCATAATGAGGAAGATACGGGGCATCTGGAAGGAGTTGTTTGCTGGGGTAAAAGTTACGCTGCTTCTAATTGTGAAATAT
>NZ_JAELTU010000864.1 GCF_016429015.1 Rhizobium sp. ASV20
GCGTAGCTATGGCAAGCCGTAGTAGCTGCTAGCAGGACCAAGGAACAGCGGGCAGAGACTACGAGTACTCGTAATTACCTACACAGAAGAAGAAAAGTCTCCATCCGCCCTGGAATCTCGCGCCGCAGTGGGGGCCACGCCAGAGTGAACCCCGAACCAGACAGGTTTGTGTCCGGGCTGGCTACTTTCTCCACGCCGCTTTTACGAGAACTGACAAATGCTACTCGTAACTCCCTTGCGAGGCTACTAGCACAGTATTGTACGTATATTGTACGCGCCCGACTGAAATCATGGCACTGTAAGTGGCTCAAGACTCAGATTCAACGTATCGTTGTATCGATATTATTTCCTTTTACGCGCACATTTTGACGAGTGAGCTATGGC
>NZ_JAELTU010000092.1 GCF_016429015.1 Rhizobium sp. ASV20
CATACCGCATGAGCGATAATTTCGGCAGGAAAGCGATGGCGCCTGTAGCGAGTGATCGGCACATTGGTCATGACCGTCCAATACCATTTCCATCGGCACCTTTCGGTTAAGGCGACGCTGTCGTTTGGTACCTTTGCGGGGATGGACCCTATTTTGTCGTATTCTGCAAACATATGATGCCCTAAAATCCGCCTGGAGGAGTCGGGTTGCCACCAGTAGTAGTAGGATATCCTGCCGTGACCGCTTATCCTCCGCCTAACCACACGTCTTTTGCCCAAGTTGCCAAATCTGGCCATTCTTCGCCAGTCGAACCGTTATGATCCCAAAAACGCACTTTGCTATCTGGTGTAATGCAATAATCGTTAGCAATGTTGGCAGTGCGTCACCATGATTGGTTCTCTGTCGTTCATGGCCCGGTAGGAGACATCCCTCTTTTTCGATCGATCGATTCCTTGATCGCTGTCAGAAAATCGTGTTTCGATAGCCCGTCAGCTTCGAGATGATAGTTGCCCCCAAAATTCACGATATCGAAATCCTCAGAATTGCCGACCGGCAGATATGGACTGATCACATCCAGCACCGCATCGAGTTGTTGCGGCGAGGCCAGCTGTACGAAATCATCGATAGCATCCAGATAGCTATCGTACACCAGTTTCCAATCCTGATGAAAATAGCCACCGAAGAGCTGCATTGCAGCATGATTTCTGTCTATGTCTATTATACCCAATTTCCGGTGAATTGATCGCTTGATAGCGTTCAAAAAATCGCGTGTCGATAATCCGTCGCCTTCAGGGCAGTAGTTGCCTCCGAATTTGCTTGTATCGAAATCCTCGTAATTATCGCTTGCCAGATACGGGCCGATTTCGGCAAGCACCACAGCCAGATCCTGAGGTTGCGCCTGACGGACAAAGTCATCGATGGCCGCTTGATAATTTCCGTACTCCAGTTTCCAATCTTGATGGAAATAAGCTCCGAAGAACTGCCTTGTTGGATCATTCCAGTCTTTTTTGGGTACCATGCTGCAGCTCCAATCTCGGTGCCTATTGCAGGCAATAGATGAACATTACAAATACAGATTCAACATTTTCGTGTCGTCACGCCTGATTGATGATCGCGCCAATGTCATCGGCCATTTTGTATGTCCTGGAAATAGACAGCCCTGTTCATCCAAAATTCTCGCCGCCACGCGTTGAATTGCGTCCGATTGGTACCCGACGGTTCATTAACCCGTCAGGTCGAGCATTTCCGAACCAGTTCCTCGTCTAAGACGTGATCTGGTGAGAGCCGGGAAAGTTCGGAGAGACCGACCGTCGCTATATTCGCAACGAAGCGGACAACTGCCTCCGGCGGAGCCGAATAATTCAGATTAAATCCCTCCGGCCCGCATTGGTATCCGATGGCAGTTAGCAGCATGGTCAATTGTTCCCAGGATACGAAGCCAAATTCGTTCCCATTTGGTCCAGGACGGGCAACGAGGACAAAATCGACTGGTGGTAGCAATGTTGGCAGACCATCTCCCCAAACAGCGACGGTTCGCGCATGGCCAGCAATATTCATATACAAGATCTGCGGCACGAATTGCCCGGTTCCGCAGGCAGCTTGGCGAAGTGGTTGGGTATAATTCCAATGCCATGCTCGATGCAATTCACTTGATGGCAGACTCCAGATCGTTTCGAGCGCCGACTGTGAGAGGATTGCGCCTGTACCAAACTCGTTGCCGGCATTCCAGCCGTGCAGAAACCCTTCTCTTGAATAGGGACCATCTCCCATTCCGTTCATCTGCGGATCGTGGATCTGGTATGGAAAGCGTTTCAGAAGCTCGGCAATTTCGATCTCCGACTCCAACCCAAAAAAGCTTGGCCTGCAATAATTGATATTGATGTGCGCCTTTATAGCGCTTCTGCGCAAAAGGCCCTTCTTTTCCTCACTGAAGTTGAGCATGAAATAAACGCCGGTGAGGTCGTTCTGGTAGATGATCTGGCTTCCATTTGCCTTATAATTGGCCCGTGCTGCAAAAAAATCCGAAATGTCTTTCATTCGCACGCGCGACCTGAAGTCCAGATAGAGATCGTAGCTCATAATGCTGTCATTCTCAGATGGGAGATCTTCGGGAGTTGGGATGCCGTCAATATCATCTCAGTGGTGCGCAATTTTTGCCATACCGTCGATGGAGCAGCAGTGGTCTATCGGTGCGCGGTGTCGCAGCTGACCGAATTATGATACCTCCGCTTCTTCAGTAATCCGGAACAGATCCGGCCTGAAAAGCTTCTTCAGCTCCACGCGCTGACGGGAAAACGTTGAGAAATCATTGAAGCAATCCATGATATTGTCACTCGTCAGTAGAAGGTAGCCACCGGCTAGCTCCTCGACGTGACAGCCCAGCTTACCAAGCATTGCGAAATCGGCCTCATGTGCATATGGGGCGCCAAAGAACGTTGCCCAGGCAATATTAGGAAGTTGCTTTTTTAGAATGCTCCCCCTGACGCCAGGATAGTAGGGCGAGTATCCGTTTTCGCGTTTCTCGACCTCCGCTGGAATGTGGATGAAGCCTGCCGCCGCATTTGTAAGATCGCAAACGTCTCTGAAAAATTGCAGCCAGTCAGTCGTCTCCTCATATGCGGACGACAAAGAAATACTCCCAGGAATCAGGTTTCCCTTCTTGCTAATATCTGTCAGATCTACTTGGCCGTGGCTCTTCAGTGCAGAATCCCGTTGCCAAGAAATACCCCAAAATACGTTTGCAGACCCAAGGGGCCCCTCAAGCTGCACGCGTTTTCCCCAATGGGGTTTAAAAGACGCGATGCCATCATAGTCTGTTAAATTATCAGAGTTTCCAATTTTCTCCGGTGCGAGGCGATTATCTGTCGCTACTAACATTTCAAAAAAACGCTGACCGCAATTCCAGTCCGAAATATCGCTTTCGGTTGCAACGCTCAATTCCACTACAGGCTGCACTCGTTTTCTTTCGTTTTCCATTTCGATCCTCAATATCGCGTCACAGTTCCTGTAGTCGGATTAAATCTGTAAATGTTTCCGCCGTGCGGCAATCGGTCAATTATTTGTTCGAGTGCCTTATCAACCACCGTGTTGGGACCTACAACCAAGTTATAGGGTAATTCCTCGCTAATTGCATAATTCATCTGAGCCTCCAATTGGCTCGTCTTTGTGACAGTCGTGGCATTATAGAACTTAGATTCGAGAACACCGTCGCCAATTTTCCCCAAATTTCCCAATCCATCCGGGATAGTATAGGCCGTTGTTCCATCGTCCAAGGTGCCGATGACCTTGAGGGTGTTCTTATCGATACCGAGAGCATCAAGGAGCTGCGTTTCGAAGATAATTCCCTGCTGCCGCGCATCGATGCGAGCAACGCCAGTTCCATTGAATTCGAAATAGTTGCCATTGCTGTAGTATACCGGATTTCCATTGTTGGTTTGTCCGACCGTAGCATATTTAGCCCCATTCGAGCTCACTATGTCCCCGCTGACGGTTGGGGTGTATGTGCACGAATTGTGCACCCACACCGGTTCGACGTCTGCGTTGTCAGCTTGCTTGACGAAGTAGGTATGGAAACCAGCAACCGTGAGATTGTAAGCGTCGAGCGGCTTATCGGAAACTCGAACACCGACGACATCGGTCCAGCTTCCGTCCGCGCCCAGCAATCTGTAGCCCTGTTTCAGGTCGCGCGCAGCGACCCAGGAGCCATTTGCGATCGGGCCTTGATACAGACGACCTTCTGGCAATGCAGCCGGCTGAACGGCGCCCTCCGGCACAATCGCGAAGAAGGGATGGGTCAGGGTGGTGGTAATAGTCTGCCGATGCCCGGTACTTTCAGAACGCAAGGTGACATAGACGGTTTCGGAATGGCGGTTGAGGAACTGATGAAGGACGAGTTTATAGCCTTCATTGCCATGCTCATCGCGCGACCAGACCTGTGTCTTGCCAGGTCGAATATCACGGATGGCCGTAAAGCCATCTACGGTCTTGACCAAGGTCGAACCATCGAACGAGCAGCCAGCCATGCATTTGGTGCCAGAGCAACTTACACCCTTGAGCTCCAGTGCGACGTCGTCAATTTTTTTTGCGCCAATTTCGGCGTCAGCAACGATTCCTTGGAGAACACGCGACGCGCTATTCGCGCCTCCAAGCTTACTAGCATTGACGGCGAAACCGTAGACGGTCTGCCCCCCGACGGTCCCGACGGTCACGACGAGGATGCCCGCGTCGATATAGGCTTGATATTTCGCTGCATCGGCGGCCGAGTAGCCTTGCTTCTCGAGGGCCAATTCGAGAATCGATTTTGCCGCCTCGCCGGTGACGGCCTGTCGCGCGTCTCCGTAAAGATGGTTGGCCGCGCCGGCAGCGCCAAGAAGACCCAGCGCGCAAGCAACGCCGGCAGTGCTGCCGCAAGCGGCGACACCGCCGACGACGCCGGCAGCATCAAGGAAAGCCGCAACGCCACCCTGAAGCTTAGATATCTCCGTAAGCGCGCCCGTTAGAGCTTGATCCGGCGTAAGAGTACCATCGAGAACACCCTGCAGATGATCACCCAGAATCCGGTCGTATACGAACACGGATTGCGTTACCGCAAAGGCACCGGCCCGCTGTTCGGTTGGCAAACCGGAAAGGTCATCAGTCTCGACGGATCGAAGGAACTGGCGAAGTTCTCGGATGCCTTCCTGGCATGCAGCTGACGCGGTACTACCCGCGCAATCTGCAATAAGATTTTTTGTGTTTTCCTGTGAAAGGGTTAGATAGTAGGTCTTTTGGAGATAAAGTTGTGCAATCTCCTGATTGCTGCAACCTGTCGTCCCTGGAGCTGCTTCACACTTATCGATCGCTCGGGCGACATCCTTCGCCTCATCAAGCTGCTCGTGCTTCAGGAAGTTATATTTAAACGTGTCGATCGCAGCTGCAGCGCCACCATTGCCGCCGATTGCGGCGCCTACGAATGCCGCAGCCCATTGCTGGATGGCAATTCGCTCCGCCGCGGTAAGATTGGGATCTGACTTCAACGCATTGGTCAGGAAACCGTTAACCAGTTCTTCCACGGCAGAGGCTGCGGCCGCTTGCCCGGGATTGCCGCCGGCAAGCTGAGCAACCAACGCTGCAGCGGCCGCATGCAGGGCGACTTTTTGCGCGCTGCCCTCCTCCCATTGCATCTGTGAGGCCAGATAGCCGATACCCATGTTGAGCAATTGCGACATCGCCGCGGCGCTCTGTTGCTGGGCCTTCAGCTTGTCGATATCGAAGTTGTCGACCTGAATGTTGGCCTTCGAAGCGTCGGTGTTGAGGCCCGAAAGATCCTGGCTCTGACCGGTCAGATTCCAATTACCCGGCGTAATTGTCGCCAGCGTTGCACCGCTGTCACTCTGCTTGGCGGGCTGGCCGACGATCGGAACGGGAATGCCAGGGCCGATCAAGCTAACGCCGAAACTCGTCGATGACGCCGACATCGAATTCTCGATGTTGGAGTAGAGGATCTGATTGGCCGTCAGATCGTTGTTTTTGGGATCGGCGGTCGATCCGATAAAGCCGCCCTTCAGGTCGATCGTGCCGTCGGTGTTGACATGATAGCCGCCGGAGCCAGCAAAGATGCCACTCTGCTGGGAAACATTGGCATAGTCGCCGGTGATGGTGCCCTGGTTGTAGCCGCCGCTGATACCGCCCGAACTGATGCCAAGCGCGACGCTCTTCGACTTCTCGTCATAGGATGCCGTGTCCTGGCGACTCTCGATCGTGATGCCATTGACCGCTCCGACGTTAACGGTGTTGCCGGAAAGAACGCCACCGGCCAGCGTCAGCGTGTCACCCGCGACGACGGTAACAGTATTGGTGCCGCTGACAGTCGAATTGACCTGCGTAACCGAGCTTGCCACCTGCTTGCCGGAACCATAGGCGGCGTTCGCGGTCGGGCCGGCGTTGAAGATGTTGCCACTGGCATCGATGCTTGCGCCGACGCCGACGCTGACACTACCCGACTTGCTGCTGCTCTTGCTGTCGGATGTCGCCTGCACGCTTTCCAGGTCGACCTTGCCCGCCGCCGAAATCAGCACATTGCCATTATTAGGATCGCTGGAGGGAGTCGGCGCTTTGCCATCCTTGCCGATGCCGGCACTGATCTGCACACCGCGTCCCAGAACATCACCGGATTGAGCGATGATGGTCACCGAGCTGCCGCGGATCTCAGGTGGGACGGGGATCGAGGTCGTCGACTGCTGCGAGCTTTCGCTGAAGCTATAGCCGGCCGTCAGCGAAATCCCGGCGACGGCGGGCTTGATGCCAGTTTTGGGATCCGGCCTGGCGTTGATAGCGGCCATGGTCGAGGTGATCGCGTTATAGCCATTGACGCCGGCCAGGACCGCGGGCGCGATTCCGTAGATGCCGTTATCCCCGGACAGCAGGCTACCCGCCTGCATCGCCTGCTGACCGGCCGCAATCAGCGACGACTGGACCGTGATGCTGACACCGGCAAAGCTCTTCTTCTGCATCTCGGAGGCGTTGGTGACGTCGTTGCTCGAGAGCATGTTGACGTTATCGCCCGCGATCAGGCTGATCGGGCCGGCGGCGAGGATCTTGCCGGACTGATCATTGATGTTGCGGTTGGCGGCAATGGTGATGCTGCCATCGGAATCCAGCGTGCTGACCGCATTTATATTGGCGTCCTTCGAACGCTGCTCTTCCGACTTGGCGACGCCAATGCCGATCGACAGGCTGCCGTCACCGGATGAGAAGTTGATGCCAAAGCCAGAACGCTTCGTCTCGCTGGAAGACGACTGCTCCTCCGCACCTGGCGCGATGTTGACGTCGCGCGCGGAAGAAATCACCGTGCCATCGCCGGAATGCGAGGACGAGCCGAAGATATTGACGTCGCCCTGGGTGGACGTGATCGTCGTCGTGCCACCCGAGCTTAGCGTCGAGCCGATATTATCGGTCGCGCTCTGGCTGTTCTTCGAATCCTTCGATCCATAGATCGAGATAAACCCGCCGCCGGAGCCGACGCCGATGCCAGATTTCTTGACCTGTTTGTCGCTCTCATGCTCCTCCTCTGCGCCCATGACAGTGACAGTCGAGCCCGAGAGGCTGAGATCATTGCCCGCAGCCATGTTGGAACCGGAGACGACGGCCTCACCGCCAGCATTGACGGTGATATTGCCAGACGCGGTGATGGACGAGCCGACAGTGTCTTCGTCGTACGTATGGGTATGGGTCTTCGATGATGAGAGGAAGCCACTCTTCTTGCTGTCGGAGGTGGTCTCGTCGGTGTTCTTGCCGGAAGCGATCACAATGTTGCCGGCAGCGCTGATATTGGCATTGGCCGTATGAGCCGCATCACCAGCAGTCACATCGGAGGCAGAGACGGTGACGTTGCCGCCCGTGGAAGCGATATTAACGCCGGTTTGGCCCGTGATCGACGAGCCTTCCGCCGTCGTCGTTGCTTCGGTTGCCTTCTTGGAACCGAACTTGCTGGAGGACGATGCGCTGTCGGTTGCCTCGCCAATGGTGACATCGCCCTTGGCGATGACGTTAGCGGCACCACCCTTGGCATCGATATCGGAGCCGATGACGCTGATGTTGCCGGCATCGGCCTGGACGGTCACGTTGCCATTCTGCGAGGTAATCGACGAACCGTTGCTGGTGACGGCGGCCGAAGACGACTGGCCGCTCTTGTAGCCGGTGGCAACACCCGCGATGGTCTTCGACTGGCTGGTGGTCTGATCCTGCGAGGCCGTGATCGCGATGTTGCCGTTCGTCGAGACAATGCCGAGATTGCCGCCGGCGTCGAGTAATGAGCCGCCGATCAGTACACCCTGATTGCCGGATACCATCATGGAGCCGCCAGCAATGAGCGATGAGCCTTGCTGAATCTGGCTGGTTGTCGTGGTGATGGTGCCGCCCTGCGATAGATCCAAGCGGTCCTTGGTGAGAACGGTATTTTCGACGCCGGCCGAGATGATGCTGATTGAGCCGTTTGAAGAAGCGATTGACAGATCACCGCCGACCTTGGCGGAGCTGGCGATGACGTTGACGCCGTTGGTGCCGGCGATGCTGAGATTGCCGCCTGTGGTTACGGTGGTACCAACCAGCGTCTGGACTCCGCCATTGTCCTGTTTGACGGCACCCAGCGTGACGGTCTGGCCGGATAACTGCGCGCTGCCGCCCGCGGCGACCTTCGTGCCGCTGAGCGTCAGGCTGCCTGCGCCAGCATCCATTTTCAAATTGCCGCCGGCCGTGACGCCGCCATTGGCGGTGACGACAGTCTGCCCGCCGATGTTCATCGTCTGGGCCGCCAGCGTAATGCCATTCTCGGCATTGAGGTTCAGATTGCCGCCGGCGAGGAAGGCGCCGCCGTTGGCCTTGATGCTGCCCGCATTGATGGTCATGCCGTCGGCCGCAGCAATCGCGCCGGAATTGTCGACGCTCGAGGCATCGATGCTGACCGTGTTGCCGGCGATCATGGCAGCGGATGTGGTCTTGGCGCGGTCTTCAGCCGAGAGATAGACGACCGGCACCAGCACCGGCGCGCCGTCGACGACCTCCGTCTGGTAGATCACCATCGACTGCGTCAGCGATGCGGCCTGCTCCGGCGTCAATGGCTGACCGAGACCAAGGCCATGCGCCTCGGCATAGGCAACACCATTGTCGAGCAGTGCCTTCATCTGGTCGGTGGCATTGTCACCGGGGACGAACGAGCCGGCACCGAGACCATTTCCGACCAGTTGGCGCATCTGCTCATCGATAAGCTGGTTGTCGAAATAGGCATCCCCAAGGAAGGGAACCTTGGTCTCCGGCGTATAGCCTATCCGGTCTATGAAATAGGCTGAGCCATAGAACTTGGAGACATCAAGGAAGGCCGCCCGGGTCTCGAACAGGAAGACCTGGCCCGGAACCGTGCCTCCGACGCCGCCCGATTGCGGCTTCGCAAGGGTTGCGAGCTGCGCGCCATTTGTCTGCAGAATCTGGGTGAGATTGCCGCTATTGCCGATCGCGGTCGTGAGCTTACCCATCAGGCTGTTCGGGCTAACAGAAGCACTGGCAGCCGTCAGGATGTTGCTGCCGATCGCCGGACCTGCAGCTGCCGTAACGCCGCTGCCATTGACTGAGGCATCGTTAGATGCGGTAACGCCACTGCTGCTAACAGAAGCCCCAGCCGCCGCAGCTAGACCGCCACCATTGACCGCAGGACCGGCCGCTGCGGTCATACCATTACCGGTGATCGCAGCGCCGGTGGCCGCCGTCACGCCACTGCCGCTGATCGCAGCGCTGCTGGTTGTCATGATGCCGGTGTTGCCGATTGAAGTGCTGCCGGCTGCTGTCAGGCTCGTGCCAGCGACAGATGCATTGCCGGCCACTATCGTGTTGCCGCCGTTGACCGAGGCACCGGTTGCGGCAGTCAGTCGATTACCGCTTAGCGTGGTGCCGGTGTTTGCGGTCAAACTGGCGCCACTGATCGACGTGCTGCCGCGCGCCTGCAGATTGTTGCTGCTGATCGCCGGTCCCGAGCCGACCGTCGGTCCGCTACCTGCGAGCGACGGGCCGCTGCTAGCGCTAGCGCCGCCATTGGCCGCGACATTCGAAAGTGCGGCGTTGACATTGAACAGCGCGCCGCCGGCAGTCATGCTGTTCAGGGCGCCGAGCGGATTATTTGCCGTCGCCGGAGCATCGATTGCGACTTGACCGGCGATGGAACCATTGGAGGCAACGTTGTTGACCGCGCCAGCGGAGATATTGAGCCCACCCCGCGCCTGGACAACGCCCGAGATGACGCCAATCGCCTGCACGCTGACCGTGGTACCGGGGTTCAGATCGCGCGAGGGATCGCGCGTGCCATTCGGGTTCGGCGTATAGGTGAGAGACGGGTCATTGCCGCCAATGCAGGGGCGATTGGGGCCGCTGCAATCAAGCCCACCTTGCGTTGGGTCGGAGGAGACGACATTTGGGTAATATTGGCAGGGGGTGCTGCTGTCACAGATGGTCTGGGTGACGCGGTTCAGCGTCGCACCATCATTGGTGAGCGTGCCGGCGACGGTGAGCAGCATGTTGCCATCGGACTTGATCGAGCTGTAGGAATTCCACAGGTTCGTCGCATTGATGGTTAGGTCCCGACCCGCGCGGATCTGTGCGGAGGCGCCGGCGCCACTGATCAACTGATCCTGCGAGACGATCTGGCTGACCAGATGATTGATGGCTTGTATCCAGGTGTAAGTCGGGGGGTCGTGATCGCCCGAGCCATTGCAGCGGGTCGCGCAACGGTAAGTCCTGGTGATGACGTCATAGGCGCTGAGGATGGCGTTGGAAATCTGCACGTTGCGCTGGATTGCCGGGGCCGAGGTCGTGACGTTGCTCAGGCCATTGGTCAGGATCGACATGGTGCCGCCGGACTGAATGAGACCGGCAATATTGACGACCGCACCATTGCGCTGACCGCCACCAGGTCCAGCGATCGTGAGGCCGTTGCTGGCAAGGAGCGCGCCCTGATTGTTGGTCAGCGTGCCGCCAACGAAGAGGTTTGAGTTGTTGCCGGCAAAGACGAGACCGCCCGGAGCGTTTGAAAAATCGCCGGCAAGGTTGACGTTAAGATTATTGCCGGCTGCCAATTGTCCGGCATTGCCGAGCGACGGTAAGTTCAGCGTCAGGTCGTGCGCGGCCAGCAGCGCAGTATTGGCGTTTGTCGTGAGGCCCGCGGCCGAAACCGTAATGTCGCCGGAACCACCGGCATTGGTGACCGTGCTGACCTGAGCGTTCGAAAGATCGGCATTGCCCGACAGGTTGAGGCTCAGACCACCGAAGACGAGATTGCTACCCGAGAGATTAGCGGAGGAGGCGTTGACGATCAGCGTACCGCCGCCCGCCATCCGGCTGCCTTTGCTGCCGGATAGATCGAGCGCACCGGTGTTCAGCGTCAAGCTCCCACCGACGCGCGTCGTGCTGGTATAGGAAATGGCGCCCGGGCTTGTGAGCAAGGCATTTCCCAGACTTTGCAGGCTGTTATAGCTGATATTCTGAGTGGCCGTGGCGGCAAGATTACCGCCCGAGAGCAATGAGTTGGCGCTGATGCTGCCGTTGGAGGCGGCAAGCGTCATGGTGCCGGCGTGGCGCAGCATCAGGCTGCCATTAGCTGACGCATTGGTGGCAGCAAAGTCGACGCCCGAGACCAGCGTATCGATCGAGATCGACCGGGCGTTGAGATTGATATTACCGGTCCCCAGCGACTGGCCAAGGAGCGTGATGGCATTGCCCGCGGTCAGCGCCAGATCGCCATGGGCGACAGCATTGGCGCTGACATTGTTCGCTGCGTTGGCGGTGATGGTTCCCGCAGCAAGCAGGCTGTTGAACGAGACGTCGCCGGTCGTGGCGGTGAGCGTTAAGTCGCCGGTCTGGCCAAGAATGACGTTACCAGCGCCCGATTGGTCCATTGCTGCAAAATCGACACCGACCGCGATGACATTACCGCTGACGGCGGAGCCAATAAGGGAGACCTTGCCAGCGCCAAGGAGCTGACCATTGATCTTGACCGTGTCAGGACTGGTCGACGAACCGATCGCAACGGCGCCGTGGCTTGTGATATTGCCGCCCGTAAAGGCACCCGCCGCGACATTGAGGCCGCCGGCGACGATCAACATGGTGGCCGAAGCACTCTCGGCATTGATGGTCAGATCGCCGTTTGGTCCAAGAGCGATGGCGCCATTGGCCGAGCGCGCGGTGGCGGCGAAATCGACGCCGGTAACCGCTTGCCCCAGTTGAACAGTCGAACCGGAGAGTAGGACGTCGCCTGCTGCGAGGAGCTGGCCGGTCACGTTGACGCTATTGCTGCCGGTAAGGGAAATGTCCCTATGCCCGGTAACGGTGTTCGCCGTGATCGTAGCGCCGCTGGCATCGATTGCGCCGGCCGAGAGCATGGTCTGCCCCAGGATGCCGGCAGACGCGGTCAGCGTCATATCGCCAGCAGTTCCGAGCACAATGCCGCCGCCGGCGTTGGTGGCAGTGAAATCGACACCCGAGATCAAGACCGGTGCATTGATGCTGCCGCCACTAACCGTGAGATTGCGAGCAGCGATGATCTGGTTGCTGACATCGACATTGCCGGCAATGGCTGCGTTACCATGAGCGGTGATGCTGCCGGCAATGAGATCCGCCGCATTCGCGGTGATGTCGCCAGCAGAAAGGATCGTTGAAGCGGTAATGCCGCCGGAGGCCGTCAGATTCATGGCTCCCGACGACGCCAGCACGATATTGCCACCGGCGCCGTTGGTGGCGGCAAAGTCGATACCGGAGATCAATGTAGGTGCGCTGATGCTGCTGCCGCTGATGGTGAGGTCGCCGGCGGCAAGGATCTGGTTATTCACATCGACGTTGCCGACGATGCCGACTTTGCCATGGCTGGTGATGCTGCTCGCCTTCAGATTGCCAGCATTGGCGTTGAGATCGCCGGCCGACAGAATAGTCGCGGCCGTCGCGTTGCCAACAAAGGTAAGGTTCATGGCGCCAGATGAGGCGAGAGCGATGTTGCCACCACTCCCATTGGTGGACGCGAAATCGACACCGGAGGCGAGAAGGCCCGAGCTAAGGCTGGCGCCTTCAATACGGAGGTTGCCAGCGGAGAGTACCTGGCCGCTCACATTCACGCGGCCGTTTGCCGCCGTGCCGTTGGCCGTCAGATTGGTGTTACCATGGCTGGTGATGTTACCTGCTGTCAGATCCATCGCTTGAGCGGTAAGATCCCCGGCCGACATAAGCGCGCCAGCCGTGATATCGCCTGAGGAAGTCAGCGACACATCGCCACTTGATGCCTGGACGATATTACCGTTGGCAGCGGCCGTTCCAGCAAAATCGACACCGGAGACAATTGCGCCTGCTGCAATGTTCGAGCCTGAGACGCTAATGGTCCCACCGCCAAGGATTTGGCCACTAACGGTGGTCGCACCGGCGAGAGCGATATCCTTGTGACCGGAGACGGTATCGGCGGTCACGGTAGCGGCATTGACGTCGATGGTACCGGCGGCCTGGAGCGTCGATGCGGAGAGCCCACCGCTCAGTTGAGCCGTCACGTCGCCAGTCTCGCCAAGAGCGATATTGCCGCCAGAGGCGTTGGTAGCAGCAAAGTCGATACCGGCGACAACCGTTTGCGCCGACAAGCTCTGGCCGGTAATCAGTATATTGCCGGCGCCGAGGATTTGGCCCGCAACCGTGGTCGCGCCATTGAGTGTAACGGCGCCGTGCGCTGTCACGGCATCCACGTTCACGGTTGCGCCACTGGCAGAAAAACCACCGGCCGAGAGCAGCGCGCCGGTATTGATAGAACCGGCCGAAGCGAGCGTCAGGCTGCCGCTTGTCGTCTGCACGATGTTCCCATTAGCGGCTGCCGTTGCGGCGAAGTCGACACCGGAGACGATAGTTCCAGCCTTGATGCTTGAGCCGGAGATGCCAATATTGCCACCACCGAGGATCTGGCGATTAACGGTCGTTGCCCCAGAAAGGGTAATGTCTTTATGACCGGTGGCGGTATCGGCGGTCACGGTCGCGGCATTGACGTTGATGGCTGCGGCGGCCTGCATCGTCGATGCAGAGAACCCACCACTCAATTGAGCTGTCAGGTCCCCCGTCTGGCCAACAACGATATTGCCGCCAGAGGCGTTGGTAGCAGCGAAGTCGATACCGGCGACAACCGTTTGCGCCGACAGGCTCTGGCCGGTAATCGATACGTTGCCGGAGCCCAGGATCTGGCCGGCAATGCTGGTGGCGCCATTAAGCGTTACATCGCCGTGCGCCGTGACGGCATCCGCATTCACGATCAAGCCGCTGGCCGAAAGCGCACCGCCCGAAAGCAGTGTGCCGGTATTGATAGAACCGGTTGAAGCGAGCGTCAGGTTGCCGCTTGTCGTTTGGACGATGGTTCCATTGGCGGCTGCCGTTGCGGCGAAATCGACGCCCGACACTATGGCGCCGGCCTTGATGCTTGAGCCGGAGATGTCAACATTACCGCCGCCAAGCACTTGGTTGGCGACATTCACGCCCGCGCCTGCCGTGCCGGAAACGCTAATATCCTTGTGGCCGGTGATCGAGGCAGCCGCAACGGACGCACCACCGACATCAATGGCACCCGCAGCCTGTATGGTCGGCGCCGCAACGGTGCCATTGACGTTCACCGTCAAATCGCCGCGTTGGCCAAGGATAATGTTGCCAGCGGCTGCATTTGTCGCGGCAAAATCGATGCCTGCAACAACGGTCTGCGCCGCCAGGCTTTGACCGGTGATCGATACATTGCCAGATCCGAGGATCTGGTTTGTAACGCTGATCGCGCCGCCGAGCGTCACGGCACCGTGCGCAGTGATGCCGTCGGCTGCAACGGTCGACCCGGAGGCGTTCAGAGTGCCAGCTGAGAGCAGAGTGCCAGCGTTGACGAGGCCAGTCGCGGCAAGCGTCAGGTCACCACTGCTGGCGAGCACAATATTGCCATTTGCGGCAGCAGTTCTGGCGAAATCGACGCCGGATACCATCGTCCCGACCTTGATGCCTGGACCGGAGATGGCGATGTTGCCACCGCCAAGGACTTGGCTTGTGACGGTGGTGGAACCTGAAACAGTGATGTCCCGACGCCCAGTGATCGCGTTAGCGTTGATGGTCGCGCCGCTGACATCGATGACGCCGGCCGCCTGCATGGTCAGCGCCGCTACCGCACCACTAGTCGATACCGTCAGCTCTCCCGTCCGACCAAGGACAATGCTACCCCCTGCCCTGTTGGTCGCATCGAAGTCGATGCCAGCTACGACGGTTTGGGCGGAAAGGTTCTGGCCGGTGATCGATACATTGCCCGACCCGAGGATCTGGTCTGTGACTCTGATCGCGCCGCCGAGTGTCACGGCGCCGTGGGCGGTGATTCCATCTGCAGTGATGGTCGAGCCGGAAGCGTTCAGATTGCCGGCTGAGAGCAGTGTGCCCGCGCTGATGGCGCCCGGAGCTGTCAAGGTAATATCGCCGCTAGTCGTCTGAACGATGTGCCCGTTGGCGGCAGCCGTCCGAGTGAAATCGATGCCGGAGATAATGGCGTCGGCCTTGATGGCAGAGCCCGAGAGTTTGACGTTGCCACCACCCAGCACCTGGTTGGTCACATCAACGGGACCGCTTGCGGCCGAGACACTGATGTCCTTGTGACCGGTCATCGCGTTGCTGGTGACCGCGGCAGCGCGGATATCGATGGTGCCAGCGGCTTGAACCGTCGGCACTGTCACAACGCCGCTGGTTGCCACCTTCAGGTCACCGGTTTGACCCAGGACGATATTGCCGCCGGCGGCGTTGGTTTCACTAAAGTCGATACCCGCGACGACGGTCTGCGCCGACAAGCTCTGGCCGCTGATCAGCACATTGCCTGAGCTTAGGATCTGGCTGTCGACCTTGATTGCTCCCGCAAGCGTCATGTCACCATGTGCCGTCACGGCATTGGCGTTGATGGCGGTTCCTGCGGCACCGAGAGAACCGGCCGAAAGCAACGTACCCGCATTGAGATTGCCGGTCGAAGTAAGCATCAGATCGCCGCCGCTGGCGAGTACGATGCCGCCACCAGATGCCGCCGTCGAGGCGAAGTCGACGCCGGAAACGACAGTGCCAACCTTGATGCTGGAACCAGAAATGCCGACATTGCCGCCGCCGAGGACTTGGTTCGTTACAGCGGTGGCGCCGGAAAGCGTGATTTCCTTGTGTCCGGTGATCCCGTCGGCGGCAATGGAAGTGCCGCTGATATCGATCACGCCGGCTGCTTGTATCGTCGGCACTGCCACGGCACCACTGGTGGTGACCTTCAGGTCGCCGGACTGGCCAAGGACGATATTGCCACCGGCAGCGTCGGTGGCGCCAAAGTCGATGCCGGCGACGACGGTCTGTGCCGACAAGCTTTGGCCACTGATCAGCACATTTCCGGAGCCCAGGATCTGGCTACTGACGTTGATGGCACCACCAAGCGTCATGTCGTGCCGCGCGGTGATGCTGTCCGCAGAGACGCTCAAACCGGAGGCCGTCAGATTGCCCGCCGACTGCAATGTGCCGACGCTGATGCTACCTGGCGACGTCAAGGAAATGTCGCCGCTAGTCGTCTGAACGATGTGTCCGTTGGCGGCGGCCGTCCGGGTGAAATCGATGCCGGAGATAATGGCGTCGGCCTTGATGGCAGAGCCCGAGAGATTGACGTTGCCACCACCCAGCACTTGGCCGGTCACATCAACGGGACCGCTTGCGGCTGAGACGGTGATGTCCTTGTGACCGGTCATCGCGTTGCCGGTGACCGCTGCAGCGCGGATATCGATGGCGCCGGCGGCTTGAACGGTCGGCACTGTCACAATGCCGCTTGTTGCGACCTTCAGATCACCGCCTGGGCCGAGAGTGATCTTACCATTGGCTGCATCGGTGGCATTGAAGTCCAGGCCGGCAACGAGGCTCTGGACGGACAGACTCGAGCCCGTGATCGAAACGTTGCCAGCGCCCAGGATCTGGCCACTGACGTCAATGCGACCGCTTGCGGTCGTCGTGTCGATCACACCGCCAAGTGTCATATCGTGATGGGCAGAGATATTGCCGGCAGTGATCGTTGCGCCGTTCGCAATGAGATCGCTCGCAGACAGCAATGTTCCGGCGTCGATTGCGCCACTTGAGCCAAGGGTCAGATCGCCGCTTGCGGTTTGAACGATATGCCCATTGGCGGCGGCGGTCGCGGCAAAGTCGACGCCGGAGATGATCGCGCCGACCGTGATGGTCGGCCCGGAGATGCCGACATTGTCACCGCCGAGAACCTGGTTCTTTACGGTGGTGGCGCCGGAAAGCGTGACATCCTTGTGGCCGGTGATGGCGTCGGCAGCGATGGAGGTGCCGCTGACGTCGACCAGACCGGCGGCCTGTATGGTCGGTGCCAGAACGGCGCCATTGACCGCGACCTTAAGATCGCCGGCGTGGCCCAGCGCGATATTGCCACCGGCACCATTGGTGGCGCCAAAGTCGATGCCAGCGACGAGAGTTTGCACCGACAAGCTCTGCCCGCTGATCAGTACATTGCCGGACCCAAGAATCTGCTGCGCTACGTTGATTGCGCCAACGAGCGTCATATCGCCATGGGCGGTCACGCTGTTCGCAGTGAGGCTCGAAGTGTCCGCACCGAGACTGCCGGCTGACAGGAGTGAGCCGACATTGAGTGCGTTTGCAGCCGAGAGCGTCAGGTCGCCACTGCTGGAAACCACGATGTTGCCATTGGCAGCGGCAGTCTTGGCAAAGTCGACCCCGGAGATAATAGCGCCGGCGTCAATAGCAGAACCCGAGAGGTTGATGTTGCCACCACCAAGCACCTGGTTAGTCACAGCAATGGGACCGCTTGCGCCCGTAACGGTGATGTCCTTGTGCCCGGTGATCGCATCTGCCGCGACAGACGTGCCGCTGATATCGAGCACGCCGGCTGCCTGTAGGATTGGCGCTGTCACAGCGCCATTGACAGAAACTGTCAGATCGCCGGCTTGACCCAGGACGATGTTGCCGCCGGCTGTATCGGTGGCACCAAAGTCGAGGCCAGCAACAACGGTCTGCGCCGACAGGCTCTGCCCGCTAATGAAGACATTGCCCGCGCTCAGGATCTGACCTGTCACGCTGATCGCGCCCGCCAGCCTCATGGCGCGGCCATGGGCGGTGATCCCGTCAGCGGTAACCGTCGCACCGGAAGCACTTAGATTGCCGGCCGATAGCAGTGTGCCGATGCTGACGCCACCCGGCGATGCCAACGACATGTCGCCGCTTGTGGTCTGAACGATATGCCCATTTGCCGCCGCCGTAGCGGCGAAGTCGACGCCGGAGATGATCGCGCCAGCCTTGATGTTCGAACCGGCGATGCCGATGCCGCCGCCGCCGAGCACCTGATTGGTGATGTTAACGCCAGCTGCCGTACCAGAGATGGTAGCATTCTTGTGGCTGGTGATCGTATCTGCTGCGATGGAGGCGCCGCTGACATTCAAGTTTCCGGCTGCCTGCATGATAGGCGCAGTCACCGCGCCTTTGACCGACACTGTCAGATCACCAGCAGGATTGCCCGCAGTCGTCGCAATTTGGCCGAGAGTGATTTTACCGTTGGCCGCGTCAGTCGCGCCGAAGTCTAGGCCCGCCGCAATAGTCTGCACGGATAGACTCTGCCCGGAGATCAGCACATTGCCGGCGCCGAGAATCTGACCTGTCACGCTGATCGCGCCACCAAGCAGCATCTCGCGATGTGCCGCAATCTTGTCGGCGGTAATCGTCGTGCCGGATGCATTCAGATTGCCTGCGGAAAGCAACGCACCGGCATTGATGTTGCCGGTTGAGGCAAGGGTCAGATCGCCAGCGCTTGTGAGCACGATGCCGCTGCCAGAAGCAGCCGTCGCGGCGAAGTCGACGCCGGCCACGAGGCTACCGGCATTGATGCTTGACCCTGAGATACTGACATTGCCGCCGCCAAGCACCTGATTGGAGATAGCGGTGGCGCCGGAAAGCGTGATGTCCCTGTGCCCCTTGACGACATCGGTGGTAATGGAGGCGCCGCGGACATCGATCACGCCCGCTGCCTGTATGGTCGGTGCCGTAACGGCGCCGTCGACTGCGACCTTTAGATCACCGGTCTGGCCGAGCGTGATACTGCCACCGGCTATATTGGTGGCGCTGAAGTCGATGCCAGCGACCACGGTCTGTGCCGACAAGCTTTGGCCGCTGATCAGTACATTGCCCGCAGCGAGAATCTGCTGCATTACGTTGATTGCGCCGCCGAGCACTATGTCACCATGGGCGGTCACGCTGTTCGCCGTGAGGCTCGAACCGCTTGCCCTGAGACCGCCGGCCGACAGCAGCGAGCCGACGTTGAGTGCGTTTGCGGTCGAGAGCGTCAGGTCACCACTGCTGGAAAGCACAATGTTGCCGTTGGCGGCAGCAGTCCTGGCAAAGTCGACGCCGGAAACGACACTCCCGGCCTTGATGCTTTGCCCGGAGACACTGACGTCGCTTCCCCCGAGGATCTGATTGTTGACGGTGGTGGCACCGGCAAGGGTGACGTTCTCGTGGCCGGTAATCGAATCTGCTGTGACAGACGCGCCGCTGATATCAATTACGCCCGCGGCTTGGATCGTGGGCGCCGTGACGGCGCCATTGACCGATACCGTCAGATCACCAGCGCGATTGCCGGCAATCGTCGCGCTTTGGCCGAGGGTAATTCTGCCGTTGGCAGCATCGGTGGCAGAAAAATCGAGGCCGGCAACGAGGCTCTGCGCCGACAGGCTCGGGCCAGTGATCGACACGTTTCCTGCGCCAAGGATCTGGCCATTGACGCTGATGACGCCGCCAAGCGTCATGTCGTGATGGGCGGAGATATTGCCGGCGGTGATCGTTGCACTGCTGGCACTAAGATCGCCTGCAGATAACAGCGTTCCGGTGCTGATCGCGCCAGCGGCCGTCAATGTCAGATTGCCGGTTCCCGTTGTTGTCGGACCAAGGGTGATGCGCCCGCCCGCCGCATTAGTGGCGGCAATATCGACGCCCGAGACAATGGCATCGGCCGCAATACTCGAACCGGATACGCTGACATTCCCTGCACCGAGAACCTGGCCCGTCACATTCACGACACCACTTCCGGCCTTCGCGCTGGTCGCGCCCGAAAGTGTGATGTCCTTCTGGCCGGTGATCGTATCGGCGGTGACGGACTGGCCAGTGGCATTGATCGTCCCGGCTGCAAGCACCGTACCTGCCTGGATAGCGCCAGCACTATCGTTGATCGTCAGATCGCCGCTATTCGCCAGCACGATATCGCCATTGGCCGCCTTGGTTGCGGCAAAGTCGACGCCCGAGGCGAGAAGACCAGCGCTGACCCCATTGGCGTTCCCGTTAATGGTAATATCGCCAGCGCCAAGCAATTGATTGGCGACGCTCACACCGCCACTGATGCCGGCATTGCCGTGGCTAGTAACATTGTTGACCTGCAATAAGGCGGCCTGTGTGCTGAGGTCGCCTGCCGACAGCAACTTGTCGGCAACGATATTGCCTGCCGTCGCGGTTAGCCCGAGGGTGCCGGACGAACCGAGAACAATGCTGCTGCCATTCGCATTGGTGGCGGCAAAGTCGACGCCGGCGGCAACGGCGCCCGCCTGAAGGGCGGAACCGGAGATCAGGACATTGCCAGCAGCCAGAACCTGGCCGCTGACGCCAACTCGACCGCGGGCTGCATTGACCGTAAGCGCGCCATGGGAGGTGATGCTGCTGGCCGCAAGGGATGCCGACGTGATTGTCAGACCGGTGGTCGACTGGATATCGCCGGCCGTGACATTGCCCGTCGCGCTCGTCTTGAGGCTTCCAGCCGACACGAGATTTCCGGTCGCGATATTACCGCCGGTCGCCGTCAGGCCGAGATCACCGCCGGCGGCACCGAGCACCATGTTGCCATTAGGATCGGCACTCGTGGCGGCGATATTAATGCCGGAGACCACCTTTTCAGCTGCGATCGACCGACCAGTGGCGTTGACATTGCCTTGCGCCTGCATATTGCCGACAACAGCAATGTCGAGAGCGGCATTCAATGCAATAGTTTGGCTGCCTTGAAGCGAGGCCGCCGAGATCGAACCCGAGGTCGCCGTCATGCTGAGGTCACCGGCGCTGTTGGCTGCGCCCGCAACCGCAATATCGCCGGAGGTCGCGACAAGCGTTGCCGCACCTTGGCCAGCCGTCACGTTTCCGACAGCAATTCCGCCGTCCGAGCTCAGCTGTAGGGTTGTGCCGCCATTGACATCGCCGGATACGCTCAAGAGACCCGCGCCATTGGCCAGAATAATGTCGCCATCGGCTGCGACCGTCTGCAGGGTAACACCCTGGTTTGCCTGGACAGCGAGCTTCTGCTTCGAGGTAATTTTGGCTGCCGTGACTTGTCTCTTCGAGGTGATGTTAACGCCCTGGCTACCCGAGGCGTTGCCGATCGAGATCTTGCCGTCGGCCGATAGCGACAGCTCACCGGCATTGGCGGCCATGTCGCCGCTCATTTTGACCCCGGCACCTTTTTCGGTAACGACGACCTTGATGCGGTCGGCCTGCATGGCGCCGAGCGCGGTGCCGTCAATGGCATATTCCGGCGTGCCGGACGTTGCCGTCAGCGCGGTGGAGTCGCCCGTCTTGTAATCATATTTGCTGGCGCCCCCCGTCAGCCTGACCGTTTTGCCATAAAGAGGCGCGTTGACGTGGATATTGCGCGCAACGACATCGAACAGATCGACCGAACCAGGAGCAGCTGCAAAGTTCCCGCCTGCCCCCTCGAAGGTGACATCGCCGCCATTGACGGTGAAACCGGTGAGGCTTCCGTCCGCACCGATGTTGGGCACGCCTGTTGTCAGCGTCGCCCTAGGCGTATTGATGAAGCCGCAGCCATTGCAAGTAATGCCGTTTGGATTGGCGATGATGACATCGGCACTGCCGCCATAGATTTCCGTAGGCCCGTTCAGCGCCGAACGATTGCCCGAGGTAACCTCGTTGAGAATGACGGAGGCTGGGCCGGAATTCTTCAGGTTGGGGTTGCCGGGGGTTACGCCACCGAGATTCGAGGTGCCTTGCTCACCGTTGAAGTTGTTGAGGATGAGGCCCTTCGTGCCGACGTTAAAATTGTCGTACTTGTTGTGCGAGAGACCAGCCCCATTGGGTGTCACGATATCGACGAGCGGCACACCATTGGGGGCGGCGCCGACACCGGGTTGATTGGTAACCGGCGCCGAACCCGCTGCCGAGACCGACTGCGCATTCGCAATCGCTGGCTGCAAGAACAGAAGAACACTGAGCGTCACGGCAAGCGACCGGTGGCCAAGGCGCACAGCTCGCCCAATCAGGCCCTTTGCGGTCCTTTTATCCAAAGTTGTAAGCTTCGATCCAACCAACGCGATCTTCTTGCTCATTTTACGCCTTTACAGCAATCGATGCGGACAGAGAACTTTCCGCAATTTCGAGTGGTATTCCGAACGTGACACCTCAGCGATGGCGCCTGGTAATCACGGCCTGCGAGTATGGCGGGGCCATCGCCGTCTTGCGCGGCCTATCCGGCGCCAGACCAAACTCAACCGCTTCTTGTCGCAGGCGTCGTCTTCACGCCATCGTCAAGCTTCTTGTAGAGATCACCCAATTGCGACTTCGGCACCGGGCACTTTCTCGACCGCGCAAGGTCGGTCAGCACCTGGTTGCGATTGCGCAATGCGTCGATCTCGATCTTTTCGGGAGATTTAGGATCCATGAAGAATAGCGCCGGGAAGAACAGCAGGACGCCTGTCGCACCAAGAATGACATTCTTCCCCTGTGCCTGGGATCGCTCCTTGACGGTAGCAAGGATCTGACGTTCATTGGCCGAAAATTCGCGCGATATCCCAGCACATTCCAATCCACGGTCGCCAGCCCCGGTGGATGCGATCGGATGCACTTCGCGGCCACCGCAGCCCGCCAGAAGGATTGCGCAGCTGACCAGCGCGATGACTGGGAGCGAGAGGGCTCTGCTGCTTTCCACTGCTAAATTCATGTTGCTACCCGATACAGTTTACCAACGAATTGATGCACTTACGAATACAAGGCCTGCGTTGACCCGGTTCACCGTGCCGCCGAGGACGTCCGAATAACCGATGTCGAAATTCATATTGCCGCCGGCGAGCTTGGCTCCGACCGTCCAGCCGAACATGTCTCCACCATCGATGTGATAGCGCCGCTGCGCTGCTATCCGCCCATAGTCGAGACCGAGATAGGGACGGAACTCCCCAAGCGCCTTGGCAAGCGCGGCGTTGTCGCCAAAGGGCTGCGTGCGCCACACGAGATCGTTGCGGATGAAAAAGCCATTATTGCCGAACAGCATGGATTCACGCGAGCCGCGCACGGAGGAATAGCCGCCGATCGATATCTGCTCAGCCCCGAACAGATTGTCCGGAGAATATTGACCCGTCATGATGGAGTTCAGTTCGAAGTGCTGATCCGCAAGTTCAAACGGACGCGTCATCGTGATCGTGCCTGACAATTTCGAGAAGCGTGGATCTGCGTCCCCAGCCCCGGGGGCATCCGGCGCAACAGCGTCAAAGAGGCTCAATCCCTGACTGTAGGAAAGATCGAAAACCCACAGACCACCCAGCATTCGACGCGAATGGGATAGTCCGACATCGCCCACCGTATATTTGCGACTGCCAACCTCGATCCTGCTGCCCAGCAGGAAGTTGTTGCTTTCCTTGTAGGTCAGACCGCTGTTGAACGTCGTGATCGAGTCCTTGTCGCGAAAGATCACCCGATTGGCGCCAACTCCTGCCTGCCTGGAATTGCCTGAGGTGTTCAGAGCCCCGAAATTGCCCGGTATCGAGCTATTGTATTCATACCAGGAGCCATTCGCGGAAAAGGTCCAGTAGCCGTAGGGAATACTGACATTCCCAGAATAGCTGTTGCTCTTGCCGACGCCATCGTTGCGCGTTGGATAATCCGGACCTGTATGCTCGTAGGCGAAATTCCATTGATCGTTCAGGCCGAAGAGGCTGTCATAACCGACTGAAGCCGATGTCTTTGAATAGCCTGTCTGCCATTGCCCGAGATTGCTGTTGCCAAACGAAAGATGCCAGGGATGGGTTGGTTTGCTTTCAATATTGAGGATGGACGTGCCATCCTTCTCGCCCGGCAGCATGGCGGTCTTCGCATTGTTGGAGCTCATGCGGTTGATCTGGTCGAGCCCCTGCTCGATATCGCGAAGATTGGTAACCTCGCCGCGCATGCCAGGAAATGCGGTGGCGATAACGCCGGAGCCGGGCGCGGGCTTGCCGTTGATATAGATATCAGCAAGCGTGCCCTCGACGGCGATCAGTCGCAACGTCTTTGTCTTGGCTATGTCTTGCGCGGGCACATAGACGCGAGAGCCGACCAGGCCCCTGTCGAGATAGAGATGCGTGAGATCGCGCAAGAGCAGATTGATGTCGCCGACGCCAATGCAGCGTTTGGCGTAAGCTGCCGTAACCTTGCCGATCGCTGCAGGCGAAATTTGCGTCGCTCCCTCCACGAGGACTTCGGTGACCTCGAAGCAGGGGCCACCCTTTGTGGCAGTCGGCGCTTGCTTCTCATCCACCGGCTCCGTCAGAGGTTTCGGCGTTGCATTCCGTAGCGCATCAAGTCGCTGCTGTTCGGCTTGCTGGGCCTGACGTCGGGCGAAATCGTCGCTCGGCGATTGGCGCGCAGCAACCTGCGATGCGGCCAGGACTGCCGGCAGCAATACCGCAACAATCCGCACAGCGGAACACGGCTTCAAGAAGCCGTGGTCGATCCGGGAACGGATCGACCCCAAAGCCAACGTCATGGGCTATTCCTACCGCGGGTTACTTCGAGGCAGGCTTTTGCAGAGCATCGAGAGCGGCAGAAAGGCCCTTGAGCGAGAATTTGATATTGACCTTCTGGCCATTCATCATCTGCACGTGACCGACGCCATCTGTGGCCTTGGCAAGCGCCGCAACCATCTTAGTATCCAGCTTCTGCTGCGCCCAGCAGCCAGCCTGATTGCAATTACGGTAGGCAAGTTGCACGACGTGCTTGTCGCTCGCATCAATGCTGATACCTGCGGGCAGGTACATGTTGAGCGGGACGAGCGTCGTCAGGATCAGCTCGTTTGCAGGCTGTTTGCCGGCCTTTTGGCTGGTGCTCGGTGGTGCCTTTGGCGCCTTGGCGACGGCAAGCGTCAGAATGTTGACCTCCTGGTCACCTTGCTTGACGGTCGCGATCTGCGCAACTTCGCAGCTTGTTGCAGCCGCGCCGTCTGCCGCCTTGCCGTCTATGCAACGATAATACCAGTCATCAAATTTCTGGACACGCGCCTGAGGCGCTGGTTGCTGTTCGCCTGCCTGAGGGGCGGCACCTTGAGCGGCGTCACTACTCGCAGTCGTGCTGGCGGCCGGTGCCGGCTGCTGCTCTTGTGCCAAAGTCGGGAAAGCAAGAAGCGCCGAGGAAAGAAAAGCTGCAGATGTCAGGATCTTGAAGGAAAGGGTCTTATTGGCGGGGGACATACAAAATACCCAAAGTCAAAGCCATTCGTTTGCGCAAGGGCGCACCTTGCTCAATCGGCATGTCGGTCAAAATTCATGGAGATTCACCTGAGGACGGTGTAGCCGATCATGGGCCTACCGTGATCAATAGCAGTTCTCTAAAAAAGTACAGCGAAAAGTAGCGTCTACGCCCTGCACCACACGCTCGTTTTCAGATAGTCGTGTAAAATCTGCAACACCGACGTTCAGTAATTGACTAAAATTTTTCGCAGCTCTTGAGTGGATGTGAACTTTCGGCCCTGCCATTGTGTTGAATCGACAATCGACAAAGGCCGTGGATGGTCGCCTTGAAAGGGTTAGAACCGAAGACCCTGTTATTAAAACGCTATCCGTTTGAAATTCTTTAGTAGTGAACATCGGCTTTGCCTGCATGGAATAACCGATTTGGGTCCAGAAGTGGACTGTCGGCTGCTAAAACGGCCACCGCGAAAAAAAGCATTCGAGGCGTCGGCGCGAAGATCCGGGATCGCCTCGAAGCGGATATCACATTTGACGCGAAAGTCAGGCAGACTGTCTAAAAGTCCGCGCTATTCTGGATTTTGAAAGAAATCGTACAATACGAGTTCAGTCGGCCAGTATAGCGCCACGAGGGCAAGCAGTATAAGTGCGTGGATGACCGCTGCCTTGCGGGTCATCACGAACCGGTTCCCAAGGTGATAGACGAATATAATATAGATAATGGCGAAGAATGCGTTCGTTGGCGGAGCCCACCAATACCACATGATCGTCACGGTTATTACGTCAACAATCTTTGCCGGAGCCGCCGTGAGATTGTTGATCCAATCCAATATGACGACTGCCTGTATGATGGTGGCCGCAGCGAATACCGTCATCATAGTGTGACGCGGCTTCGCAAAAAGGAACATCGCAGTCACGAGCAACAGCGCGGCGAACGCCAGCATGAATGTATGTGCTAGCGGATACAAAGCAGAATCGCGGGCAAGTTCTCGCATTTGTTCATACTCCAGTCCTAGGCCGTTATGAACCACTAGCAGGGGCAGGTTAACGCACAGCCATCGATAGCCAGAACCATCGACAACCTTACGGTGACCTAATAAGCATACCCCATGCTCAAACGATTTCTCCTCGTAACAGTCCACATTGTTGCTTCGGTCGCTATCGGTACTGTGCTGGCGTGCGTCCCTGGGGCTCGGGTACGTCATAGTCGTGGAATACTTCTGGCCACTTGATCCAGATGAAGCCGCCGGGCCGGAATTTTCTCGAGGTTTTATTACGCTCTAAATAGCATTTCTCGCCTTCTTTGTGGGGGCATGGATATCGAGTGTCGCACTCTTTACGGTGCTCTGGGGAATGGACAGCAGCCCTGCTGCAGCAGATGCCCACGACAGTCGTTGCCCTTCAGGAGAGCTGGAACATCAGGGCGTTTTAGACAATATGCGACCTCCGCAATGACCGCAGTGGGGCGAGAAGTTGCGGAGGCCTTCGTCCACTCTGAGGGCGCGAAGCAGTCGTCCCGCACTTGACTGCGACCTCACTTTTTAAAGACGGCAACGGACAGCCAAAAAAATCGGATCTGTTGATGTGATGGGAATCGAACCGATGACCCTTTCAGGATGTCTGAGAAGACATTGAGTTTGCGCGAGCTTTCTATTCCTATTTCAGCTGCATAGCCAAAGCCTCGATACTTTGGCGAATGGGCACTGCACTCACCGCTCCTGCATGGCCTGCGACGTGACCTCGACGATCGGTGAGAACAGATATTCGAGAATGCGCCGCTTGCCCGTCTTGATCTCGGCCGTTGCCGCCATCCCCGGCGACAGCGGCACGACATTGCCATCGACATTCATTGTCCTCGTATCGAGCTTGACGGTAACGGGAAAGACGAGATTCTGCACCCGCTGCACATTTGTCGTCGGCACGGTTGCCTGTAATTGCTTGGCCGGGTCGCCTTCGAGCTGGTTGGCGTCCGGCTCCGGGATCGCGTCCCGGGCAACAGCGGTCACATGGCCGCGGATCGTGCCGTAGCGTGTGAACGGAAAAGCCTCGATCTTGATCACTGCCGGTTGACCGACTGCGACAAAGCCGATGTCACTGTTTGGCAGATAGGCTTCCACTTCCAGCGCAGAATCGTCCGGCACGATGCGCATGAGATCGATGCCTGTCGTTACCACCTGACCGATCGTGTTGATCAGGGATGACTGGATTGTGCCATCGATCGGGCTAGCGATCGTCATTGACTCCCGACGCTTTCGCGCCTTGACGAGCTGTCGATCGGGTGTTGTCACATTGATTTTTCGTCAATCGATTTGCGGTAGTCGGGCAGGATGAACAGCGCGACGCCGACCTACAAGAATCATCGCTTCCCTATTGAAATCGTCGCCCGCGCAATCTGGCTGTATTTCCGGTTCAATGTCAGCCTACGCGAAGTCGAGGAAATGATGCTGGAGCGCGGTGTGGCAGTCTCGTATGAAACAATCCGCCGATGGTGTAGGTCGCACGGTTCCATGATCACGGCGCGGTTGCACCGCAAATCGCCTTCTTCCAGCGACGTGTGGCATCTCGACGAGGCTGTCGTTCGCATCGGAGGGAGAAAGTGCTGGCTGTGGCGTGCCGTGGATCAGGACGGATATGTCCTGGATGAAATCGTTCAGGTTCGCCGCAACACCAAGGCAGCCAAGCGATTGCTGATCCGTTTGCTGAAGAAACAGGGCTTGGCGCCCAAGCGCATAATCACCGACAAGCTGCGATCCTATGGCGCCGCCCGGCGTCAGGTCATGCCCGCCGTCGAGCATCGCTCTCATAAAGGCCTGAACAACAGGGCCGAGAATTCGCATCTGCCTTTTCGAAAGCGTGAACGAACCCGGCAAGGATTTCGGTCGATCGGGTCGCTGCAACAATTTGTCTCGATCTTCTCAGGCGTCCGAAACCATTTCGTTCTTGCCAAATCAAATCGCCCCGCTGCCCAGATCCGATCCTTTCGCCAAGCCGCGACTACCCAATGGAGGATGGCCGCGCTGCAACTCGCCTGAAATCTACCTTGCGGATTCCATGCGCCCGCACGTCAAGCAATGTGACAGTACCATGGCGATCGATCGCCCTTTGCCGAGCTTTATCAAGCGAGCAAGCGGTCACGGGTGCGTATCTTCGCGGAAAATGCGCCTTTCGATCTCAAGGAGCTGCTGAAGGCAAGGAGCTATCGGTGGTCCGACGGAAGCGATGGCAGACCAAAATCGTGGTGGATCGAAATCGCCGAGGAATCGATGGAGGAGGAACTGCGGTTCCTGCGCAGCGATATCTACCGGTGGAAAGAAGCGGATCCGCCGGTGCAGCGGCTGACGGCATTCGACCGCTTCAGGGGTCGACGGTAGTTTCAATGCCGATTTACCCCTCCTGCCCCTGGCTCATATGATATCGGGAGTGAGGTTGCGGCCGCGGAGTCGAACCGCCTATATCGACTTTCCTTCACCGACGAGCGCACCGGCGTTTGGCTTCTGCCCAATTAACGTGCGCAGTTTTTGTGCGTGTTTCGTTACTTCACGACTTTGATGCTCATCTTTGTAATGGTGGAGCCGGTCCGAAACGTGGCCCGGTCCTCTCCCGTGAAGCCCGGATCGGGACGATAGTAGACGAAAGCTATCCCTGCTTCTTTACCGGCGCAGCCTTTGAGGGGGCCCTCTTTGACCTCCTTCACGCGCACTTCCTTCCATTCAAAACTCACTTGCCCATGTCCGGGGTATTCAAGCGTGTCGGGATAAATGCTGATAATGTCTTTGCACCCGGGCGTAACACCTCGTACCGCTGCTACCGCGGTTCGCTTGCCGGACTTCACCGTCCTTGTCTGAGATTCTTCGGTTGTCGCGGCAACACAACCGGCAAGCAGGAAAATAAAACCTGACAGCAGGCCAATATGGATAGCGG
>NZ_JAELTU010000865.1 GCF_016429015.1 Rhizobium sp. ASV20
ATGGTACGTACTCGTACATTGGCCGTGTCGCCCTTGGCCTTGGCCTTGGTCCCAGCATTTTACGTACAACAGGACTTTGTGCCCCACGCCGATGGCGGCGCCGCGCCACCACCAAGCTTCCAGCAAGCACATGCTACTAAATCGACTTACATGACACTCATACTCAAGGCTTCGTAAGCATCCAAGTATATCTATTGTTGCATCAATTATTTAGGAGTCAAGCGTATACCTTGTCAGCTAGCATGAACCAACTCAAGGATCAAGTTACATGCCCTGCTACCCACATTCTCAGCCGCCATAAATATACAGCATGTCGCCTTCAAGCGTCCCAACCGCGCTCCTAATGTAGACTCCAGCGATGGCGGCGAGTCGCATGCCCCATGT